>JBBRBZ010000005.1:0-62288 GCA_038205305.1 Gemmatimonadales bacterium
CAGTGCGCGAGGTGCTCTCGCTCGGCAGGGCTCCACTCGGCTCCCCCATGGAGGAGCTGTGGCATCTGCTCCATCAACTGCTCGCACGTCGTCATGCCATCCACTCCTTCAATCGCCTGACCGCATGGTGATAGTGTACCCGTGCCGCCCCGGGAGTTGTGCCGAGCGCGCCCGCAATGTCGGCATACTCCATCCCCTGCTGGACACGGAGGAGGAACACCTCCCGTTGGAGGCGAGGGAGCTTTGCCAAACCGGCTCTCAGCTGCCCCTCGGCCTCATCCGCCGCCAGTTCCCCGGCGGGATCAGAATGGTCCTGCAGGTCGTGGTCGTCCAGCTCGAGGTAGATTCGACCCTTGTTCTGCCGGAAGCGATCCATCAACAGGTTGCTGGCAATCCGGAACAACCAGCCGCGGAGCGCACCGTCGCCGCGCCAGCTATCCAGCCCGCGGAACGCCTTGAAGAAGGTCTCCTGCACCAAATCATCCACCTCGGCGCTGGCGGCGCCGGCACTGGCGAGGTAGCGTCCCAGCGGAGTGGCATACCGGCGAACCAGCTGGGTAGCCGCAGACTCATCACCGCGGCGCCAAGCGGCAACGAGATCCGGATCACTCGGGAAGTCCGTTGCCGACTCCATCATCGGCTGGGTAGACGGTAGGGCGGCCGACCCGTTAAGTCGGGGCCTGTAGAGGCTGACAGGCGGCGGCTCACCCGACACTCCTCAAGGGAGCTGACACAAGCATTGATCCGATGTTAACATATTCCACAAGTCGTTATGAACATTGTTGATAGAATGTTCCAAGTCAGGTGATTTCCACTCTGTGAACATGGAATCCAGATGAGTTTTCAACAGTTGGGGACGAATGAGCAGCCGTTCACGATCGGCCATCGCGGGGGAGCGGGGCCGGCGCTGGAAAACTCGCTCACCGCCTTCCGGAACGCGGCAGGAGAGGGCCCCGGGCGATGCGATGGCGTCGAACTGGACATCCACGTCACCTCCGATGGCGAATTCGTGGTGCATCACGACCCTGCGCTCCGTTCCGGCGCCCGCATCAGGGAGCTCACCTTCGCCCGAATCCGTGAGCAACCGCTCAGCGACGGGTCCGATGTTCCCACGCTGGGAGAAGTTCTCAGCATCATCGGCAACGTAGCCGCCTTTGTCGAGGTGAAGGAGCTGCCGCCTGAGGCCGACGGTCCCCTGCTCCGCCTGCTGGCGACAGCGGCGGACCCGACCCACATCCAGATCCATTCCTTCGACCACCGGATCGTGGCCCGGCTCAAGCAGCGTACGCCCAGTATCACCACCGGAGTCCTCTCGTGCTCCTACCCGATCGACCCACTCGCCCAGGTCAGGGCAGCGAAGGCGGCCACCCTCTGGCAGAGTTCGGATCTCATCGACCTGGAGCTGGTGCAGGCGTGTGCCCGAGAAGGGATCGCCCTGGTGGCCTGGACAGTGAATTCGACTGATGACGCCCGACGGCTGCACCAGTTGGGAGTCACCGCCCTCTGCGGCGATTGGCCGGATCGTCTGCGTGGCGATGCCGGCTGAGAGTCCCCCCAACGACGAAGGGCGACACCCGATGGTGTCGCCCTTGGCGTGACGCAGTCAGTGGTCAGCTTCAGCCGGCGCTTGCAGCCACCGGGTAGACCGAGACCTTCTGACGGCTGCGATCCTTCCGCTCGAACTTGACGACGCCGTCAATGTAGGAGTGGAGCGAATCGTCCTTGGCGCGGAAGACGTTGTTCCCGACATGGAACTTGGTCCCGCGCTGCTTGACCAGAATGCTCCCCGCCGTCACCAGTTCGCCGCCAAAGTGCTTGACGCCGAGGTACTGGGGGTTGGAATTGCGTCCGTTGCGGCTTGAGCCGACACCCTTCTTATGTGCCATGGTTGCCTCACCCCACCACTACGTCAGTGATGCGAACTTCAGTGAACTTCTGGCGATGGCCGGTCTTCCGGCGATAGCCCTTGCGGCGCTTGAACTTGAAGACATAGATCTTCTTTTCCTTGCCGTGCCCGACGACCTCACCGGAGACCGTGGCCCCCTTGACGGTGGGCGTCCCGGCCTGGATGGTCTCGCCCACCGAAGTAAGCAGGACCTGATCGAAGGTCAGCTTATCGCCGGCAGACTTCTCCACCATCAACGGCATGCGAATGGTCGCCCCAGTCTCGGCGCGCCACTGCTTCCCCAATGCCTCGAAAATCGCGTACATGGTCCCTCGTCCGGTCCTGGTCGCTTCCACTGGCTAGCCATCCAAAATAGTGCTCAGCTCCAACGGGGGCAACCCCAAGCTACGCCACGGCATAGATGGAGGTCACGTCCCGCCCGGCCGGCCGGGTCATCAGGCGGAACTCGTCCAGCCGGAGCATCGGGTCGTCACGGACCTCCAGCTCGATTCCGCCCTGTTTCCCGAGGGTGGCGACCAGCTTGGGTTCCTCCTCGAGGAGGTACAGGGCGACGTCGGGATGCAGCCGAACCGCCAGACGACGCTCCTTTTTCTCGATTCCCGCCCGAAGGATGGCCCGCTCCAGACGCCGGCTGACAATCTCTGGGGAGAAGATCCGCCCGGTGCCCTCGCAGGCGGGGCACTGCCTGGTCATCGAGGCCCACAGGGAAGAGCGGACCCGCTGCCGGGTCATCTCGATGAGGCCAAGTTCGGAGACGGCGAAGGCCCGCGTGCGGGCGCGGTCGCGACCGAGGTGGGTGCGCAGTTCCTGGAGCACCCGGTCCCGATTCCCCTTCGTTTCCATGTCGATGAAGTCGGCGACGATGATACCGCCCAAGTCGCGCAGCCGGATCTGCCGAGCGATCTCGCGAGCGGATTCAATATTGGTGCGGAGGATGGTCTTCTCGGGATCGCGCTTGCCCGTGTATCGGCCGGTGTTCACGTCGATCGAGATCAGCGCCTCGGTGGGCTGGATGATGACGTAGCCCCCCGTCGGCAGGTCGACCCGCGGCTTGAAGAGGTCGCGAATCTCCTCCTCGATCTTGAAACGATCGAAGAGAGGCGTCGGCTCGTCGTAGAAGTGCACCCGTTCGATCAGCTCGGGATCGATCTGCTCCAGGTACTGATGAATTTCGTGGTGCAGTTCCCGGGAATCGACCCAGAGCGCATCGACCTTGGCCGAGAAGACATCGCGGACCAAGCTACGGGTGAGCGATGCCTCACGATGCAGCAGCGCCGGCGCGCGGCGATTGTGCATCTGCTTGCGCTTGATCTTCTTCCAGTTGCCAAGCAGCGACTGGATTTCCCTGCGGAAGTGGTCTTCGGTGACACCCTCAGCGACGGTGCGCACGATCACGCCACCGGAATCCGGCGGGAGCAATCCTGACACCAGCTCGCGCAGCTTCACGCGCTGTTCGCGGTTCTCGATTTTGCGGGAGACACCGACCTTGGTGCCGTAAGGCGTGTAGACAAGGAAGCGTCCCGCCATGGAGATCTGGGCGGTGACCCGACAACCCTTGGTGGAGATGGGCTCCTTGGTGACTTGCACCGGGAGCGTCATGCCCTTTTTCAATCGTTCGGAGATGTCCGGGATGGCCTGCCTTGGCCCGCGTTCGCGCTTGCCGCCGTCGCCGCGACGGCGTCGGGAGACGGTCGGTTCGGCGGCATCCGCGCCCTCGGCCTCCCCTTCGGCCGCCGGCTCATCATCTTCTTCTTCGTCGGCCTCGTCGGGATCGTCGTCGGCATCGGGTTCCAGCAGGTCGGACGCGTGGAGAAAGGCGCTCTTCTCCATGCCGATGTCGACGAAGGCTGCCTGGATGCCCGGGAGGACGGCTTCTACTCGTCCGAGGTAGATGTCACCGACGGCACGCCGTTGATCGGGGCGATCGACCAGGAGTTCGACGAGTCGGTCGTCCTCGAGAATGGCCACGCGGGTCTCGCGCGGAGTGCCGGAGATCAGGATCTCGCGTTTCACAGGGGTCTCGCTCCGGGGCGCGGCATGCGCATGCCACACCATCCGGATGGTAGAGGATCTGCACGGAACGCCGCGACGCGACGCCCGCTGACCGGTTGGACTGCGGCACCCTGTCCGATACTCTACGGACTCGCGGACCGGTCGCACGCGAGCGACCCGATCTCCGCGAACCGCGACGCGCACCATGGGGCTTCCGAGAGCGGTTTGGCTCTCCGGCGTCCAACGTGCCTGACGTCACGGTTTCGGATCGGATCACGCGCCTCGTCATGAGGCGACCGGCAAGGGATGTGCAGGACAACCAGCGAAGAACACCGAGCAGTGCCGTCACGAACCACCCTCGTCCCGACAACAGCTGGCCATCAGCGCCAGTCACGGGCATTTCCTGAGTGGTTCGCATGTTGATAAATGTATGTATTCATGGAACTTAGAACAAGTCCGAGCGAACTGATCGGGAACGCCGGGGGGCTCCGATACCCGCGGGCTGCTACTTTTCTCCCACACCTTTCTCCCTCGCGGGCACCGATGCGTCACCGACACCCTGCAGGCCGGCTCCGGACGGGGCGACTCGCTCTGCCCCTGCTGCTGATGCTGGTCGGCTGCCACGGCGGCGACCCCGCTCCCGGTCCCCCGCAACAGGTCCTCCCAGCCATCGGTGACCACCAGGAGGCCTCCGTCGGGACGGCCGTCCCGGTGCCGCCGACAATCAAAGTGCGTGACAGCCGCGGCACCGGGATCCCGGGGGTGGTGGTACGGTTCAGCGTCGGAAGCGGTGGCGGGCGCGTCACCGGCGACTCGGCCATGACCGACGCCGCGGGCACCGCCCAGGTGGGGTCGTGGATTCTCGGAACCGCCCCAGGGCCGAACACCCTCCTTGCCACGGTGGATTCCACCGCGATCACCGGGTTGGTGACGGCCACGGCCGTCCCTGGCCCGCCGGCAGCGATCAAGGTGGTGGGTTCCCAGTTGTACACCGCCCCAGTTGGTCAGCCGGTGCTCCCGGCGCCCAAGGTTCGTGTCACCGACAGCTACCTGAACCCTGTCTCAGGGGTGGTGGTCAGCTACTCGGTGCTGTCGGGCGGTGGCACCCTCGTCGGCGCGAATGCCACGACCAATTCGGTTGGCGAGGCTCAGGTCGGAAGTTGGACACTTGGCTCCACGCCGGGCGTCAATCAGCTGGTGGCCACCGTCGCGCCTGGCGTCAGCATCACCTTCTCGGCGACGGCGCTCGTCGGCAGTCCGCTGCTCACCACGTCCACTCCGCTGGAGCAGAGCGGTTATCTCTCCTTCCCGGTCGCCGCAGTTCCGCGGGTGCAACTCGCCGATGCGTTCGGCAATCCTCTGCCGAATGTGGTAGTGACCTTCACGAAGACGGAGGGCGATGGAACCCTCAGCAATGCCACTGTCTCCACGGGGGCAGATGGCCGCACCACGCTCGGTGATTGGCGGATGGGCCCCACTGGCGGGTCCAGCACTGTGGTCGCATCGCTGCCCGATTACCCCGGTCCGACGCTGACCTTCCATGCGACGGGCGTCTTCACCCCCTTCGTCATCGACGTCCGCTTCCTGACGACGATGTCGGCCGATTCGCGCGATGCCTTTGTCGCGGCGGCACGGCGCTGGATGCAGATCATCGTGGGGGACGTTCCCGATCAGTTGCTCTCGTTGCAGGCGGGCGCGTGCGCGACGGGGCAGCCCGCGCTCAATGAGACGATTGACGATCTGGTGATTTTCGCTTCGGTGGTCCCGATCGACGGTCCGGGCAACGTTCTTGGCAGTGCCGGACCGTGCGTCGTCCGCAGCACCGGCTCGAAGCAGACGCTGGTCGGCACGATGCGCTTCGACGAAGCCGACCTTGCCCTGTTGCAGAGCACCAATCGCATCGTTCCCACGATTGAACACGAGATGGGGCACGTGCTTGGTTTCGGAACCGAATTCGCCCAGGGAACCACACAGGACATCGGGCTCGCCGACCCGATCTACATCGGCAATGGGGCGCTGAGCCTCTGGAGCAGTTTCAATGCAGTGCTGCAGTATGCCGGGCGGCCGATCCCGCTCGAAAATGTGGGAGGCGCCGGCACCCGGGATTCACACTGGCGAGAGAGCGTCTTTCACGCCGAGCTGATGACGGGAACCATCGAGTATCCCGGCGTCCCGATGCCGATCTCGAAACTCACCATCGGCGTGATGCAGGACCTGGGATATCAAGTGAATTTCGCTGCCTCGGATGCGTTTGCTGGCAACCTGATCGCGGCGCCATTCGCCACGTTGGGCTCTCCAGTCCCGCTGAACGACGCCGTACAACGGGCCCGGTTCGAAGTGATGCCGGGCGGTGGAGTTCGGCGTATTCCGTGAACTTGCCCCGAGTTCATCGCCTGGAACCGGATGCCGTGCAGCGATCGCAGCCGGCGCAGCGGGTGATCGTCTCACCGAACCAGGCGAGCAGCGTGCGGCTCCTGCAGGCACGCAGCCGCGCGTAAGCGGTGATCGCCTCGAGTCGGCGTTCCGCCTCACGTCGCCGTCGGCGCACGGCCGACCAATCGACCCTGCCCCGATCCGGTCGCAACTCCATCGCCAGCCGATCAGCCGCACTCACCACTCCCGCCGGATGTCGGGAACGAAGCGCGGGATCGCGCCAGAGTTCCTCGAGCAGCCGCTCAGGCGGAAAGGTTGCCTCGAGTTGTCGCCGGGGAAGTGCGCCGTCGGCGGGGTGGAAGAAGAGCACACACCGCGCGACCTGCCCATCCCTGCCCGCACGCCCTGCCTCCTGATAGTATGACTCCGGTGTGGACGGGAGTGTCCAATGCGCGACGAGCCGCACGCCTGACTTGTCGATGCCCATGCCGAAGGCGCAGGTCGCCACCACCACGCGCAGGCGATCGTCAAGAAAGCGCTCGAGCACATCGCGACGCTCGGTCTGCTGCATGCCCGCGTGGTAGGGAGCGGCCGCCACGCCTCCCTCTACGAGGACGCGCGCCAGGGCCTCCACCAGTCCGCGGGTTGGCGCATAGACGATGGCGGCTCCCCGGGACGTCCGCACCAGCACCATCATTTTTGCCAGCCGATCCTCGCGGCTGACGACAGGCACCACTTCGAAGCGGAGATTGGGTCGGTCGAACGAGCCGAGCACCTCAACCGCATCGCGTCGGAGGCCGAGCGCGTCGTGAATTTCACGCCGCACGGCGGGAGTGGCGCTGGCGGTGAGCGCCACGCAGGGTGGCCCACCCAGGGCCGCGCGGGCTCGGCGAAGCGAGCGATAGCTCGGGCGAAAGTCGTGGCCCCACTCGACGATGCAGTGCGCCTCGTCAACCGCGAGGCGTCCAACCGTGACCCCACTGGTCAGCAGGTCGTCACAGAGACGGGGGAGTCGCTCCGGTGAGACATAGAGGAGCCGCAACGTGCCGGCGGCGGCCTCGCGGGTCACTGCATGCTGTTCGGCCGCATCGAGGGTGCTGTTGAGTGCCGCGGCACGTACTCCCTTGGCCAGCAGCGCGCCGACCTGATCCTGCATCAGGGCGATGAGTGGTGAGATCACGATCGTCAGGCCGGCCGATGCCAGCGCGGGGACTTGGAAGCAGAGCGATTTGCCGCCGCCGGTGGGCAGCACGGCGAGCACATCCCGTCCACTCAGGACGTGGTGAACGACCTGTGCCTGGAGCGGCCGGAAGTCGGGGTAGCCAAAGGTACGGCGAAGCACATCGCGGGCGAGGGTGAGTGACATCCATCACGAAGCAATGTTCCTCCCTTCAGGCGGGGAGCCCGTCGATGCGGAATGGGTCAGGGCAACGCGTCGGGATCGTCTGCGTCGTGATCGCGCCGCTCTCTGGGGACCGCGAACCGGAGCGCCAGGGCGAGGCCCAGCACCGCGATGGCCGCCCAGGTCGCCCGCCGATCGTCGAGGCGGACCGCCACCAGGGCGAGGGCGACCCCGGCGACAATCACGACCAGTCGGAGACGCTTCACCGTTTGAGGAACTCCGCGATCGCCTGGCGGAAGTCGGGCGTGGTCCGGGCAAGTGCATTCACGCGCGCGCCGAGGAGAATTCCCTCCTCGAAGGAACGACCCTCGAGTTCCATGAAGAGCTGCTTGGTGAGGGCGAGGGCACTGCCGCTGCGGCTTGCCAACTGGGTGAGCAGTGCCGCGGTCTCCTCGTCTAGCATCTCGTCGGGAAAGACCCGTCCGACGAGTCCGGCGGCAGCGGCCTCGGCGGCGGTCAACAGGCGCCCGGTCGCCACCAGATCGAAGGCGAGCTTCTCACCGGTCACTCGCCGCAGCATCGTCATCACCATGGCCGGAACGAAGCCCCTGGCAATCTCGGGATAACCGATCCGACTCGACGCACCGGCGAAAACCAGATCGCATGCGGTCGCCAGCCCGGCGCCGCCCGCGAGCGCGCGGCCGTGGACAATCGCAACGGAGGGCTTGGGAAGGCGTCGCAGGGCCAGAAAGAGTTCCCCGAGTGCCAGGGCACTCCGCTCATTCTCCGCAACCGTGGCATCGGCGGAAGCAAGCAGTTCGTCGAGGTCCGCGCCGGCACAGAAGTCCTTCCCCGCGCCGCGAATCGCCACCACGCGAACGTCGGCATCGAGTTCGGCCCGGGCGAATCCCTCGGCAAGTCCGTCGATCACGGAGGCATCGATCGCGTTGCGCTTCTCCGGCCGATTGAGGGTGAGGGTGAGGACGCCACCCGCGAGGGTCGTGAGGACGGTGTCGTTCATACGCTCGCCTTCCTCGCGCGACTGGCCAGCGCACGGGGCACCTCGATTTCCATCCGCAGCAAGGCGGTCGAGAAGACTTTACCCTGCGCGTCGGTCTTGAGCGAGAGAGTCCCTCCGCCATCGAGCGCGCCGTGCAGAAGAAAGTTCAGCGCATGCAGGTTGGGCAACTCGAACCGCTCCACCCCGCTGACCATGCCCCTGAAATGTCGGGCGACCCGGGCACGGGTCACCTGCTTGACGAGGACAGGATACCACTCGGGCTCGAGCGCGATCAGTCCCACGTTGGCGGAGTCGCCCTTGTCGCCGGACCGAGCGTGGGCGAGGTATCGAAGCTGGATCGGGACGCCGGCCATCAGACCATCTCCACGCGGACAGAGGATTCAATCTTTTCGCGAGCAACGAGTGCCGGCCAGTACGCCACGATCTCCTCGACCTGTGGCCGTCCACCGGCGAAGCCGGTGACGCTTGGGGGGCCGGTGAGGACGAGCGGCGCGATCTCCCTGGTGAAGCGCTCCACCGATGCCCGCTCCCGTGCCCGCACTCCAACCCGGAGCATGACCTCGGCGAGATCGGGGTTGGGCGGCCCGCTAAGTCGGCCGTGGGTGGCATCCACACCGACGAACTCGGTGAGGATCTGCTCGAACTCGAGCCCCAGCGCACTGAGTCGCTTGCGCAGGATGCGATCGGCGGCACGCGCCTTGTCGTAGGCGTTGGGCCACGAGTACACCAGCGTCCCAACCGCCTTGTAGCCATAGAACCACGCGATCGACGCCTTGAGCATGGCGGTGCGCGCACGGCCCGTGATGCCCGAGACCGCAACGCGATTCTTCCCGGCTTGCTTCACGCGGATGGAGGTGAAGTCCGCGACGCAGTCGGGCGTGATGTAGTTGGTGGGATCACCCATCTCGTATACCAGTTGTTCCGAGACCGACGCCACGTTGACGATCCCACCGGTGCCGGGGTGCTTGGTCACCACGAAGGTGCCATCGGCCTTCACCTCGACCAGCGGAAAGCCGACATCCTCGAGGCGCGGCACCTGGCGCCAGTGCTTCAGCAGGTTTCCGCCCGAGCTCTGCGCGCCACACTCGATGATGTGCCCGGCGATCGTCCCCGCCGCCATCAGGTCCCAGTTGTCCGGCGACCAGCCGAATTCGTGGACGAGGGGCCCAAGCGTGAGACCGGTGTCGGTGACACGGCCGGTGATCACGATGTTGGCCCCGCGTTCGAGCGCCTCGACCACCGGCGCCATGCCGAGATAGGCGTTGGCGGCGCGCACATGGGCGCGGACATCGCTGAGCGGCCGCCCGCTGTCCATGCTCGCGAAGGGTTCCCCGGCAGCGGTCATGGTATCCAGGCGATCCATCAGGTCATCACCCAGCACCAGTCCGATGCGCACCCGGTCACCGAGCCCAAGGCGATCGGCTGCGGCTCGTACCGCCTCCGCGCATGCCCGAGGATTCACGCCCCCGGCGTTGGAGATCACCTTGACGCCCTTGTCAGCAATGTCCGGAAGAATTCGCTCGACTTGGGTCACAAAGTCCCTGGCGTACCCCATTGCCGGATCGCGGGAACGCTGTTTCTGCAGGATCGACATGGTGACTTCGGCGAGATAGTCGAGCATGAGATAGTCGATCGTGCCGCCCTTCACCTGCCGCACGGGCGCCTCGAGCCAATCGCCCCAGAAGCCCTGCCCCGCTGCGACCCGTACCACCCTATTGGTGCTCACTGCGTTCCCCCAGCGTCGACGCGCAGGTGCACCTGTCGCGTCCAAATGTGATCTTCGCCTTCGAGGCCCACGAGAATCAGGAGCGGCTCGAATCCGCCGGGCATCACGATCGGCAGTCGGCCGAGCGGAAAGCGCTCATCGCGCGTGGCGCTCGGGGGCAACGGTCGCACCGAGCTCCCGCCCTCATCCAACGTGATGGGTTTGTCCACCAGGAATCGCACACTCAGCGCAAGCGACCAGGCATGCGACCCGCTCGCATCGGCAAACCCCGGCGCCAGCAGCACCACCAGTGAATCGCCATGCAGCGCGACGGGCAACTCCGCCCCGGTGCGGCCGAAGGCGTAGTTCAACGGGCCGGTCCCAAGCTGGACACCGTGCCGATCCTGCAGGGTGACCCCGAAGTCGGTGTAGCGCGACCAGACCTCTCGGGGCATCCGTGTATCGACGAGCACCCGGCTCGCCCAGATGGGAACCGGAAACGCCACCCGAAGCGGGGTGTCGTCGGCTTCAGCGACTGTGGTGTCCCGTGCCGCCCCGATCAGCCCTGCCCGAAGGCGCAACGACACGGGCGCATTCACCAAGCTCGTCGCGAGGACATGCAGCGTATCGTGAACCACCCGGGCGCCAAGCCTGACTGGAGAACGGCGCACGGTGACGACGGCCCGCTCTCCTCGACCGGGAGTCGACGTCGCGTCGATTTCGTAGAGCCCGTGAACCACGTCTTCCGCCGAGAGCTCAAAGAGTGCGGCGCCGTCTCCGAATCCGGCTGGTGACCCGGCGCCATCGCGGAACGGCATGCCGCTCGGTTCGCTGAGCATGGCGAGAACCTGCGCGCCGGTCTTGGTCGTCGCCACTTCGATCTGGATGCCGCGCCCCGTGTCGGCGGGGATGAAGCGCCTCCCGGTGCCGCCGCCAAGCACGTCGAACGTGTCGGCATAGGTTCGAGCGAGCGCAGAGATCGGGACCACCACCGTGACCGGGATGGTTGCGAGCGCGCCAAGGCTCTCGTCGCCGGTCTCCACGCGAATGGTGCCAGCGAGGACCCCCGCCTTCCCCCAGAGCGCAGGATCGACCGTCACCTCGAAGCGGGCCGTGCCCGAGGCGAGTGTTACAGTGGCTGGCACCTGGATCCACTTCGCGCTGGGTTGCAGCCGGAGGGTGAGCGGTGCCACGCCGTCAAGGCGCCGGATGGTCACGGTGGCGACATTGCGAACCGTCGTGCCCGGCGGGGGCACCGGGTCGCCCGCGGGCGGCGTCACGACGAACACGGCCCCTCTGCCGCGCACCGCGCCGACGTCCACGGCGAGCGACGGGACGACATGCGGCGCGTCGAGCCACTTCCAGGCGGCGACCAGGTCAGGAGTCCCGGCACCAGACTCGACCGGCGTGGTGGCAATCACGGGGCGCGCCGAGATGCGGAGCGCCTGCTTGATGATGTACGCCGGGATGGTCCGCTTCTGGTCGAGCGCGGCGGAGAGCAGTCGCGCCACCAATCCCGCCGCGTAGGGCGCGGCCATGCTGGTGCCGCTCTCCTGTTCTTGCCCCACGGCGAAATTCGGGACGCTCGAATAGGCGACCCCTGGCACGGCGAAGTCCGGCGCGGCGATCTCCGCGCCCCGACTCGAGAATGTCGCGAGTGGCGACGGCAGCGAATCGTCGGGCACGGCACCGTTGAAGACGCGGGGCTCGGTAGCTCCGATCGAGAAGACGCGGGAGGCGCTGCCCGGGAAGCCGATGGTGCTCAACCCCGGGCCATCGTTCGACGACGACACCGTCATGACGACATCGGGATGCACGGCGAGGATCGAATCAACGATCGCATCGATGCGAGCCGTGCCTTCGATCTCGTTGCCGACACCGAACGAGAGATTCACCACGAGTGGCATCTGGCGCGCAGTCGCAAACTCGATGGCGTAGGCCAGGGCCTTTGCGATGGACCCGGTCACGGTGATGCCGGACTCGGCGTCATTGGCAATCTTGAGCCCGATGAGCTTTGCGCCAGGAGCCACGCCGTCAAAGCCGGCGACGCCGTAGAGATTGTGCCCCGAGGCGATGCCACTGACGTGCGTGCCGTGACTGCTGGTGTCGAAGAAAAGATCGAGCAGCGGCACCCCTGCCGAGTCCGACAGATTCACGGCGAGCTGGACGGCCGTCGGGTGCCCTCCGGCGTTCCATCCGAACGACTCGTGCGCCACGCTGAAGTCGTACAGCGGGTGATCGTTCGCGAGAGTGCCGTCCTCCTGCGTGTCGGCGAAGAGCGCCCATCCCGAAGGTCCCCGCACCACGACCACGGAGAGCGAATCATCGGCCTTGCCGTTGCCGTCAAGATCGGAAGCCGGCGGCGCACCCAGTGGCAGCTCCGCCAGCGCCCCACCCCAGATCGTCCTGCTTCCCGACAGGGCCGCGACGGATGACGCGCCCAGCAGACGATGCCCACCGATGAAGAGCGTGTCACCGTGCCGTTCGATCGGCCGGAGCAGCACGCGTCCCTCGTGGGAGAAGTCGCGGAGGTCGAGGATCTTCGGCGCCCCGTCGCTGGTGGTCTGCAGGCCGGCGATCGAGGGATCGACGCCACTGTCGAGGATCGCGATCAGGACACCCCGTCCATCCCATGCCGGGTGCGCGGCGGCGAAGCGATCCACGCCGGCGTCCTTGAGCGCGATGAACCCCCGGTGATAGGCCTCAACGGGCGGGAGTGCTCGACGACTCGAGTCCACGGCCGTGGCGGGTGGTATGACGCCTTGAGCTCCGAGCGGGAGCGCGCCGAGCAGCAGCGCCAACGGTACCAGACGTCCCAACATCACACGCCGATCCCGAGGCCGGCGCGCGCATCGAGCACAAAGGGCCCGAGGTGCGGTCCGTCATTGTTGGCGGCGACGCGCAGGAGCAGGGCGAGCGTGTCGCGCGTCTCCTCCGGCGTGATGATGGCGTCGACGAACCCCCGCGCGGCGGCGAAGCGCGCGTCGAGCTGCTGGTCGTAGTCGGTGCGCATGCTGTCCATCGCCGCCGTGGTGGCCGGGTCGAGTGGCTGCTGGGCGGCCCGGGCCTTCTCAATCGCTCCGCTGTGCACGGCCATCACCGCGGCCTCGCCTTCCATCACTGCCATCCGGCCCGTGGGCCAGGAGAGAATGAAGTCGGGATCGAACCCCTGCCCCGCCATGGCGTAGTAACCGGCGCCCGACGCATGGTTGACGGTGAGCACGATCTTGGGCACAAAGGTGGTGGCCATGGCCTCGACGAACTGGGCGCCAGCACGAATGATCCCCTCGTGCTCCGCCTCCGGACCCACCATGAACCCGCTCACATCCTGGATGAAGAGAATCGGCACGCGCTCCCGATTCGCCGTCTCGATGAAATAGGCCACCTTCTCTGCGCTCTCCGCGTAGACGATGCCACCGAAGCGTGGGCGAGCCTGGCTTTCGGTCTTGATGATCCCGCGCTGATTGGCAATGACGGCCACCGGCCGCCCCTCGATGCGAGCGTGACCACACAGCATCTCGCCGGCGCGGTCCGGCTGGAACTCATCAAACGCGCCGTCGTCGAGGATGCAGTCCAGCACCTCGCGCATGTTGTAGGAAAGCCGGTGGTCGTGCGGAAGCAGATCGTACAGGGTGGTCGGGTCGATCTTGGGAGGGCGCGGAGCAGTGACTGCCTGCACCGTCACGGCGGGCCGCGGGAGGCGCGCGACGTATTCGCGCATCCGTTCGAGACACTCGATGTCGTTGGCTGCGCGGTAGTGCGCCACGCCGCTTCGCGCCGTATGGGTCTTTGCGCCGCCCAGCGATTCGGCGTCCACCACCTGCCCCGTCGCCCCCTTGACCAGATTGGGGCCACCAAGCCCCATGAAGGAGGTGCCCTCCACCATGAAGATCACGTCGGAGAGGGCGGGCAGGTACGCACCCCCCGCGACGCAACTGCCCATCACCGCGGCGATCTGCGGCACATGGAGGTAGCGCCGCATGATCGAGTTGTAGTAGAAGATGCGCGCCGCGCCGTACTGCCCTGGAAAGACGCCACCCTGGTAGGGAAGGTTCACGCCGGCGGAGTCGACGAGGTAGAGAATGGGGATCCGCTCGCGCATCGCGATCTCCTGCGCGCGGAGGATCTTGGTGATCGTTTCCGGCCACCACGAGCCGGCCTTGACGGTCGCGTCGTTCGCCACGACCACGACCTCCCGCCCCGACACGTCGCCCACGCCAGTGATCACCCCGGCCGACGGTGCCTCCCCATCGTACCGATCGTAGGCCACCAACAGGCCCACCTCAAGCCACGGCGCGCCGGGATCCAGCAACCGCTCCACCCGTTCCCGTGGCGACAGCTGCCCCTTGTCGTGCATCTTGGCGACGCGCTTTGCCCCGCCACCGCGCCGAAGGCGCTCGGCCAGCTCGAGGTATTCCTCGGTCAGTCCCCGGAGTCGTGACGTGCGCGGTGTCTCGATGGAATCGGCAGACATCAACGCCTCAGCTGCTCAGGTGCGTGCGCGCCCATTCCTGGACATACGTCACCAGCGCCGTCGTCGGCGTCCCCGGACCGAACAGCTGGCCCATTCCTTTTTCCTGCAAGGCCACGACGTCCTCCTGGGGAATGATGCCCCCGCCGGTGACGAGGATGTCGGGGCGGCCCATTTCGGTGAGCAGGTCGCGTACCCGCGGGAAGAGCGTCATGTGCGCCCCCGAGAGAATCGACAGGCCAACCACATCGACGTCTTCCTGCACGGCGGCCGTCGCGATCATCTCCGGGGTCTGATGCAACCCGGTGTAGATCACCTCCATGCCGGCGTCCCGCAACGCGGCGGCCACGACCTTGGCACCACGGTCATGTCCGTCGAGTCCCGGCTTGGCCACCAGCACGCGGATGGGTCGAGTGAGCGGTGGTGCATCTGCGACTGCCATCATGTGGACTTCCCTTCCAGACGGTGAAGGTCGACGAACCGGGCTCACTTGAAGCGGAGCAACCCCGCCAAGCCATCGATCGCCTTGGCCGCCTCGGCGGACCACGTGACGTCGAGCGCGACATGCTGGCGCAGCGCCTCTTCGATGGCGTCATCGATCACATCGAGCGAGGGAACCACCTCGCCGTCTTCCCGGAGGTCGCGGGCAAGGGTCGAGAGTCGGCCAGTGTTCATGGAGCGGAAACCCGGGATCACAGCCTCACCCTGGACGAGCAACAGCCTCACCTGACCTTGCGAAAGCGACTTCAGCGTCTCGCGGATACCATTCACTGCCCAGGAACTGCCCAGTCCTTCGGCCAGTTCCTCGATGTGCCGGGTCTCGGAGGCGCGGAGGTGCTGCTCCCGGACTTCCATGGTGAGCTCATGCACGGCGGCGGCGGTCGCATCCTTCGGCGCAAGGCGCGCCAGACCGATGAGGCGATCGGCGATGTAGTTGTGCAGGAACGGTTCCAGTGCGGCAGCGTCGCTGCCACCACCCGTGATGACGATCTGGTGCCCGGGGGACATCCGGTCGAGATCGAAGAGGGCGCGCGCCACGCGTTCCAAGTGCCGTCGACGCTCGTCACGAATCCGGTTGTGGAAGCTGTGTTCACCCGTGGCATCGGCCCGGGCTCCGCGACCGTGGTAGCGGCCGCCACGCGTCACCTCGGTCTCGACCTTCTCGACCACCTTGGCATCGAACGCAGTCACTTCCCAGATGAGCGCACTCGCGCGGTCCATCGTCACGGTGAAGAGCCGCCCGAACTCCTCTTCGCTCGCCGCCAATTCGCGCACCAGCGGCGTGCGGTCGACGACGAGCCGGGAGCGATGGACGCGAGGCAGCGGCCGCACTTCGAAGAGCCCAAGGGACTTCGAGGCAAACAGCGCGACGCCCTGCGTACCGGGAAGGTGATTGGCATCGGCGAGGTACGTCACGATGCGTGCGATATCGGCGCGAATCTGTTCCTGTCGCGGCTTGTCCCAGCCGAGCGATGGGAGCGAATACTCCAGCGCCTTTACGCGGTTCTTGAGCTTGGTGAGGTAACGACCGCGCGCGCGGTCGCGCGATTCCAGCTTGAGGTAGCAGGTCACCACGGGATCGCTGCCGGGCTTCATCCGGAGCAGGTCGCGATCGCTGGTGGGCTTGCGGGCAGTGGCCATGGTGATCTCGGTTCTAGAAGAAGACAGGTTCGCGGTACGCGCCCCAGACGGACTCGAGCTCGTGCCGGATTTCAAACAGCGTACAGTACACTCGCGCGCAGTCGAGCATGGCGGGAATTACGTTGCGCCCCTCCCGGGCCGCGTGCTGCAACAGCTGGAGTCGCTCCGCCACCAGCGCGTCGTCGCGTGTCGCGCGCATCTCCGCCATCCGTTGGCGCTGCAGCCGCTCGGCGGATTCGTCGATCTTGAGGATCTCGATCGGTGGCTCATCCTCCTCGACGAAGGCATTCAGCCCCACCACGGTCCGGCGACCGGCTTCCACTTCTGCCTGGAAGCGGGAGGCCGACTGGGCGATTGCCCGCTGGAACCAGCCTGCCTCGATGGCCGCCACGGTTCCGCCCATGTCGGCGACCTCGGCAAAGACCGCTTCGGCCTCGGCTTCCATGCGGTCGGTCAGCGCCTCGACGAAATAGGACCCGCCGAGCGGATCGGCCACGTTGGGCACCCCTGTTTCGTACGCGAGGATTTGTTGCGTACGAAGGGCGACGCGCACGGCATGCTCGGTGGGGAGTGCCAGCGTCTCATCGAGCGCGTTGGTGTGGAGCGACTGCGCGCCCCCCAGCACCGCGGCGAGTGCCTGGTAGGCCACGCGCACGATGTTGTTCATCGGCTGCTGCGCCGTCAGCGACACTCCGGCCGTTTGGCAGTGGAAGCGCATCTTGAGCGAACGATCATCGCGCGCGCCGTAGCGTTCCCGGAGATGCCGTGCCCAGATGCGCCGAGCCGCCCGCAACTTCGCGAGTTCCTCGAAAAAGTCGTTGTGCACGTCCCAGAAGAACGACAGCCGAGGGGCGAACTGGTCGACGTCGAGTCCGCGCGCGATGCCGCGCTCAACGTAGGTGAAACCATTCGCCAGGGTGAACGCCAACTCCTGCGCCGCAGTCGCCCCGGCCTCGCGAATGTGATAGCCGGAAATGGAGATCGAGTTCCAGGATGGCGTATGCTGGCTGGTCCACTCGAACAGGTCCACGATGAGGTTGAGCGATGGCTCCACCGGAAAGACCCAGGCGTGCTGAGCGACGAACTCCTTGAGGATGTCGTTCTGCAAGGTGCCCTGCAGCTTCCGGATGTCCACGCCCTGCTTCTCGGCCGCGGCGACGAAGAAGCAGAAGAGGATCGCCGCCGGTCCGTTGATGGTCATGGAGACGGAGACCTGATCGAGCGGAATCCCCTCGAAGAGGGTCTCCATGTCGGCCAGGGAGGAGATCGCCACGCCACACTTGCCGACCTCCCCTTCGGACCGCGCGTGGTCGGAGTCGTAGCCCATCAGCGTCGGGAAGTCGAATGCGACGGAGAGTCCGGTCTGGCCACGCTCGAGCAGGAACTTGTAGCGCCGGTTGGTGTCCTCCGCCGTGCCGAAGCCGGCAAACTGCCGCATGGTCCAGAGACGACCGCGATACATGGTGGGATGGATGCCGCGAGTGAACGGATACTCCCCGGGCATCGGCTCCGGCGTGGCGAGATCGAGCGCGGAGTAGGCGGGCTCGAGTTCCCGTCCAGAGATGGTGGTGAAGTCGCTGTCCTGTCGCACTGGCAGCCCGGCGACCTTCGCCTTCCATGTCTCGAGCTCGTCACGGAGCCTTGCCACCTCAGCCTCGCGCAAGGCAAGGCGCTCCACCAGCAAGGCGTCATGTGAAGCAGTCATGGTCATACCCTGGCTCCTTCCTTCAGCGTGGCGACAACCTCCGCCGCCACCTCATAGGGGCTGCTCGTGCCGGCAGTGATCTCGTCCAGACGGCCGGCGATCAACTCCTCGGCGTTCGATTCCTTCCACACCCATCGGTGCACCGCGCGCTCGACAATCTCCCGCGTGTGGAGTCTCGAGCGTTCGCGGCGACGCTCCTCAAGCACCCCGGCGCCTGTCATCCATTCCCAATGACGATCCAGGGCGTCGAGGAGTTCCGCGATGCCTTCGCCCTTCACTGCTGTCGTGAGCAAAACGGGTGGTCGCCATGCCGCATCCTGCTCCGGCTCCCGCGCCTGAGCCGGAGGCCCCGACCGCAGTGCGCCGTGGTGCGCCGGCAGGTTCCCCGCCACCTTCCCGAGCCGCAGGTCGAGTGCCAGCTCGAGCTCGCGACGAACCTTCTCCGCCCCCGGGCGATCTGCCTTGTTGACGACCAGCAGATCGACCGCCTCGATGACGCCCGACTTGAGGGCCTGAATGCCATCGCCCGACTCGGGCACGAGGGCGAGCACCGTGGTGTCGGCCAGATGCGTCACATCCAGTTCGGACTGTCCCACCCCCACGGTCTCGATGATGATGCGATCGAAACCAGCCCCGTCGAGCACGTCACACACCTCGCGGGTGGAGGTGGCGAGCCCGCCCAGGGAGCCACGCGTGGCCATCGAGCGGATGTAGACGCCAGGATCGAGGGCGATGCTTTCCATTCGGATGCGATCGCCGAGCAGCGCCCCGCCGCTGAACGGAGAGGTGGGGTCGACGGCGACCACGGCGACCCGTTGGCCCTGCTGACGGAGGGCGCTGACGAGACGTTCGGTGAGGGTGGATTTGCCGGCTCCAGGCGGCCCGGTCAGGCCGATCCGTCGGGCCCGGCCAAGACGGGAATGCAACCGGGAGAGGAGCGCTTCAAAACCGGCCCGGCCATTTTCGACGATCGAGACAGCCCGCGCGATGGCTGCGGTCTTTCCCCCGATCAGGTCGGCAAACAGTGGCGCCTCTGTCATGAGGGAAATTACCACCATTGCACGACTTAGGGCAAAGCGGTCCGCCGTCCGTCAGAGCAGCATGGCGGTGGCAAGGCCGAGGAGCAGCAGGAAGCCACAGACGTCGGTGAAGGTGGTCACAAAGATGGACGAGGCCACGGCGGGGTCGATGCCCAGGCGCTCGAGGATGACGGGGATGGAGGCCCCGGCCAGGCCGGCGACCAGGAGGTTTCCGGTGACGGCGAGGAACACAACGAGCCCGAGTCGCCAGGGTTGTCCCACCAGGAGTGAAACGCCGGTGACGACCACACCGATCGCCAGACCGTTGATCAGGCCGACCAGCGCCTCCTTGAAGATGATCGATCGCGCCCGGTCGACGGAAATCTGCCCGAGCGACAGTCGGCGCACGGAGACAGCCAGCGCCTGTGTCCCGGCATTTCCGCCCATTCCCGCAACGACAGGCATCCACACCGCCAGACTCCCGATCTGATCAATGGCACGCTGGAAGTACACCACGACGGCGGCGGCCAGAAAGGCAGTGAGCAGGTTGATGTACAGCCACGGCAGGCGACTCCGCACCGCGGCACGCCAACGTCCTCCGAGTTCCTCATCGGGCGAGACACCGCCGAAGCGAAGCAGGTCCTCGGTCGCCTCCTCCTGGGCGACATCGATGACGTCATCGTAGGTCACCTGCCCGAGCAGGCGACCGCTGGCATCGACGACGGGGAGCGCGGAGAGGTCGTAACGAGCCATCAGTCGCGCGACGGCCTCCTGGTCGGTCTCCGGCGGCATGCTGAATGGTGCCGGTTCCATCACATCGCGCACCAGCCGCCATGTGGCCGTCACCACCAGGTGCTTGAAGGCGAGTCGGCCAACCAGGCGGCGCTCACTATCGACGACGAACACCTCGCCGACGTCATCCAGCTCCTCCGCCTGACGACGGACCGCCTCGAGCGCCAACCCGACATGGTCGAGCTGCATGACCGTCACGACATGCGCGGTCATCAGGCCACCGGCGGTCTCCTGGCCGTACCGGAGCAGCCGATCCAGGGCATCGTGTTCCGGCACCCCAGCCAGGATGCGTGCGCGTTCTGCCGGCGGCAGCTCACCGAGCAGGTCAACCGCGTCGTCGTCCTCCAACTCTTCGACGATTTCGGCTGCCTGCAGGGCATCGAGTGCGGCAACGATTGCCTCGGGATGTTTGTCCGGCGACAGTTCGATCAGCGCCTGCGAGGACAGTTCGGCGGGAAGTGCGCGCACGAGCGTCAGGCGCTCGTCATCATCCAGCGATGCGAGCACGTCAGCGAGATCCGGAGCCTCCAGCTCGTAAGCGCGTTCGATGAATGCTTCGAGTCGCCCTTCGCGAACGAGCGCCACCAGTTCGTTGAGACTGCTCCCCGGCGCCGTCATGGCGTGATGCGCTCCAACGGCTTGACCGGTTGCCCGGCTCGGCGCACCAGCAACCGCTCCACGCGAGTGGGCGAGGCCTGCAGCACCTCGATCTCCAGGGCGCCGAGCGAGAAGCGCTCGCCGGCAATCGGAATGCGCCCTGCGAGCTCCGCCAGCAGCCCCCCGAAGGAAGCCGCGTCGCTCGACGGAAGCACGGCGTCGAAGTGATCGGTGACCACACTTGGTGCCTCGGTGCCATCCAGTTCGAGCAGTTCGGCGGATACTGGAGAGATCACCGGCGGGGCCTCGTCCTCATCGGCGATCTCCCCGACCAGTGCCTCGAGCAGATCCTCGAGCGTGATGATGCCGGCGGTCCCGCCGAATTCGTCGAGCACCACGGCGAGGTGCCGCCGCTCCCGCTGCATGTCGATGAGCAGGTCTCCGGCCGCACGCGATTCCGGCGCGAACGACACCGGACGCACCGGCAGGGCATCGTCGGACCGCAACTGGAAGAGGTCGAAGGCATGGATCATCCCCACGATCTCATCGAGGGTGTTCCGGTAGACGGGCACCCGAGTGTAGGCGCTCTCTGCGAAGACCTCCATCACCATCTGGTAGGACGCGTCGTGCGGCACGGCCACCACGGCCGTGCGTGGGGTCATCACCGCCCGCACCGGTCGCTCGGCGAAGGACATCACCCCGCCGACCATCACCAGTTCGTCTCCCTCGAGACCGCTCACCCGACCTTCCCGCGCGAGCGCCCGGACATCGTCGGCGGCATCATCGGCCCGCGACGGCAGCACGACGCCGAGCAAGGCGCCCCAGCCGCGCAGAATCGGGCGCAACAACTCGACCACCTGGGCCGCCCGCGCATGGGTCAGCGTGCGCGGCAGCAGATGAGCACCGACCAGGGTAAGCGGCACCACGAGGAGCACCACAAGCGCCCCGAGCATCGGCAGCGTGGCGGTGCTGAACAGCCCGGGAATGGCCGACCCCACCAAGGCGACGCCGAACGACGTCGCGGCGATCGCCGCGGCGACTTCACGCTCGGTCTGGGGCACCCAGGCGAGTGAATCATCGCCACCCCGAAGCCGGCGCGAGATGATCTCCGCCAGTGCCTGCCGTGCGGTGGCCACCAGTGAGGCCGCGCCGGCGGAGCCCACGCAGGCGATGATGAACCCGGCGCCGATGATGAGCCAACTCATTCCCGTTCCTCGAGCACGACGTCTCGATCACCCACGGCGCGGGGAGGCCAGACCGAGACCCGACGGATGCGGCGGCGAATGATCAACTCGACCACGAAACGCCAGCCGTCAATTTCGAACGCCTCGCCGATGCGTGGCACCCGCCCGAACTCCGCAAGCATCAGCCCGCCGACCGTCGAAACGTCCTCCCGCCCGAAGTCGTGATCGACCTCCGCTTCGAGGTCGGCGAGGGGAAGTCCACCCTGCACCGAGAAATGCCCGTCCTCATGCCCGACCATCGGTGGCGACTCCTCGCCGTCATACTCGTCCTGGATCTCGCCGACAATCTGTTCGAGGATGTCTTCAAGGGTGACGATGCCGGCAGTCCCGCCGAACTCGTCGACCACCACGGCCATATGCCCCGGGCCACGCTGGAAATCCCGGAGTTGCCTATCGAGGCGCTTCGCCTCGGGAACAAACGAGGCGGGGCGCACCAGTCCCTGCCACGCTTCCCGCGGTTCGCTGACCTGGCGAAGGCGCGGGAGGATGTCCTTCGCGTAGAGAATCCCGACCACCGAATCGGGATGGGCATCGACCACCAGGAGGCGGGCGTGTTCGCTGCTGCGCAGCGTGGCGATCACGGTTTCCTCTGCCTCTTTGAGGTCAACCGTCACGATGTCGATGCGCGGCGTCATGACTTCGGAGACGGTCATCTCGTGGAGCGAGAAAACGCCCAGCGCCATCTCATGTGGCGAGGGACGATCGGATGCCCGGCCACTGCCCTGCGGATGTTCGCGGCCCTGCCGATCGATCCGCGAGGTGAGCCAGAGCAGCGGCCGGAAGGCTGGAGCGACCGCCATTGCGGCGCGGTGCGCCAGCGGAACCAGCTCGGGGGCGAGCACGGCCAGCAGGCGCGGTGCCAGGTCACCGACCGCCCAGACCAGCCCGGTGACCAGCACGACACGCAGCAGCGCGCTGCCAGGGAGATACGCCCACCACCCCACGGCTGTCGCGGCCAGTGCCGCGGCGACCACCAACAACGAGAGATGCATCACGCGCAGCGTCCGGGCAGGCGAGAGCGCCTCGTCGTTGGGGTCGCGCGCCAGGGCCCGCGCGCCGAGTTCGGCCTCACCCTCGCCAGCCAGCGCGACGATCGCGGCACAGAGCATCACCAATCCGGCCACGGCAGGCAGCGCGCGAAAGAGCTCGCTCATCGGAGCACCTGCTTCAGGTACTGCTCCTGACGAGCCCACATGGGAGAATGCATCCGCGACGCATCGGCCGGGTGATCCCAGCCGAGCACATGCAGCGTCCCATGCACGAGCAATCGAAGGGTCTCCTCGCGGACCGGAACCCCCAGTTGCCGCGCCTGCCGAGCCGCGACGTAGGGGCAGACATACACATCACCCGCCACCGAGCCATCCGGTTGGGGGAGCCCGAACGAAATCACATCCGTGACACAATCGTGGTGGAGATACTCGGCGTTGAGCGCCTGCATCCGGCGCGGGCCGAGAAAGATGACCGCCACCGAGGCGCGCTGCTGCTCTCCCGCAAGCACCTGCTCCACGGCCCGCACCGCCGTGCGCGCCGGCAAAGCGCTCGCGCCGGTGACCGTCACCTGACACGGTGGTCCCGCCGCCATCAGCCGGCCTGATCGGCGGCGTAGGCGCGGATGATTTCCTTCACGAGCCGGTGCCGCACGACATCGACTTCGGTGAGGTAGTAGAAGGCCAATCCCGGGATGCCCGGGAGAATCCGCTCGATCTGCACCAATCCGGACTCTTCGCGGCGCGGCAAATCGATCTGCGTCTTGTCGCCCGTCACCACCACCTTGCTGTTCACGCCGAGTCGGGTGAGGAACATCTTCATCTGTGGGCCGGTCGCGTTCTGCGCCTCATCCAGGATGATGAACGCGTCATTGAGCGTGCGCCCACGCATGTACGCCAGCGGCGCGACCTCGATCACTCGCGTCTCGATCAGTTTCTGGATCCGGTCGGGAGGCATCATGTCTTCCAGCGCGTCATAGAGCGGCCGGAGATACGGATCCACCTTCTGCTGGAGATCACCGGGGAGGAACCCCAGCGACTCCCCTGCTTCGACGGCCGGTCGCGCCAGGATGATGCGCTTCACCTGCTTCCGCGCCAGAGCCTCGACCGCTTTCGCCACCGCTAGATACGTCTTGCCCGTCCCGGCAGGTCCGATGCCGACCACCACATCGTTTTCGTGGATCAGCTTGATGTATTCGCGCTGCCCCGCGGTCTTTGGCACGATCGACTTGCGCAGGCCCGGAAGCACGATCCGTCCGGCCTCCGCCACGGGCGGCGCGGGCAACTCGCCATTGCGGGCGAGGCGAAAGACGTCCTCCGCCTCGAACGACTGGCCGATCCGGGCCATGTCGATCAGGGTCTGCACCACCGGCGCCGCGCGCTCCACCTGCTCGCTGGTCCCCAGTAGAGTGATCGCGTCGCCACGCTGGGAGACCCGCACGCCGAGGGCTCGCTGCAGCTCGGTGAAGTTCACGTCATTCACACCGGCCAGGAGGAGTGAATCCGCCCCTTCAGCATTCAGGTTCTGCCGTGACTCATCACCGGTCATGCGCTGCCCTCTCCCATGGTTCGGATGTGCAATGCGGCGAGCTCTTTTGCCGTCACGGCGATCGGCGCTCCCTCGAAGAGCGCGCGCGCCGCCGTCGTCTTCGGGAAGGCGATCACGTCGCGCAGGGAGGTGGCGCGTGCGAGCAGCATCACAATGCGGTCGAAGCCGAGCGCGAAGCCGCCGTGCGGCGGGGCACCGGACGCGAGCGCGTCGAGCAGAAAGCCGAACCGACGCTGCTGCTCGGCCGGGTCGATGCCGAGGAAACGGAACACGGTCCCCTGCACCACGGGATCGGTGATCCGGATCGATCCGCTGCCGAGTTCATTGCCGTTGTACACGGCGTCGTAGTGCAGCGCGCGGCAGCGCCACGGCTCGCTTTCGAGATACTCGATGTCGTCCGGATGCGGCGAGGTGAACGGGTGATGCGTGAAGACCCACTCGCCACTCGCCGCGTCGTGCTCGAACAGCGGGAAGTCGACGATCCACGCAAACGCATGGACGTCCGGCGGAATCAGTCCGGGGCGCTGAGCGAGCGCGGTGCGCACGGCATGCAGCGCCGGGGAGGTCACCGAGTCGGCACCAGCCACTGCAAGGAGAATTGCCCCACTCGACGCTGGCGTGAGGGTGAGCAGTTCCGGGCCGAATGCCTTGACACCCTGCCCTTCCCATCCGTTCTCGCCAACGCGGGCCCAGATCAAGCCACCGGCTCCGGCCGATTTCGCCACCTCGGCGAGGCCGTCGATCTCCTTCCGCGAGAGCGCCGTATCGGCAGCCACGATCCCCCGCAGTCGGCCGTTGCGTTCGATCGCCTCATGCACGAATGGCGCCGCCCCCGCCCCGACACGCTCGCTGAGGTCGGTGATCTCCAAACCGAAACGCAGATCCGGCTTGTCGATCCCGAAGCGTTCCATCGCCTCGCGATGGGTGAGATGCGGGAAGGGCGTGCGGACCGTGTGACCGGCCTCCGCCCACTGATCGCGCAGGACGGCCTCCACCACCGCCAGAACGTCCGGCTCGGTGACGAAGGAGGCCTCGAGATCGATCTGCGTGAACTCCGGTTGCCGATCGGCGCGGAGATCCTCGTCGCGGAAGCAGCGCGCGATCTGGAAGTAGCGATCGAAGCCTGACATCATCAGCAGCTGTTTGTAGATCTGGGGTGACTGCGGCAGCGCATAGCACTCGCCGGGATGCACTCGACTGGGCACGAGGTAATCGCGGGCACCCTCTGGTGTCGGTTTGGTGAGAATCGGGGTCTCGATCTCCAGGAAGCCAAGCTCGCTGAGCGTCCGACGTGCGCGCTGCAACAGCCGGTGCCGCATCATCATGTTGATCTGGAGTTCCGGGCGCCGCAGGTCGAGCACGCGATACTGCAGCCGGAGTTCCTCGGCCGCGAGTTCCTCGCCCTCGCGCCGTGCCACCGGAATCGCGGGCGTCACTGCCGCCCCGACCACCCGAAGCGTGCTCACTCGAACCTCGACCTCGCGAGTGGTCATCGTGGCATCGCGGCCCGGTTCATCGCGCAGGGTCACGGTCCCCTCGACCAGCACCACACTCTCGACCCCGACCGAGGCGGCAAGGTCAAGTACTGCCGCCGGGGTCCAGGCCGGGTTGCACGCCAGCTGGACCAGTCCTTCCCGATCACGAAGGTCGAGAAAGACGATCCCGCCAAGATCGCGGCGACGGTGGATCCACCCGCCGAGGCGAACAGTCTGGCCGACGTGGGCCCGGGTCAGGCCACCGCAGCGGTGGGTACGAAGAGTTGTGCTCGCCATCAGAGGATCGACTCGGTTCCGGGTAGGTGGAAACCAGTAAAGTTAACTGTCGATCTGGGGGAGCGGCAACAAAAGCCGGAGTCGAGAAGTGCTCAAGCGGTACCCAAGGCAAATCAGGGTAAGCCCAAGGAATTCGGGCAGATAGGCGCCCCCGTCTATCTTCTACCCATGAAGGAAGCCGCCACCACCCTGCTGGACCTCGCCCCGACCGAAGCCGCCAGCCGGCTCACTGCCTGGGTCGCCTCCGAGAAGCTGCCCAAGTACCGGGCCGAACAACTGTTGCGTCGGCTCTGGATGGCCCCGGTCCGCACGTGGCAGGAGGCGACGGAACTTCCCAAGTCGCTGCGTGATCGGCTGGATCGGGACTTTCCCTTGCCGCGCCTCACGCTGGACACGATGCAGACCTCCACCGACGGCACCCGGAAATTCCTTTGGACGCTCGACGATGGCGAGAAGGTCGAGTCGGTCCTGATTCCGAGCGCCACTCGCCGTACCCTGTGCATCTCGTCCCAGGCGGGCTGTGCCCTCGGTTGCGTCTTCTGTGCGACGGGACGGATGGGGTTCCGCCGCAACCTCCGCGCGAGCGAAATCGCCGGTCAGGCACGCGAGATCGTGCTGATGCATCCCGACGAGAAGCCCACCAACATCGTCTACATGGGAATGGGTGAGCCACTCCTGAACTGGCCGGCCGTGGACGCCACACTGAGCATCTTCAACCACCCGCAAGGCCTCGGCATCGGGGCGCGCCACATCACCGTCTCGACGGTGGGCATCATCCCCGGCATGAAGGCCCTCGCGGCACGGCCGGAGCAGTTCCGCCTCGCCATCTCGCTGCACTCGCCGCACCAGGCAGAACGGCTCACGCTGATGCCAATCGAGCAGAAGTACCCCCTCCGCGACGTGATCGAAGCCGCGAAGGCGTTCCATACCAGGATCACCTTCGAGTACGTGCTGATCGCCGGTCGCAATGATCGCGACAAGGATGCCATGGCACTCGCCTCGCTGGCGCGGAAGCTGGAAGCACACGTGAACCTGCTACCTCTGCACCCGGGGGGAAGCGACGGCCTGGTCCCGACCGAATCGGGGCGGATCCGCGAATTCCGTGAATTTCTCACGATTCGGGGCATCGAGGCGGTGGTTCGGCGCAGCCGGGGCCTCGACATCGACGCCGCCTGCGGCCAGCTTCGAGTGCAGATGGAGAAGCGGCGATCGGCCGCCGTGTCCAGCAGCTCGCCCGCCTGACGAGGTCGCCCGTGTCCCAGTCACCCTCGACTACCACGCTTGTTGTTGCCGTCGCCGCGGGCAGTGCGTTGGGCGGAGTGGCCCGATTCCTTCTCGCGCAGGCCGTCCAGGGACGCTGGGGCTCCAGCTTCCCCGCCGGCACACTGGTCGTCAACGTGCTCGGCTGCCTCGCACTCGGATTCATCGTGCAGCTGGCGTCCGGGACTGCAGAATTTTCACCGACCAGCAAGACGTTCCTCACCATCGGCCTGTGCGGCGGCTTCACCACCTTCTCGACCTTCGCGAGCGAGACGATGCTTGCGGCCGAGGAGGGTGCCCTTCGCCGGGCCACGTTGAATGTCGGCCTCAGCGTCGCCGCGGGGCTGGTCGGGATCTGGCTGGGCGCCATGGCCGCGCGGCTGCTGCTCGGAATGCTCCGGAGAGGTGGATGATGACGGAAGAGAACCAGCTCGGCGAGCGGATGCTCATGCGCATTCACCTGGGAGAACGCGACCAGTGGCACGGACGACCGCTCTACCAGGCAATCGTGGAGCTCCTCCGCGAACGCCACTTCGCTGGGGCGACCGTCTTCCGCGGGATCATGGGCTTCGGCGCGAGCGCCCGCATGCGCACCGATCGACTCGAAGTTCTCTCCCTCGACTTGCCCATCGTGGTGGAGTGCGTCGACACGGAAGAGAAGATCGAAGCCATCCTCCCCGAACTCGACCCGATGATTGGCGGCGGACTGCTCACGCTGGAACAGGTGAAGGTTCGGATCTACCGCCCCGCCAAGGGGTAGCTCCGGCGCGACGGAGGCTACCGCTTTCTGCCCAACCGATCCACCAGCCAATCGGCCAACGTCCCGAGGACCGCCGGCGCCACTCGTCCATCCTTGAGTGCGGCGTACCCCGAGGGCTGTCCGATCGAATCCGGCACGAAGAGATGGTTCAGTCCAGGGAAACGATGCACCGTCACATCGAGATTGCCACCCTGCTTCAACGCCCCGGCCAGTTGTTCGGCCTGTTCAGGCGTGACCTGGTGATCTGTCGCGCCCTGAAGAATCAGCGTCGGCACCTTCACCTGCCGTGCCACCGCGAGGGGATCGTGCTGCAGGAAGAATCCCAGCCAGGGATTGGTTCGCCCCAGTGAGTCGAGCGTGGTCGCCGCAAGCCGCAGCACAGAATCGCGGGCCGACGGCGGCACCGAGGAATCGTTCGCCACGGCATTCCGCTGCTGGAAGTGAATGATGTCGAGCCCGCGCTCGGCTGGTCCGGCCATCAGGACAATCCCACGGAGTCGCGAGTCGGTGGCTGCCACCATGGGCGCAATCATTCCACCTTCGCTGTGCCCGATGAGGCCGAGCCGATTGCCGTCGATCTCCGGGCGCGTCCGAAGGTAGGCCAACGCCGCCCTGACGTCCTCGGCGTAGTCGGCACTGGTGCCGATGGCTCCGCCGGATTCCCCGACCATCCGATCGTCCAGCCGCAGGACGGCGATGCCACGGCGTCCGAGCGTGTCGGCAATCTGTCGGAACGGGCGATAGCCGCTCACCAGCGGGATGTACTCGTCACGGTCTTGCTGGCCGCTTCCCGTGATGGTCACAACGGCAGGTACCGGCCCGGTGACGCCAGTTGGCAACGTGAGCGTGCCGCCGAGGTGAATGCCCCCCTGCCCCGTGATGGTCACGTCCGTTGCCGTGTAGGGTGCACCTGCTGGCGGCGAGTAGTCGGCCTTCCCCAGCGCGAGCGTCGCCGCCACCGACGGATCGACCCGATGGATGCTGACATGCTGCGCGGGAATGATTCCACCCAGGATCCTGCCCACCGCGTCGACGCGAAGGCGTTCCTCTGTTCCGCCGATCACCAGCGTCATCGAGTCCGCCCCCACCGGGTGCAGTGTCACCGTCAGGATGATCCCACCGCTCACGGCCCAAGCCGGGATAGTGACCGACCCACCGACGCCACGTGCTCGTCGCGTGAATTGTTCAGCAAGGGCCATGGAGTTGTTGAGCAGCACGACGGCGCCCGCCGCATGACCGAATCGCTGTACCGCGCCGTTGATGGCAGCGAAGATGCTGTCACCCTCGACCGACACCACCACACGCTGCACCGGAGCGGCGTCCGCCGCCGTGCCACGGAAGACCGCGAGGGACAGGCCCGTGATGGTGAAGTCATCGCCCAGGGTGGCGACGTAGTCCTGACGCGGTTGTCCCTTGATGGTGATGCTGCCCTGCACCGTGTCGGGCGCGCGCGCGAACCGTTCCAGCACGATCGTGTCGTTGCCTATGGTCATGAGGAAGGCGCCGCGATCCATGGTGGTCTGCGCATGTCCGCGGCTGGCCACGGTCATGGTGAGCAGCAGAGAGCCGAGGGTGACGATGAGTCGGGGATGCATCACTGCTCCTTCTGGTGGGCATCGGGATCGCGCTTCCACGCGAAATAGCTCCAGGTCACGGCCAGGAGGGTCACGGCAAGGAGTCCGCCGAGCAACGCGTAGATGGACCAGGCGGGGTGAATCATCGAGAGGAGCAGCACGACCACACCGACGGCCACGAAGCCGTAGCCGCCGATCCGGTGTGTTTCGCGCCAGGCCAGATCGCTCGACAACGTCCAGGGGGTGCGGATCCCGAACACCCAGTTTGGTCGCACCCGAGTGAGGACATTGCCCATCACGACGAAGAGGAGCCCGAGGCCGGGCATCATCACATGCTGAATGTGGATCGGCCAACCGAGGTTGTAGCCGAGCACCAGGACATGCACGACGGCGAGAAAGACCAGCACCAGATTGGTGACGAGCCAGTACGATCCGGCATGGAGCGGAAAGTTCCGCCCCTTGGGATCGAGCCGAGGCGCAATCGAAAGCACGGCCGCCATCGTGAGGGCGAGGACCGGCACCAAGAGCACCAGAAAGAGGCGACTGGTGGTGCCGTTCACCTCGCCATGAAGGTCCCAATGGGAGGCGACCCGCTCGGGCAGACGCGAATACTCGAGGAAGCCGAAGACCGCGGCGGCCGCGGAGGCCAGCAGTCCGGGCCACAGTTTACGCATCGCGACGCGCTCCCTTCCGTCGGCGCCCGGCGCCGGTGCCAATCTCCATCAGGTGCTGCAGGGCATCCTGGAAGACCGTGGTGTTGAGCGAATAGATGATGAACTGCCCGTCCCGGCGGCTGAGCACCAGATCGGCGTCCCGCAACACCTGCAGGTGATGGGAAACGGACGCGAAGGCCATCGGAAACTCGCTCGCTAGTTCGCCTGCCGCGCGGTCCCCGTCGCGCAGCAGGGCCAGGATACGGCGGCGAGTGGGATCGGCGAGGGCACGAAAGGTCCGGTCAAGCATAAGATGCTAAGGTAATCATCTAAATACTGCTCCGCCACACCGCGGCCCACCATCCCCGCCGCTAGGGCCGCCCCGCGGTCAGGTGGACCCGGTAGTCGGACTGAGCCACGGCGACGTTCTGGTGTCGAATAGGTTCGATGCTGGTCACGGTGAGTCGAACGCCTGCGACAGTCTCGGGCACCGTGCTGTCGAGCAGCAGCACCACGGGCGTCGGATGCGCTGGAGAAGCCCATGTGAACTTCAGGACAACCGATCCCGCCTGAATGCAGATGACATCGACCGGACAGCGACTGTCATTGACCACGCTGTCGAGCCGAAAGCTGATGCCATCCGGGGCGACTACGAACTCGTTGCCCACCGCGACGGTGAATGGCACCGGCTCCCTCGAGGCGCCGGTGGACGACACACAGCCGCTGAGGAGCACGAATCCCCCCAGCCACCACGCTGGCCAGGTCATCCGACCCGATCCGGGACGGGACGCCCTTCGAAGCAGGCTGCCAGATTTTCGATCGCGCGGAATCCCATTGCCTCGCGGGTTTCCACGGTGGCCGATCCCAGATGCGGCAGGAGCACGACGTTCTCCATGCCAAGGTAGCGGGAATCGAGGTGAGGTTCACCACGGAAGACATCGAGGCCAGCACCGGCGAGGTGCCCCGACAGCAGCGCGGCAATCAAGGCGTCATCGTCCACGATATCGCCGCGCGCCGTATTGATGAGGTAGGCGCCCGGCTTCATCTGGGCGATCCGCAGCCGGTTCATCATGCTCCGGGTCTCGGGCGTGCTGGGGCAATGCAGCGAGACGATGTCCGACTCGGCCAGCAACGCCTCGAGAGTCGCGCGGGGCTCTGCGCCCACCGACGCGAGTTCTACCGGTGACGGAGGCGAGGGATCGTAGCAGAGAATGCGCATCCCGAAGCCGAGATGCGCCCTGTGGGCGACGGCGCGGGCGATGCGGCCCATGCCCACCAGTCCCAGGGTCCTGCCGGTCACGCGGTGCCCCATCATGTGGGTCGGGCGCCACCCGGTCCAGCGGCCACCTCGCAATTCCCGTTGCCCTTCCCCAGCCCGTCGCATCGTCATCAGGATGAGTGTCATGGTGAGATCGGCGGTGCAATCCGTGAGCACGTCGGGCGTGTTGGTCACCACCAGATCATGCGCCTCCGCGGCGCGCAGGTCGATGTTGTCGTACCCCACCCCGAAGTTGGCGATGATTTTGGCACGCAGCGGATACGCCGCCAACACTTCGGCAGTAAGCCGATCGGTCACCGTAGTGAGCACGCCATCGGCCTCCGAGAGGGCGCGCTGCAGTGCGCCAGGACTCATCTGTCGGTCATCGGGCGAGAGCACCGCGTTGAAGCGTTCCTGCGCGGCGAGCTCGACGGCCTTGGGCAACCGGCGCGTGACGATGACGATCGGCTTGGCGCTCATCCCGGAACCTCCAGCCAGCGCCGCTCTGCGGCGGCGACGCCACTCCCCGCGGTCAACGGCATTCCCTCCTCGATCAGGCACATCTCCACCAGCGCCAGCGCTCCGAGCAGCATCCCTTCGTTCAGGTCGCCCAGGTGCCCGATGCGGAAGGCCCGCCCGGCGAGTGGTCCAAGTCCGCCACCGAGCGCCAGATCGTAGCGGGTGAACGCCCGGGCGATCACCCTTCGCGCGTCCAGGGACCCGGGAACGAGAATCGTCGTCACCGTATCCGAGGTCGCATGGTCATCCAGACAGCATCGGGAGAGCCCCCATCCCTGGACCGCCGAGCGCACGCCGTCGGCGAGCCGCCGGTGGCGTTGACTCACCGCATCCAGCCCCTCGGCGAGCAGCATGTCGAGCGACTCGCGGAGTCCGTAGAGCATTGGGATGGACGGCGTGTAGGGAAAGTATCCGGCACGATTGGCTGTCAGCATGGCCGCGAGATCGAAATAGGCGCGGGGCGAGCCCCCCGCTGATGCGCGTGCGAGCGCCTTCTGGGAGAGGGCCAGCAGCGCGAGGCCTGCGGGCAGCATCAATCCCTTCTGTGACCCCGTGATGGCGACGTCCACACCCCAATCATCGTGGCGGTATTCGAGCGAGCCGATCGAGGACACGCCATCGATCATCAGCAACGCCGGATGGCCGGTGCGGTTCATCGCCGCGCGCACGCGGGCAAGGTCGGCCGTCACGCCGGTGCTGGTCTCGTTGTGCACCACGAGCACCGCCGCGATGACATGCGCGGAATCCTCGGCAAGTCGCCCCGCGATCCGATCCACCGGCGGGGCCTCACCCCAGGCGAGGTCATCGAAGGTCTCCACCTGGTATCCGAGCTTGCGGGCACTCTCCCCCCAGAGCACGGCAAACTGACCGGCGCAGGGCAGCAGGAGTTGGGCGCCCGGTGCGAGGGTGTTGGTGAGCGCGATCTCCCAGCCTCCCGTCCCGCTGGCATGGAAGAGCGCGACCTCGCCTCGTTCCGTCCGGAACAGTCGTGCCAGATCCGTGAGGAGGGGCTTGACGAATTCCGGAAAGGCGGACGACCGGTGGTCCTCCGACGCGCGGTGCATCGCGCGGAGGATGCGATCGGGTAGCGTGGTCGGCCCCGGAACGAATAGGTGGCTGTGCCCTGGCATGTCCCCGAAATGGTGGGAGGAAGATGTAATATTGGCGGGTTCCCCTCTGGAGTCACCGTGGGCCAGCCTCCAATGTCAGGTCAGACCATTCTCCGGCACTGCTTCGCCGCCGCGCTGAACGCCGTGGAACCGGAACTGGCGGTCATGCGGGCGCTGGCAGACGCTCGGGCGCCCTCACGTCCAGTGGCCCTGATCTGCGCGGGGAAGGCCGCCGCCGGGATGGCCCGTGGCCTGGTCGGCTGGCTTGCCGATCACCGGGTGCAGGCGGTCTCGGGGCTGATCGTCGCCCCGGAGCATGCCGCGAGTCCCCACCCCGGTGTCCGTTCCCTGGTGGGCGATCATCCCCTGCCGGGCGCGAATTCGCTCGCCGCCGGCACTGCCCTCGCTGCCTGGGTCAGCGCACTCCCCGGCGATGTCGAGGTCCACGTGGCCATCTCCGGAGGGGCGAGCGCGCTGCTCGCGGCACCGCTACCGGGACTCGCGATGCCCGATGTCATTCGGACCTTCGAGTTGCTGCTTGAGTCGGGACTGGACATCGCGCAGAGCAACGCCATTCGCAAGCGGGTGGTGCGGTGGAGTGCCGGCAGGCTGGCCATGGCACTCCATCCGCGATCGGTGATCGCTTGGCTGCTCTCCGACGTCCCGGGAGATGATCCGGAGGTGATCGGATCGGGCCCATGCCACGGCGACCACTGGTCTTCGCGCGACGTGGTGGCACTCTGTCGGTCCGCCGGACTGATGGCTTCGCTGCCATCGGCCGTGATCGCGGCGCTCGAGTTCGAGACACCCAAGCCATCGCATGCTGCGGCCAACGCGGAGCGGACCACGATTGTGGCGAGCAATCGGGTGGCGATGGAGGCGGCCCGGTCCTGCGCAATCGCGCTGGGGTGTCACGCGAAGCTGATGTCGAAACCGTTGCGGGGTGAGGCCCGTCAGGCCGGGACAGCGATCGCCAGATCGTTGCTGAAAGTGCACGGCAACCGATTCGGCGTCGAAGATACCTTGGGGGAGTCCGTCCGACCGCGAGTCTTCGTGTATGGGGGCGAGACGACGGTGGCGCTCGGTCACGAGCATGGCGAGGGGGGCCGCAACATGGAGCTCGCCCTCGCCGCGGCGGCGCAACTCGCCGGACGACCCGAAGGTGTCACGCTGCTCGCCGCTGGCACTGATGGGCGCGACGGTCCGACCGATGCCGCCGGCGCGGTGGTGGATCCGTCGACCTGGCACGCCATCACCGAACAGGACATCAATCCGTCCGAGGCGCTGGCCCAGCACGACAGCTACCGGGCGCTCGATGCGGCGGGAGCCCTGCTCCGCACGGGAGCGAGCGGCACCAATGTGATGGACCTTGTGCTCGGGTGGTACCAGCCCAGCCGTTAGCGCGAACCGGGACCGGGCGATTGCGCCGCGGCGAGGGCCTTCGCGGCCACGGCGTGCGCGACGGCGACGTCCGGTGAGCGCTGCAGGAACTCGAAATAGCGCTGCTGGAAATCGTTGCCCGATTCATCGGGGTGCAGCAGTGTGGCGAGGGTCTCCATGAGCACGGGCGCCTGGGCTTCAGTGTCGACGGTGCGATCCATCATGGCATCATCGAGGGCCACCAGCGCCGAGGTGAGTGGACGCAGCCAGGCGAACCACGGATCATGAATCGTGAGCTGCAACATTTCGGCGTTGGTGACCACCCTCCCGTTCAGCTGCTGCCACGCGCGCCGTTCCGCTTCCAGCATCGCGCGGTGAAGATCCAGTACGGCATGCCGGACCGGCTGCAATCGGGTGGTCGTGTCGGGGTGCATCATGGTGAGTGTCCTGGCAGGAGCTGACAAGGGTATGCATCCTCAAACTGACGGCAGCACGGCAGAGTTCCCGGCGCGCGTCCCTGCTCAGTGCGGGATCGCCGTCCCGATGGTGGCGACCGGAATCACACTGAGGTCGACGAAACGTGCTGGATCGGCGAGCTCGACCACATCGGCATCGCCAATCGCCTTGATCACCGCCCCTACGCCGGTGGTGTCGCCACGGCGAACGTAGATCAAGTTGCGCTTCCGATTCGCGAGGGCCGAATCGCGCTTGTTGCCGAAGAACACGACGTCGAGGATCGGCTGCTGCCGCAGCAGCAGTGTCGCGCTTCTCGCCAGTCCCACGGCATCCCCGGGATTGATGACCTCGACCACCACCCGGCGGGACTCCGGTACCCCTGAGGCAGCATCGCTGGCCTCGGGCTTGGGCGCTGACGAGTGACACGCAGCCAGGGCGGCAATGACCGAGAGCCAGCGCATGCGTGATCGCGTGGTCATGCGCCAACCATCCGGCGAAACTCCAGACTTTCCGGCGGGAGTTCCCACCCCTGCCGTTCCGCATAGGCGAGGCGTCGCGTGACGACCTCGCGGAGTACCTTGGCGGGCGCGTCAGAAAACTGCTCGGCCAGCAGGTGACGTTCGGCACGATCGAAGTCTCGTCCCGGCTCGAGGAAGTCCGCGCAGTAGAGCGCCCTGCCGGTCGGGCCCCACCCCACCCAGCCCACCGAGTGCCAGCGAACGGCACTAAGTACGTCGGCATCCTGCTCGCCCTCGAGCTCCGCCCGTGCCGCCGCGGCCGGGCCATGCCGGAGCTCGACCGGTCCCTCAATGTGTGGAGCCCACCGACGCATCTCGGCCTCCGGCGCATCGCGCAATGCATCGTGGAGGTAGCAGGCGCGCAACCACCGGTCCCGCTCGGCGCGATCGAGGTCGAGGGCCGTGGCCCAGCCGCGCAGTACCAGCGCGACCCGCTCGACATGCGCTCGACGCGCCGGAGTGACAATGGCCCAGGGCGGGAGTCCGTCCTGGGCCACCGGAACTGGTGCACTTCGGTCGGGAGTCATTCGGCCACTCAGGGAGCGACGATCCGGTTGCTGCCATCGACGTGCACGACTGTCGGCGCAAAACTCGGCAGCTCCGGCCCATCCAAGTCGGCGAAGGTCATGAGGATCAACAGGTCGCCGGGCATGCCCAGCCGTGCGGCCGCACCATTCAACTGCACCACTCCGCTGCCTGGCGCCCCCGTGATCAGGTAGGTGGTGAGGCGCAGTCCATTGTTCACGTTGACGACATGGACCTGCTCGTACTCGAGCATATCCGCCGCGGCCATCAGCTCCGCATCGAGTGTGAGCGAACCCTCGTAGTTCAGATCGGCGGAGGTCAGGGTCGCGCGATGAATCTTGGACTTCAGCATGCGACGGCGCATCTCACAGACCTTTCTGGCCAAAGATGATGTTGTCGATCAATCGCGTGGATCCCACCCGAGCCGCGACCGCCATGATCGAGCCGGCGACCACCGCATCGGCCGGCAGCATGCGGGCGCCATCCACCACCGCAATATAGTCCGTGACGATGCCGGGGGCCCCGGCGAGCACGGCCTCCGCGAATGCATGCAACACGGCTGCGTCGCGCTCGCCGCGGGACCAGCCCTGCGCTGCCGCCCGCAACGCTGCGGAGAGCGCCCGAGCCGTGACACGCTCCGAGGCGCTCAGGTAGACGTTGCGCGAACTGAGCGCGAGTCCATCCGCCTCTCGCACCGTCGGCACCATTGACAATTCCACCGGAATGTTCAGCTGCTCGATCAGCTGCCGCACCAGCGTCACCTGCTGGATGTCCTTCTGGCCGAACGATGCCAGCTGCGGTTGGATGATGTTGAAGAGCTTGGCGACCACCGTCAGCACGCCGTCAAAGTGGCCCGGTCGAATCGCCCCTTCCCACAGATTCGCCGTCGCGCCGCCGACAATCCGCAGCTCGCGACCGGCGCCGTACATCTCCTCCACCGTAGGAGCGAAGAGCAGGTCCACTCCGCGTGCGGCCGCGAGGGCGACATCGCGCGCAAGGTCTCGAGGATAGCGATCGAGATCCTCCCCGGCCGCGAATTGCAAAGGGTTGACGAAGAGGCTCAGGACCACCAGGTCGGCACGGCGCCTCGCGTCGTCGACCAGCGCAAGATGCCCGTCGTGCAGCGCCCCCATCGTGGGGACGAGCCCAATCCGGCGGCCGTCGCGCCGGGCAGGGGCGAGGAAGGCACGGACGCTATCGACCGTCGAGAGCTGCCGCATCGTCATTCAGTCGAAACTGTGCGCGTCGTCGGGAAATTGCCCGGAGCGCACGTCGGCCGCATATGCGCTGACGGCGGATCGCACCGTGCCCGCGAGTTCAGCGTATCGCTTGAGAAACTTCGGCGCAAAGGCGTCGTTGAGTCCGAGCATGTCATGCAACACCAGCACCTGACCGTCACAACCGTTGCCGGCACCGATGCCGACAGTGGGAATGCGCACCGTTGCGCTGATTTTCGCCGCCAGGGAACGGGGGACGAGCTCGAGCACCAACGCGCTCGCACCGGCCTCCTCCAGCGCCAGTGCATCAGCGAGCAGACGCTCAGCGGCTGCGGCATCCCTGCCCTGCACCCGGTAGCCGCCGATGGTGTTCACCGACTGAGGCGTCAGTCCGAGGTGACCGACCACGGGAATGCCCCGATCCACCAGCGTGCGAACCGTCGGCGCCATCACCACACCGCCTTCGAGCTTCACGCCGTCGCAGTCGGTTTCCGCCATCACGCGGCCGGCGTTACGGATCGCCTCGGCTTCGCTCACCTGGTAACTGAGAAACGGAAGATCAACCACCACGAGCGCACGAGTGGTTCCCCGACGCACACTCGCCGCGTGATAGATCATCTGGTCCAGCGTGGCGCTGAGGGTCGACCTCCGCCCCGCGAGCACTTGATTCAACGAGTCGCCCACCAGCAGCACTTCCACCTCGCCACTGTCGAGCAAATGGGCGAAGAGCGCATCGTAGCATGTCAACATGACCAGCTTCTCGCCGGCGGCCTTGCGAACGGCCAATTCGGGCATGCTCAGTGGACGGTCAGCCATGGGACTCCATTCGGGCAATCTCGGACGCCCAGAACGGGCGGTCGCGAAGCCCCGGGTGCGGGAGTACAAGGTCGGGTAGGTCGCACATCAGGGTGCCGAAACGCACCAAGTCCAAGTCGAGCGTACGCGAGGACCACTTGGTAGAACGCCGCCGCCCGGCGAGCCGTTCCACATCATGGCAGAGGGAGAGCAGCCTCCGCGCCGGTAGGGTGGTCCGGACCAGCACCATCTGATTGAGATACGCAGGCTGATCCAGCCCGCCAAGGGGCGACGTCTCCTCGACCTCGGAGGCGGCGAGGAGCTCGACCTCAACCGCCGCGGCCAGCTCGGTTCGAGCGAAGGCCAGCAACCCGGCGCGATCCCCGAGATTGCTGCCGAGCGCGATATAGGCCGTGACCGAGAGTTTCATGCCGTGTCGAGGGCCGATCGCAATTCGCCGAGGAACCGAGCGGCGCCGGCCACGCCATGGCTGCCGAGCGCCTCAACCAGGGCACTCCCCACCACGACGCCGTCGGCGAGTCGCGCGACCGTTGCGGCCTGGGCCGGTGTCGAGATGCCGAACCCCACGGCAACCGGCAGGCTGGTCGCCGCCCGCACGCGCTGCACCGATTCGCCGAGGTCCCCTGCCAGTGCCGCCGAGGCACCGGTGACGCCCAAGCGCGCGACCAGATACACGAACCCCTGGGCCCCGGCGACGGCCTGGCGAATGCGGCCGGCCTGCGACGTCGGGGCAACGAGTCGAATCAGGTCGAGCGGCGATTCGCGGACCGTCTCCTCGATGGCGAGATCTGCCCCGGCTGGCAGGTCGGTCAGCAGGAGGCCAGCCACACCGAGCCCCGCAGCATCCTGCAGCAACCGCTCGACGCCGTACTGCAGCACCGGGTTGAGATAGGAGAAGAGCACGACCGGGCGACCGAGGTCCGCGCGGTCGATGAGATCGAGCGTGCCCGTGAGCGTCATCCCGTTGGCCAGCGCCCGGAAGGTCGAGCGCTGGATGGTGGGGCCGTCGGCGAGAGGATCGCTGAAGGGCACGCCGACTTCGATGACATCACTGTGCTCCGCCGCCATCCGCAACGCGGCGAGTGAGTCCGGAATCGTGGGAAATCCGGCCGTGAGATACGGCACCAATCCGCAGCGCCTGGCGTCGCGAAGGGTGGCCCAGGTGCGGTCGAGCCGCGATTCAGATGAAGTAGTCACCGACGACGAGACCGTACCGGTCGGGTGAGGTGACCTTGACGATGCTTCGGGGATAGGAACCGTCCGGTGACGGAATGGAGAGATCAACCAGCTGTCCCGGCGCGGGAATACGCCCGCCGGTTGCATCAATCGCCATGCGGACGACCGGACGATTCAGTTGTTCCGGGTCGGGGCTGGGGCCGGCGACGATAGCCACTTCGAAGGTATCGAGGATGACGCACGTCCCCACTGGATAAATCCCGAGCATGTTGATGAGCGCCTTGACGAGCACCGGGTCGTAGCCCCGGCCGCGTTTGAGCCACATCTCGCGGAGCACCTCTTCCGCCTCCCACGGCTCCGTCTGGTAGACGCGCCGCGTCGTCGCGGCATCGTAGCCGTCGGCAAGCGCGACCAGTCTGGTGAACAATCCCAGGCGGCGAGGCCGGATTGGGCGGGGATAGCCGCTGAGGTCGATTTTCATATGGTGCTCATGCGCGACCAGGATGGCGCGATAGGGCAGTTCCTCGCCCTCGCGCATCTTGAAAAGCGTCAGCGTCCCGAGCCAGGTGTGCGACTGCAACGCGCGCCATTCCTCGTCCAACAGCGCGCCCTCCTTGTTGAGGAGCGCGGTGTCGAGTCGCGCCTTGCCGATGTCATGCAGCAGGGCCGCAAGTCCGAGATCGTAGAGCTGGAGCCGATCGAAGTTGAGCCGTTTCCCGAGCGCCACGGCGAAGATGCAGACGTTCACCGAGTGCGTAAAGGTGTATTCGTCGTAGTCCCGCAGGGTGGTGAGGCCGGTGATCGAGAGTTCGTTCTCCATCACCTGGTCGACGATGAGCTGGATGGCCCGCTTCAGCCGACGCGCGTTGGGAGAGCGGCCCATCCGAACCCCTTGCACCACATCGCGCGCAGCATTGACACCGTGCGCATAGGTGCGCTTGGCGCGCTCGAGCGCCTCGTCCCCATCGCCGCCCTCGCTGGCCCCGCTGGTTTCCCCCACGGTTTGCACCGCGAGACGCACGATATCCGCCTTCTGCATCCGCTCCCGGAGGAAGTCGATCCGTTCCTCCGGCTCGAGATCCGCCGGCACGTCCCCGAGCGCCGAGAGAAACGCCTGCCATTCGCGCCGCATCACCCCGTCCTCGATCCGGAGCATCCCGATCCCGGCACCCTTCATCAGGGAAACGAATCCGCTGAAGGCCGCGAAATTGTCGAGGCCGAGGCGCAGTCGGGTCTTGTTGATGAAGATGAAGTCGCCCGACAGGCTGATCTCAACGACGCCCTCGAGACTGCAGAGCGCGACCGCGTGCCCGAGCAGGTCATCGAGCGCACGCTGCACCGTCGTGTTCTCGACCGGATACAGCTTCAGCGAGCGCTGGGTGCTGTGAATGGCGATCAACAGCGACCGGCCGGCCTGCCGGAGCAATTGGTCGTCGGCGGTGGTGGGGGTCGTCAAGGCGCCCAATCCCTGAGCACGGAGTTGGCCGCGCTGCGGACGACCGGCTCCTTGTCGGCAGTGAACTTGTCGGCGAGGAGTCGCGCCTCGAAGGTGCGGATCTTCCCGAGCGCGAAGAGTGCACAGGCCCGCACTTCCGGAGACTCCTTCCGGCGGAACAGCCCCCGGGGCTCGAGCAGGTCCGCCAGTCGGGTGACACCGCCCGATCCGGCGAACTCGCCATATGCTTCGAAGAGTGTTCGGCGCTCGCTGCGTTCCCAGCCGTGATCCTTGCCGTCGAAGATCAGTCCTTCCAGCCGCTGGACCAGGCCGCCACCGCCACCCCGCTCCATCAGCACGGTGAGTGCGGCCTGGCGTACGCCACGATCGGGGTCGTCGAGCACCCGCTCGATGGCGCCGATCGACGTCGGGGTACCAAAGGCACCGAGGGCGCGGACCCCCGCGAGTTTGACCGCCGGCGAGCCATCGGCGAGGTGCACGATGACGGCGGGAACGAGCGACTGCAGGCCGAGGCGCACGGCCATCGCGATGGCCGGCTCGATCGTCTCCGGAGGGCCGTTCGCCAACAGGTCACCGAGGGTCTGGGGCTGCGCCCGCACCAGGGACTCCACACTCGGCTCCAGGGCTCGTCGGACCGCCGGGTCCATGGTGCGGCCGAGGTGACCGAGGACCAGCGGCAGCGCGACAGGCTTCAGCTCGCGAAGCACCTCGCCGATGTCCTCCTCCGGCGGCCTGGTGGTCGGATCTTCCAGCACCCGGAACAGTTGCTCGAGAATGTCGGGCTGGGAGAGCCGATGCTCGAAGGAAAGCACGCCCGTGCGCAACTCCTCGTCCAGCTGGTCGGCGCGACCGGCGATCACCCGCAACTCGCGCAGCACCTTCGCCACGGCACGGAAGCCGCCGGTCGCCAGTTCGGCGGGGAGGATCAGCTCGAAGAGCTCGAGCACCTCGCGGCGCACGGCGGGATCGCGCTCGCGCTCGAGCGTGTCGAGCAGGGCGTCAAGTGCGGAATCACGAATGTCGCGCGAGTACTCCTCGACCAGATCGCTCTGGATGAGGCGCACTTCCGATTCCTCGAGGAAATACGGCGTGGCGTCATAGTCGTTCATGTCGACGATGCCCGACGGAGCGCCGCCATCATACGACTGATTCGGCGGAGCCGCCTTCGCTGTTTCCACCTCGACGCGCGCCGACCCCTTCAGCGGTCCCGTGCTCCGAACCGGTGACTCCTGCAGGAACTCGATCCCCTCCCCCATCACTTCGATGAATGTGTAGGCGATCAGCACGAACTCCTCTTCCCAGAGGAGCGTGAGCAGATCATCCGTCGCATCAGCCGGGAGCATGCGGACCCGATTGAGGGCGTCGAGAAATCGGGCGATCTCCTCCGTCTCCACACCGGGGAGGAGCGTCAATCGCCGCAAACCGTCCTTGTAGAGTTGCCACGCCAGGCCATCCGTCTGCGCCGCCTGCTGGAGGACCGTCACCCCCTCCCAGAGGATGGTCGACTCTTGGATGTCGAGGACCAAGCGGCCCGTGATACCCCAGACGGGGTGGAACGCGTCCGTGACGGAGTCCAGCCCGCGGCGATACATCGGGTTGTTCGGCAGGTACATCTGCAGGGCCCGCTGCCCCTTGCCGAGCGCGCGCAGCAGGTCCTCCACGACTCGGACGTCGAGTTCCGTCGCCGCCGGACGGGTCGGTGCGGTCACGCCATCGCTCCGAGGGTGGCGGCAACGTGAGCAACGTCCTTGTCGCCTCGACCGCTGACGCAGAGCAGCACCACATCGCCGGCGGTCCACCGTCCGCGCGAGCAGAGGATCCACGCGATCGCGTGCGAGGTCTCAAGGGCTGGGATGATCCCCTCCAGTTGCGAGAAGCGCTGAAAAGCATCGAGCGCCTCGCCATCGTCCACCGCGTGGTACTCGACGCGCCCGGTGTCACGCAGCCAGCTGTGCTCGGGGCCCACGCCGGGGTAGTCGAGTCCGGCCGACACGGAATGCGCGGGCGCCACCTGCCCATCGGCATCCTGCAGCAGGTAGGAGAGCGAGCCGTGCAGCACCCCGGGGCGCCCGGCCGACAGCGTCGCGCTGTGGCGCGAGGTCGCCACCCCTTCCCCGGCCGCTTCGACGCCGACGAGTTCCACCGACGGATCGCCCACGAAGCCCGCGAAGATGCCCATCGCGTTGGAGCCACCGCCCACGCACGCCACGACCGTCTTCGGCAGGTCGCCCACCCGCTCGATCACCTGGGCCCGCGCCTCGACACCGATCACGGACTGGAAGTCCCGCACCATGCGGGGATATGGGTCGGGGCCGACCACCGATCCGATGATGTAGTGCGTGGTGGGCACGTTCGTCACCCAGTCCCGCAGCGCCTCATTGGTGGCATCCTTGAGCGTGCGGGTCCCCGACTCCACCGGCACGACCGTCGCGCCCAGCAGTTTCATCCGGTAGACATTCAGCGCCTGCCGCTCCACATCCTCGGAGCCCATGTAGACCACGCACTCGAGCCCGAAGCGCGCACAGATCGTCGCCGTCGCCACGCCATGCTGTCCGGCGCCCGTTTCGGCGATGATCCGATGCTTTCCCATCCGGCGCGCCAACAGCGCCTGGCCAATGGTGTTGTTGATCTTGTGCGCGCCGGTATGGTTGAGATCCTCGCGCTTGAGGAGGACGCGCGCGCCGACGATTTCGCTGACACGCGGCGCCTCGCTGAGCGGCGAAGGGCGGCCGACAAAATCCCCGAGCAGTGCGTGGAACTCGCCCCAGAACTCCGCATCGTCGCGCACTCCGTCGTACAGCGCGGTCAGGTCATCGAGTGCAGCGACCAGCGTCTCCGGCACGTACCTGCCACCATAGGGGCCAAATCGCCCGGCAACGGCAGTCTCAGGTGGGAGGGAGTGCGTCACGAACCTGCTCCATGAAACGGGCCAATTTGACCGGGTCCTTGATCCCCGGTGCGCACTCTACGCCGGAACTTACATCGACAGCATCCGGCCCGACGACCTCGATTGCCCGAGTCACCGACTCCGGCGCCAATCCCCCCGCCAACGCCATGCGGGCCCCCAACCACTCGACCCGCAGCCTCCGCGCCGCCGCGAGGTCGAGGCCCGACCGCACTCCGCCGGCCCGGTCAGGGTGCGCCGGCTCCACCAGCTGAACATCGGCGGTGCCGGGCCCACCCTGAAGGTGACGCGCCGTCGCGCCACCCGGTTCGAGGGCATGCACCTGCCACACCTCCAATCCGGCTCCGTGCAGCCGTGCGACGTCTCCAGCCGCCGCAGGCCGGTGCAACTGCACACCGCGAAGCCCCGCCTCGGCACTCATCTCGAGAATGGTGGCGACGCTCTGGGACTGATAGACGCCTATCACCGGAACGCTCCCGGCGGCATGCACGATGGCTTGCGCCTGCCTGACGCTGATCACCCGGGGGCCGCCCGCGAAGACCACTCCCAACCGCCACGCACCAAGCGATACGGCCAGGGCAGCATCCTCGGGTCGGGTCAGCCCGCAGATCTTGACGTCAACGGGCATGGCGCGGCACCGAGCTCCATTCCCGCACCCGAGCTGTCGGATCGCCAGCCGAAGCGAGCGCCGTCCCGATGAGCACGGCATCGGCACCGGCCTGCGCAGCCGTGGCCACGTCGGTGACACTCGTCATCCCGCTCTCGGCCACGGCGATGGTCGTCGCGGGAATCCGTGCGAGCAGCTCCCAAGCCGCCGGGGTATCCATGGCGAAGGTGTCGAGATTGCGGGCGTTCACCCCGACCACCCGGGCCTCGGTCGCCAGCGCCCGATCCAGCTCCTCGCTGGTGTGGGCTTCGACCAAGGCGACCAAGCCCAGCTCATCCGCAAAGTGAAGGAGTCGCCGTAACGTGGCGTCGTTGAGCGCGCGCACGATGAGCAGGGCGGCCGAGGCACCGCTGGCACGCGCCTCGAGCACCTGCAGTTCGTCGAGGATGAAATCCTTGCGGAGGACCGGGCACCCAACCACCGCGACCACGGCCTCCAGATCGCCGATCGCGCCCCCGAAATGAGGGCCCTCGGTGAGCACGGAGATCGCCGCCGCTCCGCCGAGTTCGTAGGCACGTGCCAGCACAGGCGGATCCAGCGCCTCGTTGATGGCGCCCGCCGAGGGGGAGCGCCGCTTCACCTCGGCGATGACCCGCACGGTCTGGCCGCGCAGCGCCCGGGCAAAGTCGAGCGGCACCGGCCTCGCCAAGGCGGCGGCCTCGAGGGCCCTGCTGCGGGCCCGCAGGGCTGGCAGGGTGGCCCGGGCGGCACGGAGAATCTCTTCGAGCTGGGGCATCTTGCTCTTCGGTTTCCCTTCGGGTAGCTTCAGTTCGGTGTCTCTTCGCCATCAATCCGGGAGCCGGGCGTGACGCTCACTCGCAAGCAACACGAAATCCTCGACTATCTCACCGCAGCCATCGGTCGCAACGGCTACGCCCCGAGTTTCGAGGAAATTGCCGAACAGTTCGGGTACCAGTCTCTCGCCACGGTCCATGAGCATCTCAGCAACCTGGAGCGGAAGGGATACATCCGCCGAGGCTACAATGAGAGCCGGGCCATCGAGGTGCTGCCGCCGCGCGGTCACACCGGCGCGAGTGAAGTCCCTCTGCTCGGTACGGTGGCGGCCGGCATGCCCATCGAGTCGATGATGAGCGGCGAAGTCGTCTCCGTCCCCGACAATATGCTGCCTCGACGCGGTCCGAACTATGCGCTGCGGGTTCGGGGCGAATCGATGATCGACGAACAGATCCGCGATGGCGACCTGGTCGTGGTCAACGGGCGCGACAGCGCGGACAACGGCGAGATGGTGATCGCACTCGTCAGTGGGTCGGAAGCGACCGTCAAACGTTTCTATCGCGAACCGGGCGGATGGATCCGACTGCAACCGGCCAACCCGACCATGCGGCCGCTGCGGTATCAGGAGAGTGACGTGCTGATTCAAGGAATCGTCGTGGGCGTCATCCGGCGCTACTAGCCCGTACCAGCGCCTCCAAACGCGCGAGGGCGGCACCCCGATCCAATGCCTCGCGCGCCAGCTCCACCGCCTGTTCGAGGGACGAAACCTCCCCACTGACATACACCGCCGCCGCCGCATTCAGCAGCACGGCCGCCCGCAGCGCTGGCGCGGCCCGCAACGGGTGCGCCAACAACTCCAAGATGCGAGTTGCGTTCTCTGCTGGCTCCCCACCTTCCAGTCCGTCAAGCGAGGAGGCGGCCAGCCCGAAGCGCGCCGGCTCGATCCGCCATTCGTGCAGCGCCCCATCACGAACTTCCCAGACACGGGTCGCACCGACTGGCGCAATCTCATCAATGCCGATTTCGCCATGCACGACCATCGCGTGCGTCGTCCCGAGCCGGGACAATGCTTCCGCCATGACCGGGGCGCGGGTGAGGTCGGCAATCCCGACCACCTGTCGGCCGGCACGTGCAGGGTTGGCCAGCGGTCCGACGAGGTTCATGATCGTCGGCACGCCGAGTTCGCGGCGGACGGCGGCGACGTGGCGCATCGCTGGGTGGTAGATCGGCGCGAAAAGAAAGACGAGCCCGACGCTTCCCAAGATCGCGCTCGCGCGATCGGCGTCGAGGTCGATGTTGACGCCGAGCGATTCCAGCACATCCGCAGAGCCGGAGCGCGAAGTGAAGCTCCGGTTTCCGTGCTTCGCCACCGGCACACCCGCCCCGGCGGCCACGAATGCTGCGGCGGTCGAGACGTTCAGCGTGCGGATAACACCGCCGCCGGTGCCACAGGTGTCCACCAGCGACGTGGGACTGCCATGTGCAACGACCTGCATTGCGCCGCGAAGTGCCGCCACCGCGCCAGCAAGTTCCGAGGCGGACTCTCCCCGGGCACGCAGGGCCAGCAGTAGGCCGGCGATGGATGCGGCCGGCGCGCGCCCCGCCATGATGACCTCAAAGGCAGCACCAGCTTGCGCCTCGGAGAGCACGCCGCCGTCGGCAAGATGGCTGAGGGCTTCGCGGAGCGAGTCCGGCACGGCGTCGGCGGAAGGCTGCATATCTGATGGCAAGCGTAGGACATCGGCGGGCCTCCTGTCAATCCAAGTGGCTGGGCGGGTAGATTTCCAGTGTCCTCAACTTGGGAAACCGACCGATGCGCTCTGCCGTTGCCTCCCTTACGCTGCTTGCCCTCGTCGCCACCCAGTCCGCGGCCCAGACCGCCGGCGGCATGTCCTCCATGGGTGGCATGGATCACATGGGTGGCATGCAACACGGGGGCGCGTCGATGTCGATGCCCGCCCCCGCCGGACAGGCCGCGTTCGCGGCGATCTCCGATATCGTGAAGCAGCTTCAGGCCGACAGCACCACCGATTGGTCGAAGGTGAATCTCGAAGCACTTCGCCAGCATCTCATCGACATGGATAACGTCACCATGCGATCCATGGTGAAGCAGTCGCGGACGGCGGGCGGACTCGTGATGACCATCACGGGCACACCGACGGTCGCCGCCTCCATTCAGCGCATGGTGGGCATGCACGCCATGATGATGGCCGAGGGCGAGCCGGGCAGCGAGGCCGACGCGATGAACGCCAAGGCCGAGAAGGTACCGGGCGGCATGCGGCTGACGGTCACGGCACGCGACAGTTCGGATACCAAGCTGGTCAGCCGGATTCGCGGACTTGGCTTCATCGGCCTGTTGACCGTGGGGGAACATCATGCCATGCACCACATGATGGTCGCGCGCGGCGGCATGATGATGGGGCACTAGTCCGTTGCGTCGCCGGGAGGTGGTGCAGTGGCTCGGCCTTGGTGCCGCCAGCAGCGTGATCTCCCGGCTGCCCGCCGCCGGCATACCATCGCTGCTGATGGGCGAGTCGTCGCATCGAGCCACGACCGCATTCGACCCCGATGTCGAGCTCTCCCTGACCGCCGCCCCCGGTGAGGTAGCAGTACTCCCGGGGCAACCGACCCGCGTGTGGCAGTTCACCGGCTCGGTGCTCAAGGGACCGACTGAATCGCTGCGGGCCATGCCAGGCTCCTGGCTCGGCCCGACCATCCGAGTGCAGCGCGGCCAGCGGGTACGGATCACGTTTTCCAATCGACTCCCTGAAGCGAGCATCGTGCACTGGCACGGACTCGACGTGCCCTTCCTGATGGACGGACACCCCAGCTTGGTGATCCCATCCGGGGCGGATTACGTCTACGAATTCGAGGTCCGCAACCGCGCCGGCACCTACTGGTATCACCCGCATCCGCACATGCGCACCGGCCACCAGGTGTATCACGGACTGGCAGGCATGTTCGTCGTCACCGACGACGAAGAGCGGGCGCTGGGATTGCCGAGTGGTGAGGAGGAGCTGCAGCTTGTGCTGCAGGACCGTCGCTTCGACGCGCAGAATCAGCTGGTCTATCTTGCCGGCGGGATGATGGATCAGATGATGGGATTCCTGGGCGACCGCCTGCTCGTCAACGGGACACTGCAGCCGGTGCTTCCCGTTGCCACTCGCGCCTACCGACTCCGCGTGCTCAACGGCTCGAACGCGCGGATCTACAAGCTCAAGTGGAGCGATGGAACGCCCCTCACTGTCATTGGTGGCGACGGCGGATTGCTGGAGGCGCCGGCGACTCGGCGTTTCCTCACCTTGGCACCGGCGCAGCGGGCTGACATCATTGTCGACTTGAGTCAACACGCCGTCGGCACCACCATCTCGCTTGACACGGCAGCCTATCCAGCAGAAGAGGTCAGCATGACCGACGCCACCGCGCCGGGAATGCTGCAGGCGAGCGCGGTTCCCAATGGTGTCGCGCGGTCCCTCGTCGCGCTGAAGGTGGTTCGTCGGGAGCGAGTGCCCTGGATCCTGCCTTCCCGCCTCTCCACCTTCGCGCCGGAGTGGAATGGCGTCGCGACCGTTGCAGCACGCCGGGTCACCATCGACTTCCGCCGCATGCAGTGGTTCCTGTCGGGGCGGGTTTTCGAGATGACCAGCACCGCACCTGAGGAGCAGGTTGCCGCCGGGGGCACGCAGGTGTGGGAGCTCTCCAATCTCGGTGGCATGATGGGGCAGCCGATGGCCCACCCGATCCACATTCACGGCCCCCAGTTCCGGATTCTCGAGCGGCGCACCGCAGCCACGGGCGCAACAACGATTAAAGCTGGGTCCATCCGTGAGGGGCTGTTCGATGGCGGGTGGCGCGACACCATCCTGATCCTTCCGGGTGAAACGGTGCGCCTCCAGCTCCACTACACCGATTTCCCAGGCCTCTACCTCTACCACTGCCACATCCTCGAGCATGAAGACGGTGGGATGATGCGCAACTTCAAGGTTTCCTAGCCGCGTCGCTGCCGAAACCCCGGAAAGTGCCCCAATAGCAACGATTTACGCAGGTTGCCGCGCCCCCCGGCCGCGGCTAGATTTCGGGGCTTGATGGAGCGCCATTTTCTGCTCATTGTCGAGTTTGACGGCACGGACTTCTGCGGCTGGCAGCGGCAGTCCGAGGGGCGGTCGGTCCAGCTGGTGGTCGAGGAGGCGCTGGCCCGTTTGGCCGGCTCTCCGCGCCGGGCGACTGCGGCAGGGCGAACCGATGCCGGGGTGCATGCGCTCGGCCTCCCGGTGAGCACCGCCATGCCGCCCAGGTGGACCGCGGCAGCACTGCTCCGGGCCGCGAACGCCGTGCTGCCGCGCGATGTCGCGGTCCGGGCGGTCCGCGCGGTGACTCCCGAGATGGACGCCAGACGGTCGGCACTCTCGCGGGAGTACCGGTACGACATCGGACTCGATGGGTCCAGTCGGTCACCGTTTCGAGGCCGAGTGGAATGGAGTTTGGGCCGTTCCCTTGACTTGGCCGCGATGCAATCAGCCGCAGACCAGTTGCCTGGGGAACACGACTTCCGGGCGTTCATGGTCACGGGCGAGCCGAAACCGCACTACCGCTGCCGCATTGCCGCGGCCCACTGGATCCCGCTGACCGGGAGCAGGGTGCGTTTCACCGTCTCGGCCGACCGCTTCCTGCATCACATGGTGCGGATGTTGGTCGGGACCTTGGTGGACATCGGCCTCGACCGCCGAGCGGAGAGCGACATGGCACATTTGCTGACCCTGCCCCACAACGACGAAACAAGTCCACCGGCGCCTGCGGCCGGCCTGAGCTTTGTTGCCGCCAACTATCCCGATCATCTGTTCCTCACGGAGCACGCAGCATGGTGAAGCGTGGTTTCTCGCGCATTGTCGTGAGCCTCATCCTCAGCGCCTGCGGTGCTGGCGCAGACGCCAGCGCGCAGCGTCCGACGACTCCCGCACACCCGTCAGCCACGCGCGCTGTCGATGTCCAGCGTCGCACGGCACTGGTCGACGCCAATGAAAGCGTGGCACCGGCGGTGGTCTCGGTCCGGGTGACCCTGCCTCGGCCTCAGCCGACAATGTTCGATCGGTTCTATGGCCAGAGTTCCGATGCACCCCAGAGTTTCGGCACAGGCTTTTTGCTCCGTCAGGACGGCATCGTCATCACCAATCAACATGTCGTTGCAGACGCGCAGCAGATCACTGTCACCCTCGCCGACGGGACGGATCTCTCTGGCAAGCTCCTCGGCGACGACCCACTCACCGACATCGCCGTGATCAAGGTGGCACGCACCGGCCTGCCAGTCGTGAAAGTTGGTCGCTCGAGCGACTTGATGATCGGCGAGTGGGCCATCGCAATTGGCAATCCCTACACCTACATGCTCGGCAACTCCGAACCGTCGGTGACTGCGGGCGTCATCAGTGCGACCCACCGCAACATCCTCCCGTCGGGGGAACTGAACGGTGAGTACCTCGATATGATCCAGACCGACGCGGCCATCAATCCCGGCAACTCCGGCGGACCACTCGTCAACGCGCTTGGCGAGGTCATTGGCGTCAATTCTTCGATCTTCTCCAACACGGGCGAATCTGTGGGACTGGGGTTTGCCATCCCGATCGAGCGGGCCGTGCGCGTGGCGGATGAGATCGTGAAGAACGGCAGTGTGCGCCGCGCCTGGGTGGGCCTCGACGTGGCGGGCCCCAGTACCATGGGCGACTGGAAGCGCACTGGGGGCGTGACCGTGCAGCAGGTTTCACCCAATGGCCCGGCCGCCACGGCCGGCATCCATGCCGGGGACGTCATGTTGGAAGCCAACGGCAAGACGCTCCGCAATTATCTCGACTGGCAGGCGGTCGCACTGGATCTCCATGTCGGGGATTCCGTGGTGGTGACCACCCGTGCTGGCAACGCCACGCAGCTTCACCGTATTCGCACCGGCGAACTTCCTTCGACCAAGGTGAGCGTCGGTGGCATAGAGGTCGTGACGCTGACACCAGCGGTGCGGGCGCAACTCCACGCCCAGAGTGTGGATGGTGCCGCAATTGCCAAGATTCCTGACGCCCTCTCCCAACAGATCGGCTTGCGGCCGGGCGACGTGGTCGTCGCGATTGCCGGTGTTCGCATCACGAGCGCGGAAGATTTCCGATCCGTACTTGACGGTCTCCGCAGTGGAGTCGCCTTCCGGTTGGTGGCCGAACGCCAGGGGTCACGCTTCTCCGTCGACCTGCAGAAATGACCATCGACCCCCGGTGGCAATCGCCACTGACCACGCGCTACGCCTCCCCCGCAATGCAACGGATGTGGGGAGAACCGCATCGCATTGGGCGCTGGCGCCGTGTCTGGCTCGCCCTGGCCGAATCGGAGCGTGAACTGGGCCTCGACATTCCCGACGCGGCGCTCGACGCGATGCGCGCCCACCTCGACGATGCCGATCTCGACGCGGCCGCCGCATTCGAACGCCGCTTTCGCCACGACGTCATGGCACACGTGCATACCTTCGGCGAACAGGCACCTGCGGCACGCGCGCACCTGCACCTCGGCGCGACCAGCGCTTTCGTGACCGACAACGCGGACGTGATGATCCTCCGCGAGTCGCTGGGCCTGGTACTTGGACGGCTTCTCGCGGTCCTCGACGCACTGCGCGTGGTCGCGACCACACACGCGGCCGTTCCGTGCCTCGCCTACACGCATTTCCAGCCGGCGCAATTGACCACAGTGGGCAAGCGCGCCACGCTCTGGATGCAGGATCTCGCGCTCGACGTGGAAGCGGTGCTCCATCGGCTGGAGAGTCTCCGCCTGCGCGGCTGCAAGGGGACCACCGGGACGCAGGCCTCCTTCCTCGAATTGTTCAGCGGCGATCATGCCAAGGTCCGCGAGTTGGAGACGCACATCGCGGAGAAGCTGGGATTCTCACGCGTCTTCGCCGTCACCGGCCAGACCTATTCCCGCAAGGCAGACGCCCAGCTGCTCGATGTCCTCAGCGGCATCGCCCAATCCGCCGCCAAGTTCGGCCTCGACATGCGCCTGCTGCAGCACGAGGGTGAACTGCTCGAGCCGTTCGAAGCGGAGCAGATCGGATCGAGCGCGATGGCGTACAAGCGCAATCCGATGCGCGCCGAACGGATGGGGGCGCTCGCCCGGCACGTGATCTCCTTGCAAGCCAACGGGGCGCATACCGCCGCAGCCCAATGGCTCGAGCGCACCCTCGATGACTCGGCCAACCGTCGGCTGACCCTGCCCGAGGCGTTTCTCGCCACCGACGCCATCCTGCTGCTTTGGGCCAACATCGCTTCCGGCATGGAAGTTCGTCCGATCGCGATAGCCCGGCACGTGGCGGAACAGATGCCCTTCATGGCCACCGAACGCTGGCTGATGCTCGGCGTGCGCGCGGGCGGCGATCGTCAGGCGCTCCATGAAGTCATCCGGCGCCACTCGCTGGCGACTGCCGACGCGGTGGCTGGTGGCGCACCGAACGACCTGCTGGATCGCCTCAGCGCGGATGCGGCCTTCGCCCGCACCGACCGCGTGGCCCTCAACGCTGAGCTCGACCCCATGCGCTATACCGGCCGGTCGCGCGAACAGGTCACCGAGTTCCTCGCGGAGTATCTCGACCCGCTGGTGGAAGCCGCCCGACCGGTTGCCGCACTTGCAGAAGCCGCGGAGCTGGCGGTATGAACGGACCCCTGGTGGCCAGCGCGCTGCCGCTCCCGTTGCTCCGCAGCGGCAAGGTGCGCGAAGTCTACGCCGTGGAAGCGGACCGACTGCTCATCGTCGCCAGCGATCGCGTCAGTGCCTTCGATGTGGTGATGGCCGAGGCCGTGCCCGACAAGGGACGCGTGCTCACGCAACTTTCTGCCTTCTGGTTTCGGACGCTCGCCGGAGTGACTCCCTCGCATTTCATCACGGCCGAGACCGACGAGATCCTTCGCGCAATTCCCAGCCTCGCACCCTACCGCGAACAATTCGCCGGACGCGCCATGCTGGTGCGGCGGGCGGAGCCGGTGCTCTTCGAATGCGTGGTACGCGGGTACCTCGCCGGATCGGCGTGGGGGGAATACCGCCGGGCGGGAACCCTGGCAGGAGAGTCGCTGCCGGCGGGGCTGGTCGAGTCGGCGCGACTCGACCCGCCGATCTTCTCTCCGGCGACCAAGGCCGAGAGTGGTCACGATGAGAACGTCCCGTACGATCGGATGCGGGTGACACTCGGCGCGGCGCTGGCCGCCCGCCTGCGCGATACGTCGATGGCGCTCTATCAGGCCGGACGACAGTACGCCGCGGAGCGCGGGCTCATCATTGCCGATACCAAGTTCGAGTTCGGCATCGCGCCCGATGGCTCGCCACTGTTGATCGATGAAGTGCTCACACCGGACTCATCGCGCTTCTGGCCAGCCGACAGCTATCAGGCCGGCAAGAGTCAACCAAGTTTCGACAAGCAGCCGTTGCGAGACTGGCTCGCCGTGGAGCGCGAGGCCGGTCGCTGGAACGGTGACGCACCGCCCCCGACGCTGCCGGAGGCCGTTGTGGAGGCCGCCAGCGCTCGATATCGCGAAGCCTACCGCCGCTTGGTCGGCGCCGACCTGCCTGAGGAGGAGTAATGCGCATCGCGAAGGAAGGCTGGCCCTTCATCGCCATAGGATGGGTGATCCAACTGCTGCTGTTCATGTTCGTGCCCTGGTATTTCGCGGTGATCTGGCTGCCGGTCGCCATCTGGGTGGTGGCCTTCTTCCGTGATCCCGTGCGCGAGGGCCCCCGCGGTGACCAACTGATCATTGCGCCGGCCGACGGGGAGGTGGTGAGCATCATCCCGATGCACGAACCGCGCGTGGTGAATGGACAGGCGATGCGGATTTCGATCTTCATGAATGTCTTCAGCGTGCACGTGAACCGCTACCCCACCAGCGGCACCGTGACGCTGTCCCAGCACGAGAGCGGCAAGTTCTTCCATGCTGCCGACGAGAAGGCCGCCACCCAGAACGAGCATGCCGATGTCGGGGTGGTGTCGTCGGCTGGCACCCTGCTCATCCGACAGATCGCCGGCAGCATCGCCCGACGGATCGTGACCGACCACACCAAGGGTGCCGTGGTGGTCCAGGGGGAGCGGATGGGATTGATTCGCTTCGGCTCCCGCGTGGACGTCTTCGTCCCGACGGGCACCCGGATTCTGGCCAAGGAAGGAGACGTGACGCGCGCCGGCGTCACGGTCATCGCCGAATGGACTTGACCCCCGTGCCGATGAATCCGCGCAAAGGCATGCGCCGTGTTGTCGTGGTGATTCCCAGCGCGTTTACCCTGGGCAATCTCTTCTTCGGATTCTGGGCGATCGTCTCCGCCTACCGTGGGAACTACATGTGGGCGGCCTGGTTCATCATGTTCGCCGGCGTCCTCGACGGGCTCGATGGTCGCGTGGCCCGTGCCTCCAACACGGGGTCCCGCTTCGGTGCGGAGTTGGACTCGCTGGTTGACGTCAGCTCCTTCGGCATGGCTCCCGCGCTGATCGTCTACTTTCTCGAACTGGCCAGCGTCGGGCGCTTTGCGTGGGTCATCTGCTTTGTCTACGTGATGGCCGCGGCCGTGCGACTGGCCCGCTTCAATGTCGTCGCCGCCCAGGGCGGCCGTCACAGCAACTGGTTCACCGGCCTGCCATCACCCGCCGCGGGGATGACCCTCGCCGTCTATTTCCCGTTTTCGCAGACGGCCTGGTTTCACAACACACTCGCGCCGCTGAACATCGAGCACCAGGGGCTGGTCTTCCTGATCGTGCTGCTGTCGGTGCTGATGGTGAGCAACGTGAAGTATCCGCGCTTCCCTGCCGCCGGCTTCCGCAATGCCTCACAGCTGGTTGGGCTCGTCCTGTACCTGACGATCCTCGCTGGCGGGATCTTCATTCCGCAGTACTTCCTCTTCCCGGTTGGGTTGACCTACATCGCCTACGGCCTGATGCGCGCGGTGATCCTCAACCTCACCGATCGCACGGACGACCATGACGACCATGATGACCGTACTGACGACGGAGACTCCGCGCCCATGACGCTCGTGCCCCAGCCCTACCGAGGTCGCCGCAGCGATCGCCGCAGCGGGAGCCCCGAATGACCCATCGCGTGCACGTGCGCATCATTCCCCGTCCCGGGCTGCTCGACCCCCAGGGTCAGGCCGTCGAACATGCCCTCGGGTCCCTCGGGTTCGTCGGAGTCGGTTCCGTTCGCGTCGGCAAGGCGATCGAGCTTCAGGTGGGCGCGGCATCCGCTGAGGCTGCCGAGGCTGCGGTGCGTCAGATGTGCGAGAAGCTGTTGGCGAATCCGGTCACCGAAGACTTCGAGATCGAGGTCGAGGCCTGATGGCGCACGTTGCAGTCGTCCGCTTCCCCGGCAGCAATTGTGAGACGGAGACGCTCGCTGCCGTGGTTCGCGCTGGCGGGACCGCCGAACTGGTGGACTATCGCGCGACCTCGCTCGGGACAGCCGAGGTGGTCATCCTCCCAGGCGGCTTCTCCTACGGCGACTACCTCCGCTCCGGGGCGATCGCACGCTTTGCGCCGGTCATGGCGGCGGTGCAGGCGCACGCTGCTGGCGGCGGCCACGTTATCGGCATCTGCAACGGCTTCCAGATCCTCTGCGAGGCACAGCTGCTGCCGGGCGCGCTGCTGCAGAATGCCCAACGGCACTTCACCTCACGCCCCGTCGACGTTCGCATTGAGCGGAACACCACCTGTTGCACGGCGGACTATGCGCGGAACGAGGTGATCCGGATTCCGATTGCGCACGGCGAGGGACGCTACGTCGCCGACGCACCGACGCTGGCCCTGCTCGAGGGTGAGGGACGCGTCGTCCTTCGCTACGTGACCGTGCCCGGCACCGACATGCCCGCGAATCCCAACGGATCGCTGAACGACATCGCCGGCATCTGCAACGCCACCGGAACCGTCGTGGGCTTCATGCCACACCCCGAGCGCCTGGCCGACACCACCCTCGGCTCCGACGCGGGGCATCGCTTCTTCACATCGATCGTTTCATCGCTCGCCAGCGGGGTTGGCACGTGACGACTTCCACGATGGCCGAGCCGTTTCCCGGCGAGCGTCCGGTGACCGAGGCCGTGGTCCGGGAACACAAGATTAACGCGGGCGAGTACGTTGCCATTCTCGAGCTCCTCGGCCGCGAGCCGACCCTGACCGAGCTCGGCATCTTCTCCGCCCTCTGGTCGGAGCACTGCTCCTACAAGCACACGAAGCACATCCTGCGCAAGTTCCCCGTTGACGGGCCGCAGGTCGTGCAGGGCCCCGGCGAGAATGCCGGCGTGCTGCGACTCCCCGACGGCTGGGCCGTGGCATTCAAGATCGAATCGCACAACCACCCCACGGCGGTCGAACCGTATCAGGGCGCCTCGACGGGCGTGGGCGGCATCCTCCGCGATGTCTTCACCATGGGCGCCCGCCCGGTAGCCGTTCTGAACTCGCTCCGATTTGGTCCTCTGGACGAGCCGCGCAATCGCTTCCTCTTTGCCGGGGCGGTCAAGGGTGTCGGTGACTATGGCAACTGCATCGGTGTGCCGACGCTGGGCGGCGAGGTTTCCTTCGCCCCGTGCTACAGCGGCAACCCGCTCGTCAACGCGATGGCGGTAGGGATCCTCCGCGAAGCAGACCTGATTGGTGCCAGTGCCGAGGGTGTCGGCAACATTCTGCTGACGGTCGGCGCCAAGACGGGCCGCGATGGAATTCACGGTGCTTCCTTCGCGTCGGAAGACCTGACGGCCGAGAGCGAGAAGCGTCGCCCTCAGGTGCAGGTGGGCGATCCGTTCACCGAGAAGTTGCTGCTCGAAGCCTCCCTCGAGCTCATCACTGGCCACTATATCGTGGCGATCCAGGACATGGGCGCGGCGGGTCTGACGTCCTCGTCGGCCGAGATGGCGGCGCGTGGCGGCGTGGGCGTCGAACTCGACACCAGCAAGGTGCCGACCCGGGAACCGGGCATGACGCCGTACGAGATCATGCTGTCGGAATCGCAGGAGCGGATGCTGGTGGTGGCCGAGCCCCATCGACTGGAGGAGATTCGCCGCGTCTGCCAGAAGTGGGACCTCGACGCGACACCGGTCGGCAGAGTCACCGACGATGGCCTCTTCCGCATCATCCATGACGGACGTACTGTGGCCGCAATTCCCGGACAGGAGCTGGTGGATGGTTGCCCCAGGTACGCCCCACCAGCCGCGGAGGGCGTCGAGGTGAGGGCGCGCCGCGCAGCCCGGCCGCAAGTGGACGATCTCGACCCGGTCATCGCGCTCGAACGCCTGCTCGACACGCCCACGATCGCCAGCAAGCGGTGGGTCTTCGAACAGTATGACGGCACCGTGCGCGCAGGCAGCGTCGCCCCTCCGGGCGGTGAAGCCGGCATCCTCCGCGTGGCAGAGTGCCGTTTCGGCATCGCGATGACGGTGGACTGCAACTCGCGCCACGTGCTGCTGGATCCGTACGAGGGAGGCAAGGGCGTGGTCGCCGAAGCGGCGCGCAACATTGCCTGCACCGGCGCACGCCCGCTGGGCATCACCGACTGCCTCAACTTCGGCAGCCCCGAGACACCTGCCATCTACTTCCAGTTCGAGGAGGCCTGCCGCGGCATTTCCGATGCCTGTCGGGCCTTCGGCACCCCGGTGACCGGCGGCAACGTCTCGCTCTACAACCAGAGCCCGATGGGCGCGATCGACCCCACTCCCACGGTCGGGATGATCGGCCTGATCGACGACGTGACCAAGGCCGTGCCCAGCCATTTCCAAAACAGTGGTGACGCGATCCTCATGCTGGGGCACCGTACCGGGCATCTCGGCGGCAGCGCCTACTGGGCCGAGGTGCTCGACACGGTGGCGGGGGCACCACCTGCGGTCGACTTGGCGGCGGAGAAGGCGCTTCAGGACTTCCTCGTAATGGTTGCCGAGCGGCAACTGCTCCACTCCGCCCATGATCTCTCGGATGGTGGGTTGGCTGTGGCACTGGCCGAATGCTGTATCGGCGGCCCCTGGGCGACGACAGTCTTCGGCGCCACCGTCGATCTCGCCCGACACGCCGATGGCGTCAGCGACATCGGCTGGCTGTTCGGCGAGGAGGGTGCGTCGGTGATCGCGTCCTGTGCGCCGGTTCACGTGGCCGAGCTCCAGCGCCTGGGCGCCACGCTGGGGGTGCGTTGCCACTACCTCGGGCTGGTGGGGGAGCAGGAGGGTACGGTGGAGGTGCTGCGTGACGAACGGAGTTGGCGCTGGAGCGCCCGGAAGCTGCGCGAGATCTACATGAACGCCATTCCCCGACGGATGTCAGGCGATGTCACCGAAGGAGTGAATTGAACCATGTGCGGAGTCATCGGTGTTTCGAAGGTCCGGGATGCAGCCCGAATTACCTACCTCGGACTCTACGCGCTTCAGCACCGAGGCCAGGAGAGCGCGGGCATTGTCGCCGTCGACGCTGCCGGCCACCCGACCATCCACCGCAGCATGGGACTGGTCGCCGATTCCTTCGGCGAGGAGATCCTCCGCACGCTGCCCGGTGACACCGCCGTGGGGCACACGCGCTACGCCACCTCGGGGAGCAGCGTGCTCGCCAACGCCGGGCCGTATCTCGTGAATTACCATGCAGGGCCATTGTCGGTGGCACACAACGGCAACCTGGTGAATGCTGAAGAGTTGCGGAAAGAATTGGTGGCTCAGGGAGCCATCTTCACGTCCACCACTGACACCGAAGTGCTGGTCCATCTCATCGCCCGTTCCCATGCGCCGACCGTCGAGGGGCAGATTCGGGATGCTCTCGAGCGCGCCGATGGCGCCTATTCCCTGGTCCTGAGCGTGGGCCGGACCATCTACGCGGTCATCGACTCTCGCGGCTTCCGCCCGCTCTTCATGGGGCGGTTGGATGATGGCGTGGTGGTGGCCTCGGAGACGTGTGCGCTCGACCTCGTGGGAGCCATCAAGGTGCGGGAATTCCAGCCAGGCGAGTTCGTCCGGATCCGGGAGGGCCTGGTCGAGGACCTGCCACGGCTCACTCCGCGCCGGGTGAGTCGCTGCATCTTCGAGCTGGTCTACTTCTCGCGCCCCGATTCCACGATCTTCGGCGTTCCGGTGGACAAGGTGCGGCGGGAACTCGGGCGGCAGCTCGCGCGCTTCCATCCGGCGCAGGGAGCCGATGTCGTCTTCTCCGTCCCGGACAGCGCCAACGTCATGGCCCTCGGCTACAGCGAGGTGTCAGGGGTGAAGCTCGAAAACGGCTTGATCCGCAACCATTACGTTGGGCGCACCTTCATCAATCCGACCCAAGCGCTACGACACGCCAAGGTGCGCATCAAGTTCAACCCCGTGCGCAACGTGATCGAGGGCAAATCGGTGGTGGTGGTGGACGACTCGCTCGTGCGCGGCACGACCAGCAAGGGACTCGTCCAGATGATTCGTTCGGCCGGGGCGCGCGAGGTGCACCTCCGCCTCGGTTCACCGCCGATCACGGGGCCCTGCCTCTACGGCATCGACACGCCAACCCGGGATGAGCTGATCGCCGCCACCCATTCGATCGAAGAAATCCGCGACTACCTCGGCGTGGACTCGCTTGCCTACTTGACACTCGACGAGATGACCGAGGCGGCCGGGCATCATGTCCCGTGGTGTGACGCCTGTTTCTCCGGCGACTATCCGACACCGGTGCAACTGACCCTTGGTCAGTGGCGACAATCGAACCAGCCTGTAGGAGCGTCCTCATGAGCGACCCCTTCGCGCAGCAACCGCTGGTCTACTTCTTCGGCCAGGGTCGGGCCGACGGCACCTCGGCCATGAAGGACATCCTCGGTGGCAAGGGAGCCGGGCTGGCCGAGATGACCAACCTCGGCATCTCCGTCCCACCCGGCTTCACCATCTCGTCCCCGGTCTGCCACACCTATCTCGAGACGCAATCGTTCCCGCCGGGCCTCCGCGCCCAGGTGGAACGAGCGCTCCAGCGGCTGGAAGCGGCCACGGGCAAGGAGTTCGGCGGTGAAACCACTCCGCTCTTGGTGTCGGTGCGTAGCGGCGCGGCGGTCTCGATGCCCGGCATGATGGAGACGATTCTGAACCTGGGGTTGAATGATCAGACTGTGGAAGGTCTCACCGGGCTGAGCAACAATCCCGCCTTCGCCTGGGATTGCTATCGCCGTTTCGTGCAGATGTACGCTTCCGTGGTCTTCGGCGTCCCCAAGTCATCATTTGAAGTGCTGCTCGACGAGGCAAAGGACGCGCACGGCGCGGCGCGGGAAATCGACCTGCCCATTGCCGCCCTCAAGACGCTGGTCACCCGGTTCAAGACGCTCGTTGCCGATCACGCGGGAGACCCCTTCCCCGAGGATCCGATGGAACAGCTCTGGGGTGCCATCGCGGCGGTCTTCAAGAGCTGGAACACGCGGCGGGCGATCGACTACCGCCGGCTGCACGACATTCCCGACACCATGGGCACGGCAGTGAGTATCGTCACCATGGTGTTCGGCAATCTGGGGGAGCAGTCCGGCACGGGTGTCGTCTTCTCCCGCAACCCGTCGACTGGCGAACGCCAGCTCTATGGCGAGTTCCTGTCGAACGCGCAGGGCGAGGACGTCGTCTCCGGCGCACGAAACCCCGAGCCGATCAGCGCGCTCGAGGCGCACCTGCAGGGGCCGTACCTCGAGCTGGAACGGATGGCCCGCACACTGGAGCGTCACTTCCGGGACGTGCAGGACATGGAGTTCACCATCGAGAATGGCCACCTCTACATGCTGCAGACCCGCCGGGCGCAGCGCAGCGGTCAAGCGGCGTTCCGGGTGGCGTGCGAGATGGTGGATGAGGGTGCCATCAGCGAGGAGGAAGCGGTGGCACGGATCCCGCCCCAGGCGCTCGAGCAGCTGCTGCATCCGATGATTGACCCCAGCGCCTCGCTCGACCAGCTGACCACCGGCCTTCCGGCCTCGCCGGGGGCCGCCTCGGGAACGGTGGTCTTCACCGCCGATCTCGCGGCCGGGTTGGCGGCCAAGGGCGAGGCGGTCATTCTCGTGCGCCGCGAGACCTCGCCGGAGGACTTCCACGGCATGGTCGCCTCCCGCGCGATCCTCACCGCGCGGGGGGGCATGACCTCGCACGCGGCCGTCGTCGCGCGCGGCATGGGAAAGCCGTGCGTCGCGGGCGCGCAAGATCTCGACGTTGACGAGGGCCTGGAAGTGATCCGTGTCAAAGGTCAGGAGATCAAGGCCGGCGATTGGATCACCCTCGATGGCTCGACCGGTGCCGTCTACCTCGGCCAGGCCAAACTGGTCGTGCCCAAGATGGACGGCAACTATGATCGCCTGATGGCATGGGCTGATCGGATCCGGCCGATGAAGATCCGAGTCAATGCCGACACGCCGGCCGATGCGCATCGCGGTCGCGACTTCGGCGCGGAGGGCATCGGGTTGTGCCGTACCGAACACATGTTCTTCGAGGGCGACCGACTCACCACCATGCGCGAGATGATCGTCGCTGAGAGCAAGGAGGAACGCGATCGCGCGCTGGCCAAGTTGCTCCCCATGCAGCGTGGCGACTTCGAAGCCATCTTCCGTGCCATGGAAGGGTACCCGGTCACCATCCGGCTGCTCGATCCCCCGCTGCATGAGTTCCTCCCCAAGGATGAAGGCGAACTGGCGCTCCTTGCCGAGCAACTGAAGAAGCCGCTCGATCACCTGCGCTTCGTGGTGCAATCGCTGCACGAAGAGAATCCCATGCTCGGCCTCCGTGGCTGTCGCCTGGGAATCATCTACCCCGAAATCACCGCCATGCAGGCACGAGCGATCTTCGAGGCGGCCTGCACCGTGGCAGCCCGCAAGGGGCGTGTGATGCCCGAGGTCATGATCCCACTGGTCGCATCGGTCGTCGAGTTCCGGCGACAGGCGCTACTGGTGCGCCAGATCGCCGAGGAAGTCTTTCGCGAGCGGCAGCTGACAGTTCCCTTCCTCCTCGGCACCATGATCGAACTACCGCGCGCGGCGCTCACGGCCGATGAGATTGCCCGTGAAGCGCAGTTCTTCTCCTTCGGCACCAACGATCTCACCCAGACCACCTGGGGACTCTCGCGCGACGACGCCGGGCGATTCCTGCCTCGGTATATCGAATCCGGAATCATCGATGCCGATCCCTTCCAGACGCTCGACCAGCAGGGCGTCGGCAAGTTGATCCAGATGGCCTGCGAGCTTGGCCGC
>JBBRBZ010000006.1:0-49294 GCA_038205305.1 Gemmatimonadales bacterium
CATCCGCTTCAGCTTGGCATTCTCCTGCTCGAGCTCCTTCAGCCGGCGGAGCTCCGGCACCGAACTGCCCCCGTACTTCGCTTTCCAGTTGAAGTAGGTCGGCCGACTGATGCCATGCTTCCGGAGCAGCTCCGCGACCGGGAGCCCCGCCTCGGCTTCCTGCAGCACGGCGACGATCTGCGATTCGGAGAACTTCGACTTCCTCATGACCCCTCCTTGGGCGTCGAGAAAGTCTAACTCAGGCTGTATCCTCGAGGGGTAAGCTTACGGGTAAGCTTACGCATTGGCTTAGAAGTCCCGAAGTGTAAGGTGCCTGTCGTGCGCAACATCAAGCAGCCCGCCGCTGAGCGGAGTCGAGTCCGTTAGGTCATACACATGCACTATAATTGAGCCCACTTGCCCTCCAGAGTAAGTGCCATCATGTCCAGTTGGCCTCCACTCCAATGTTTCCAAGGAAACCAATCCGTCATCTATGATCGGGTCGGGTGTGAGGCTCAAATCCAAGAGTTTGTAAAGTTTCTGGCTCGAAGTACTCGTGACCCACTCATAGAAATCAACGGTCAGGCCAGTCGTGGGGGACACGCCCGAGTTGGCGACCTTCACAACAATGCGATACCTGCCGCCAATGGCGGGGTGGTCAACCGTTTTGTTTGGTTGGCCGAACGCTTCGAACCAGAGACCGTATGCATTCTGGGGCGCGGGAACAAATACCCCGTCATCACTCGGTCGACTTCCTCGATCGTTTGGCCCATTTGGAAGGAAGAGATACGAGCCATAGCGTAGCGGCTGACCTTGCTCTTGCTGAGCTAGAACCCCCGAGGTATCACAAATTGCCGGGAACCTCACACCACTGGGAGTCGCATGCGCCCAGATCGATGCCGCGCCAAAGGCCGCGCTGGCTCCCAAGAATTCTCGACGAATCATCTAGTCACCTCTGAAGACATGGAGAATGGGCTAGGGGAAAAGGAAGCCCTCATTGACAATATTTCCTTGTCTCAGACCAGAATCATAAATCCACTGGCGATATCCATAGCCCCGGTCAGAATCGAGGTTCACATGGCGAAAGGCGGCGGGGTCGTCGAGCATGGAAATCGTACAGTCAACGGCACTTCCAAACCCGCATATCGGGAGGCGCCCTTGGACAGGTGAACTAACAATTGGACGAAGTCTGCCCACCTCCAACGGGCTCCGAGTCGCCTTCCAGGCCCTAAGGTACGCCGGATCCTGCGCTATTCCGTTGATGAAATACTCTGGCGATACGCCCTCAGGGTAAGGTGAAGAACGAGTTAGTGGACGTTCGCTCTTGGCCTGGTCAGGATAGTGCAGGTAGTCTAAGTCAGACGAGGTCAGGTCGACCATCCGAGTACTGGCCTGATACCTCTCAATTCCACCATGTGCTTCAGACGGTACAAGCGGATACCTATCACCGTCAGCTCTTCTGCAGCGGATGAACTGCGCCCCCAACGAGGAGTCGATTTCGTCCGGCAGCGGAAATGCAAGTCCAGCCGCTACCAAGAAGAACCGGGAGCTGCGGTAGATTCTGTACAACACGGCTTGCATCTGATATAAAATGAGCTCTGCTGGATACGAGACAATCCCTACGGCCAAGTCTGCCAATGCAAGCAGCAGTTTCGGACCGGACAAAAATAGATCGAGCGCCATCTTCAGCCAGTCACTGAGTGACCTCGGCTTACGAGGGCGGCCTCGCGCCCCAGATCCCCCTCCGAACAATGCTGCGATGGGAGTTGGCAGAGGCGGAAACTGAATATGCGGCGGGTGGGGTTGGGGAACGGTTGGCTCGTCAGTCACCAAGCGAAACAATTCATTCATGTACCCGATTGCGGACCGGATTTCCTCAGCGGAAGGCGATGGCCGTGTCTGAAACCATTGATTGGAAACCGCTAACTGAGCCGTTTCACTCGCGAGTAGCCCGCAAAGATCGTCAAGCTGTGGGATGTTGAAAGTCCGCGAATAAAGTTTGGACTGTGTTATATCAATTGTCTTCCGTCGGTAGACAGCGGCATCCATGTACTTTTCGGCAATGGTGTGGCGCATCAGATGGGAGCGCGCGGGGCCACCAACGACCTGATTCACATACGGATGTCCGACAAAATCGGTAGCAATGTGAGTAACGTATCCGACGTAGAATGCCATCCAGTCTGACCGGCCACTCGCTTGCGCCTTTCGAAGAATCGCCTCCGAGAACATCCCACCGGCGCGATCGTGGAGGATGTCCCCCCAGTTCCACTTACTCGTCACACTTTCAGCCTGTATGGGTGATTCTTGCAAGATATAGGAGCCAGTAACAACATCACTGATTTTTACTAGGGCGTGAACGAACTCAGCTTCTGTCGTACGAAGGAGTAACTCGGCGCTACGCCCAACTTGACTCACCAAGCTACCAATGTTTTGCAGCCCAGCATCAGACGCCAAAGCGCCCATTTCGCCGATCTTTGACGCAACCCCATTGATAAATGTGAACACAGTTGCAAGGGGAGCAATCGTATCGGCGAGTGAAGTTGAACCCAAATAGTAGAAAAGATCAGGGCCTATCGCTCCAAGAGAAGCCATTTCTGGCGCGGAGTCGATAAACCTCAAATATTCGACATCGTTTGGACGGGGACTTCCTTTCAGCCTTAGCCTCAACTCGTCCAGAGTTGCGTAGTGAATACCAAACGACGGCATTTGGTTGTCCTCCCAAAGATTCGGGCATTTACTCCAAGCGGTCACCCATATATTTCGGCAGTAGAGGAAGCATACATCGCCTAGTCGTGTCTCGTAAGGTGTGGAAATTGAGCTGCTCCCGGTTACGCGGACACTCATCTAGGGTGCCGTTACGGCTGTTGTATCTGTTGGAGCCCTCGGCCTTTCAGCGGCACCACACCATGGTGCCAAACCATGGTGCCAACTCGTACGAGCGCCCACAAGCGCCCGCGGGCCCAAAATCCTCGAAATGCTCCAAAACCGCGCCCGTAGGCGCTCACCAGCGCTCGCGTCAGGGCCTCCGGAGCAAGAGGTCGCGCGTGGAGCTACGCCCGCTGCGCGGGCTCGCTCGCCTTCGGCCCGAATCGCGCCGGGCCCATGCGGTAAATCACTATCCCACCGGGCTTTAGGCGCGGTGGGATTTTGGCGTCCAAGCGGCAAAAGGACGGTGGTGTCTAACCATGGTGCCAAAGTCGGTGAGGACGACTCGGCCACAATCACTCACCGAATATTCCATCAAGCCCATATGCACAGGCCGCCTGAAAACGGTCGGGACCGAGCCCTCGAGTTCCCACCATCACCGTTGCACGGCGCATGACGTCGGTCACAGCACCAAACTGTTCCAACCGAAGTCGCTTGATGTCAGCAACGGATTCTGGCGACAAGGTTGGGCGCACCTCGTCGATCCAAACCCTTCTCAGCGTTTCCAGGCTGCGACCGAACAGGTCCATAGTGTCGTGGATGTATAGGGCATCCTGGGCCTGCTTTGCTGGAGGGCGGTATCGTTGGATCAGGAGTTTTTGCGCGATGAAGCTCACCGGATTGGCGATTTGCACCGTGGCGCGCTTGGTGAGAGGGATGCCAACGTCCTTTCCGAGGTCTACCCGCCAGGGACTCGTGAGCAGGATGTCGACATACCGTAGTTTCTGTGCGGTTACGCCGGCCTTTTCAAACGTCGCATCGGGCAGGCCACCGCGCGTGATCGCCCCGCCGGAAAGGGGGACCAAGAATTCTGCGTAAAATCCTTGGTCCTCTTGACCGAGCCTGTATTGACTGACAGGAGGGATATGTTCGCCAGACAAGTCTCGTTCAAAGCCAGCGGTCACCAATGCCGCGCCGATATCGCCGACCATCGGGGCTGAAGGCGAGAAGGCAAGATCTGCGTCTCGTGTTTGCAGTGGCGGGTAGGTCGGCGGGTTGGCGCTGGGATCAAAACGATGGAGTCGATGCGCCCAGCCTCCCACAATCACGAGGTGGCCCAGCCATGGACGGACCGCTTCAATCAGCCTCGCGATGCTCTCCAAATCATCCATGCGACGCATCTCCCGCCATGATGGGCTCAAGGACCCTACGGCGGATCAGGTCGGCTTGCTCCTCTCCCCTTGCTCTATTCGAGGAGACATCGAGCCATACCTGAATGATATCGCTCACCGGGAGACCATCCGCCCGCACCATTCCCCGGAAGATTGACTGCGGGCACGGGGCCTGGCGAATCATGGCGTCGGGTGCTTCCCCAGGCCCTGCCAAGGCGATGTGATTCCACGCGGCCAGGCTGTTTCGGTCAATTCGGGGCACATACACGTGCGGCGCCACTCCGTCCACGAATCCTACATGCAACGCTTGTGCGGCCGCGAACAGGCCAAGGCACGCATGCTCATGACGCAACATTCGTCCGAGTTCCACCCGTGGCTCGCCCCTGAGCAGAAATCGGACTGGTACTTCATGCACCGGTTGATCTGCTGCCGCCTTCCAGGACGCAAAGAGCTCATCGCGCCGTACCAAGTTGAGCGGCGATGCCGATTCGTGCAGGAACCCCTCCCGTTGCAATCCTTTCACGAATCGAAACGCGCTCATGACCGATACTGCAGCTGCCTCGGCAAGCTGCGACACATTCTGATAGCGCGCTCTGGGGGCAGAAAGCAGCGATTCAGGTAGCTCGGGCGCCAAGAGGACCTTGAGCATCCACTGATTCAAGTCGGAGAATAGATTCTTTGCTGGTGCGCTGCCTTTCGACCGATAGATCCCCTTCTGCGGACGATGTTGCGAATCGAGGTTTTCAAGCCCCGCGCCACGAAACATTTGCAACCCCTCAAAATCGATCACGCCCGCTGCAGCGTTCGGTGCGTGCTCGTTCGCAAATTCCAAAACGCTCTCTGCTGCTTTTCGCGCTATTCTCGGCGCGGCGATCACGACCAACAGTTGACGCCCCGATCCAGCCAACCGCATCGCCTCCAGATACCCTTTGGCCCACAAGGGGATCATCCGGTCGGCCCGCCCCACATCCAATGCCTTGAGCTCCACCAAATACGCGAGCTCACTTTTTTCCACGATCATGTCCGCTTGCTTCCCGCCGACCTTCGGTTGCCGCGCAACATCCCAGCCCGCGCTGCTGAAGAGTGCGGCCAGCTGTTCTTCCGCCTTGAGTCCGTTCGCAACAGCGCGGTTTCCGGAAATTCCGTCATGACCTGGCATGGTGTCCTTCCTATTCAGGTAGCCTTCCCCTCACTCACAGCATTACCACACTCGCTTCAATAATCATGATCATGTTAATTATCATGCTCATGATAGCATATCTAATTTGTACTTCGTTTCCATACCTCAAGTGTCAAGCGAGCAGAAGAACTACCATGATCATGATAACTAACATGATCATGATAATAATAGAGGTGAAACGCACGCCGAAACAAGGGACGCCGACCTGGAGTTGACCCGCTTTAGCGGAGCGGTCGCGTCTTGGGAGATCACGTGGCCTGTGCATGTGCGCGTTCAAAATTATCCAGCGATTGGTTGCCGAACCCGGAGTGCCGCCGGTGCGGATTGTACCAGCCCTCAGTGTACTGAAACAGATCCATCCGTGAGCTTACCCCTGGATGAGCTGCTCCCGGTTACGCGGACACTCATCTAGGGTGCCGTTGCGGCTGTTGTATCTGTTGGAGCCCTCGGCCCTTCAGCGGCACCACACCATGGTGCCAACTCGTGCGGGTGCCCACAAGTGCCCACGAGCCCGAAATCATCCGAAAGCCTAGAATGTGCGCCCGTAGGCGCTCACTAGCGCTCGCGTCGGGGCCTCCGGAGCAAGAGATCGCGCGTTCGAATCGCGCCGGACCCATGACGCAAACTGAAGTCCCGCCACGGGTTACCGCTGGCGGGATTTTGCCTGCCCAGGCACAGTTGATGTCCGTGGCGCCAACCGATGGTGCCAACATCAACCAGCACGACCCGGAGCACGACGCAACAGGCACCCGCCGGTTGCTTCCGCGGTCGCCTTGGAGTACATTCGCTATTCGCGAATAGCGAACACGGAGCCAGCGTCCATGCAGAAGCAAGACACGATGAAGCCGGTCGACCTGGTGGTGGCCTTGGCATTGGCGGCCAACCGTACCACACCCTCCCCCACCTACAGCCAACTCGGGCAGATGCTTGGCCTGAGCGCCAGCACGACATTCGCGGCAGTCAAGCACCTGCGACGGTCGGGCCTGCTTCACCCAGGCACCCATGATCCGAACCTGAACGAGATGATGAATTTCCTGATCCACGGCGTGAAGCACGCCTTTCCCCCGCTGTTCGGGCGGGAGGTGAAAGGTGTGCCCACAGCCCATGCAGGGCCGGCATTGAAGAAACTCTTCGACGGCGCGAAACCAGTCGTGTGGCCCGATGTACACGGAGCGATCCGGGGAACGGGACTGACGCCCCTCTACCCCAAAGCCACGGAGCTGCCCAAGCGAAACCCGGCGGTGTACACCCTGCTCACCCTTGTCGATGCCATTCGGAGTGGCCAGGCACGAGAGCGGAATGCCGCGATTGCCGCCCTGACCAAGCTCTTGGGAAGCGATGCCAGCTGAGCACTCGCTGGAGACCTTGGAGCAGCCATCCATTCGACGGCTCGCTCGTGTCGCCCGCGCGCTTGGTCCACTGGTTGATACGGTGGTGTTCATTGGCGGAGCGATTGCGCCACTCCTGCAATCCGATCCACCCTTCGAGGCCGCTCGACCAACGAATGATGTGGATGGCGTGGTCGCGTCGGCGAACTACGCCGGCATGCAACGTCTGGGGGTCATCCTCCCCGGACTGCGCTTTCGTCAGGATCCCGGTAACGCGCCCCATTTGCACCGATGGACCTCACCTGACGGGGACCTCTTCGATCTCCGAGCCGGGCTGCTCGCCCTCTCTCTCATCTCACTCGCACCGCCTGGAAGGTGATCCGGGTCTTCCAACTGTAGAGCACCTGTGGCGTCATGCCGCCAGTCACTTGGTAGGTCTTGTCGATCACACCACTTGCGCCGGTCGGGGTGATCGTGATGGCGACCTGACTGTAGCCGCCTCCGCTCCAGCCGACCCCGGTGATCTGGCCATTGTCTGGCATCGAACCGCTCTCAACGTACGCCCCGTCTGGCAAGAGCGCGGAGCCATGCAGACTACGCGATGAAATATCCGCAAGCGAGAGCATGAGAGCTGGCATCGCGGGGATCGTCGCGAAATCGGTGTGCGGATCTGGCAACATGTACAGGCCCCGATGAATCGAGAGCGGCACATCTTTGGTCGCGAACAGCATGGCACCCTCGCGTTCGCCCCGCTTGATCTGACCCCAGAAGGCGGAGTCTCCATTGAACGGCGTCATGATGGCCGAGTAGGTCCCCTGCTGGCCCGCCGTCAGTGGCACGATGTCAGGCGTCACCGTGACCGCAGTAATGCGCCAGACCGCGAAGGATTCGACTGCCACCTCGACCCTGGCCTTCGCCACCGCGAGTGACAGGCCCGGAAGGACCGCCGTGTTCGAACGCTTCAGTGTGGTGGTAATGGTGAACTTGCCAGACGTGGCGTAGCGGTGTGTCGCCGTGCTGACATTCTGATTCAGGGTGTGCGCCGAGCCGTCGCCCCAGTCCCACTCGATGCCGTACCCCTGCGCCGGCGGATTCAACACCGGCGCACTGACTGACACCAACGAGTCGATTGCAACGCGTTGGGAGTCGGGCAGCACCCGCAGAATCCGCTGAATGATCGGGGCGTTCAACGGCACCAGCGATCGGTACGCCGCCGCCAGCTGCCCCACGACATTGGGGACATTCACAGATGCCAGCACCCCACCGGTGGCGTTGCCCAAGCCGAGGGCATCAAACATGCTGCTGCCCCCACAGCCGGGGCCGGAGAAACCGAACACACCACCCGCACACTGTCCGCCCGAAGTCGCCATCGTCTGCTGCGTCGGCTCGGCATACTGCGGGATAGCGCTTGTACAGCCGTCACATACCGCCCTGACCTTTGCGGTCGTGTCGCGGATCACGATCGGGTTGTCGTCTGGCGCCCATCCCGCGCCAGTGGTTCCCTGTAACTCGAGCGTGACCGTGGGGAATCCAGCCTGCGAGGCCAAAGCAATATTCTGCGACTGGCGCGCGGCGCCGCTGGCATTGAGCGCGCCCATCACGAGCGGCGGGACATCGGCATACTGCTCCAACGGAAAGAGGAAGCTCCCGCCAACCGGCAGCACTGCCTCGGCGGCGAACGACGGCCCATCAACCGTCTGCTTCGCGGTCCGGGAGAGGAAGCCGCTCGATCCGAGGGTCAGCTGGCCAGTGACCGAAGGCTCCGCCGGGGCGGAGAACCAGAGCGTCGGGGCCGTGAGCCGGAAGAGGGTCGCGAAGACCGACCGGCCCCCTCGCCCGGTGGGGGTATCCGACAACCGTTCGGTGAACAGCATCAACTGCGGCAACTTGGACGTCAACAACATGCCGCGGAGATTCATCGACGACAGTTCGTCCCGGTTGGTCGGCGCCATCGTCGCGAACAGCGCCGCGAGGTCAGACAGCACCGAGCTCGGGCCGGCGGACCCGGCGAAGTGCCGCTTGGCCATGATCATCAGTCCGGCCAGTGCGGCGGTATCGGCGAGCGTGCCGAGTGAAGGTATCGTCTTGATGGCCGCCCCGAACGGTTGATTCTGGATGCGGCCCCAGATCCCCATCAATGGTATGGCGGGGCCATGGCCCTGCGGGAAGAGATACGATCCCACCTCCGGTGCGGGCCAGAGATTGGGTATGGCCGCCTCGAGTTCCGCTGGGGAGACACCCAGGGCATCGAGCGTGGCATTCACCGAGTAGCCGTAGCCGCTCGCGTCCAGTGGCATCCTGCCGGCAGCGGCATGAAGCGATCCGGGAGGGGGAGGTCCGGCGATCAGGCTGCCGTTGAAGTGCGCTCCTGCCACGGTGATGCTCGATTGGTCGCTGGCGACGATCGGCACCATTTCCATCCGATTGCGCGTCGGGTCGAGCATGATGAAGAGCGGGACGGTGCCCGGCACCCGAGTCACGGGGATCCGAAGCGTCATGAGACGATCGGCGCGCCGCTGACTGGTCTGAATGAGCAGTGGTGGCCCAGCCACCGTGAACCCTGCCGGGAGACTCGGTGTCGGTGCGTCGGTTGCCAAGCCAATTTGCCAGGTGCCAGCGCTCGCAAAGGCTCCAGCGGGAATAGTCAGCCGCAGCCCCTGGTAGGGATGGCCAGCGGTGGTGATCTCGAGGATCCCGCCGCCGGCTCCGATGGTCACGGCAGTGGGCGTTGGACCGATCGTGGCAGTGAATCGAACCGGAGACAACGGTGGCAACCTCGCCTCCAGCACCTGCGCACCGCTGACACCCAAGATCCATTCGCCGGCCACCGCAATTCCTTGCGCATCAGTTGTCGCAACCGCGCCGCTGACAAAGCCCCCGCCGGAGATGACCACAAATTGGACCGTGGTCCCCGCGACCGGTGCGCCCGACGCATTCCGGATTGCCACCGCCGGGCGGCGGGATACCGCCTGGCCCGCCGCGGCGCTCTGGCCATCGCCTCCGTTGATCACCATCGATGTTGCGCCGGATGGCGGCGGTTCGGTCACGGTGTTGGCCTTGCCGCAGGCCGCGATGGCAATGACGAGGCAGGCAAAGCGACAACGCATGGAAACCTCGATCGACAGGGGTTCCATAGTAGTGGCGAATCCCGGGCTCGAATCGGCTCAGGCGCCCACAAGGCAACATTTTCGAGGTGTCGAGAGATGGCAGCCGTGGGCGTTTGGAGCGTTGGCGGGCGGTTGGGTTGATGACAATTTGTGACGTTTGGTGTCCGTTCAGGTGCCCCCCACCAAGGGCGCCAGAAGCCCGACGAGATCACCTCATGCCCTCGACCGCCTGCTCGCCGCAGAAGCGAAATCGGCAACAGCTGTCGTGTTTGCCCCACACAAGCGTGCCACTCCTGCCACGGTCTGCCGTGGGACTTCGGGCCCGCAAGCAACGCAACTCGTTCCCCAGCAGCGACCTGCCCCGGAACCCGCACCGGGGCGCGTTTCGTGCGCCGAAATGCGTGTTGACCCTCTCACATCGAGGCACCCCATGAAGTTGAGCGTCCGGACGCAGCTGCTGGCCGTCGCGGCCACGGCGTTGCTTGCCGCCACCGCCAGCGCCCAAACGACCCTCACGTTCAGTGGCAATGTCTGCACCGGCAATGCCTCCTCGCCGGACATCGCTGTTCCGTATCTCGAGTCAGGTTTCCAAATTGCGTTCGCAGGGCTCGGGTATACCTACTGGTGCAATGGGGCTGCGGGCTATACGGGCAGCCCCAACATCGGCATCCAACCCAACTACAACGCCCTGGCGACGCTCACGAAAGTCGGCGGCGGCACCTTTTCGCTGCTCTCGATCGACCTTGCGTCGGTCTACACCGCTTCCCAACTGGGCGCAGCCGGATCAGTGCTCTTCACTGGCGACCTCTTTGGCGGGGGTACCGTGACCCAGACGCTGACTTGGGCCGCACCAAGTGGCAGCCCGACAAACCAAACCAACCTGCTCAACAGCAACTGGAACAATCTTGTCGATGTGTATTTCTCGCAGCCCTTGCCGTACTTCCAGTTCGACAACGTCGTGCTCGATGGCACCGCAAGCTCCACTGTGCCCGAGCCCGCCACGATGACCCTCCTCGCCACTGGCCTCGCCGGGATGGCAGCGGCGCGGCGCAGGAAGAAGCTGGGGTAAGCGGATCCAGCCCTCCGGCGCCCATGCCGCGAACCACTTGGGCCTTTCGGAGCAGCTGCCCATGAGGCTGGTCTCTCTGACCGACGGAGCGCCGCGACGAATCCAGATTGAGAAGCAGGATCCGCGGCCGAGATGATGCGGTGGTGGCCGCCAAGGAGCTATTGGGACGGCCCCAGCGTCTCTCAGAGTTGCTTCAAAGCAACATTGACAATATGTTGCTTTGAAGCAACTTTATGCTATTGTTGCTTTGGAGCAACTAACTGGGGATCGCCATGTCGACAACACTCGAGAGCGTCGGGGCCGCGATACGCCTGACACGAGAGGCTAACGGCCTCACCCAGGAGGAGTTAGCCAAACAGATCGGTGTCTCTCGTTACTGGCTCCTGCGCGCTGAGCGGGGAGCCGGCCGCATGGAACTGGACTTGGTGCTCAGGGCCTGCCGTGTCCTCGGAATTGACGTGCGGTTGGTGCTTCCCAACGGAGTGGTGGCGTGACCACCTCGCTGGTCGTACGGCTCGGTGGGGTGCGGGTTGGCCACCTCGAACATCAGCAAAGTGGCCTCGTGCTAACCTATGACCCCGCCTGGCAGGCTCGTGAGGGCCGTATCCCTCTCTCACTCTCGCTTCCAGCGGTACAGCGGGTGCACCGCACGCCGGCGGTCCACCACTTCTTCGATGCACTTCTCCCCGACGATCTCGCCGTTCGCAGTCGCTGGGGGCGCGACTGGGGGGTGGACGGGAGCGATATCCTCGCACTCCTGCGGGTCGTGGGGACAGACCTTCCCGGCGCGGTTCAAGTCATGCCAGACAGTGAGTCGCCCCCGAAGCCCGGGAAGATTTCGTGGCTTTCAAATGGGGAGCTGGCTGATCTGTTGCGAGGGTTGCGGGCGGATTCGACCGCATGGGTCCCGGATACGGCGTTTGGCGCGTTTTCTTTGGCGGGCGCGCAACGGAAGATCGCACTGGTGCAAGCGGATGGTCGATGGGGGCGTGCGCGAGGTGAAATCCCAACGACGCACATCCTGAAGACGGGCGTGTCAGGATTTGTGGCGCAGTCCGAGGTCGAGCATCTATCGCTACGGCTGGCGCACCATCTTGGCTTCGCGGTGGCGGAATCTGCCCTCCTATTGGTGGAGGACGAGGTAGCGATCGTGGTCGAGCGCTTCGATCGGGAGCGGACCGGAACTGGGGCGCGTCGGCTGCACCAAGAGGATGGTTGCCAGGCGCTTGGGAAAGACCCTCGCAAGCGCTATCACGCGGAGGGCGGACCGGGAGCCGCCGATTGGGCAAGACTACTCTGGAGAAACGCCGCCGCTCCGGACCGTGACGCCAAGGCCTTCGCCTCGGCGCTCGCGCTGCAGTGGCTGATTGGTGGAACCGATGCCCATGCCCGCAACTACAGCATTCAGCACCTGACCACAGGGAGCCGATTCGCGCCCCTCTATGACGTCGCGAGTGTGGTCCCGTACCTCACGCCGGGCCGGAGTCCGACATTGGCGATGGCCATCGGCGGCGAGACGCAGGTCGATCGCATCAGTGCAGCCCAGTTGATCGCCGAGTCAAAGGCGTGCAGCCTCCCGAAGGGATGGCTGATCACCCGAGCAGAGGAGTTGATAGCTGAGCTTCCCGCGGGGATTGACAAGGTAGCGTCCGACACGGCTGTGCTGCCCGCAGCGACCCCGATGACCGACAAGTGGGCGCAGTCGCTCCGCAGCTACGTGGCGAAACGGCGTGACCAGTTGCGTCGAGGGCCTGGCACGGCGCTCGCACGCACTCCGGCAGGCCCTCCTGACCAAGCGCTCGCGCCTGCTATTGCTGCCCGATCACGTTGAGGAACAGGCCCCGCGAGCGATAGCGCAAGTCGGTGAGCTCATCGGAAAAGTCGGTGAAGTTGTATCCCGCGCCGACCTTGAAATTGCCGGTGACCTGCCGGTAGATGCCGATCAGCACACCCTGTTTGGCGCTCTTGGCGTCCGACACGCGGAGCGATCGCAGCTCGGCCAGGACATCCCAGCTGTTCACCACATGCCAGTCGCCACGAACAATGCCGAGCCAGGCCCTGCTGTTCGTCCACTGGGCGTCTGGCACGGAGTTGTCGCGGATCTGCCCGAACCGATACCCCACCTTGCCGCCCAATGACAACTTGTTGGTCAGGGCGAAGATGCCGTCGGCCGCCACCACCTGACTGCGCTGGGCAAACGGATTAGCCAGCAACTGGGCCGCAAGTTGCCCGGGGCTCGAAAGGTCGTTCAGCAACGTGTAGCGCAGCAGCCCGTTGACGCGGTTGTTGTGCGCCGGTCGGTACGCCAGACCGGCGACGACTTCAGTGTACTGGGCGTCAGGCATCGTGCTGATCGCGCCGTTGCTCGTCGCGAAATTCGCGCGACCGATCAGCCGCCAATCGGTTGAGGCCTGAATGCTCAGCGTGTTCTTGACCAGCCACGATTCACGATGACCAAGGGACATACCCGTTTCGGTGCGATACTCGAGAACCCCGCCCCAATGCACCGCACCGGCGCCATACCCCGCGCTCAGCGACGCCGCCTTGCGGTCGAGTGCGCCCGCGCCCAGCTGCTGAATCCGGCCCTGCTCAAGCTTGAGCCCCCAAGTCCAGCGGTCGGTTGGCGCGAGGTCGAGTCCGAACGCCGTCATCAGCCCGGCCTGCCCCTGATCGGAGCTTTCCTGTCGCCGCTCGGCGAAGACACTCGTCGCGTCGGAGAAGCGCACCCGGGCACCGGTGTTGAAGCTGCCGGTCCGCCCGCGGTATCCTTGGTCGGAACGATCCACATCGGACAGATAGTTGAGGTAGAGGCTGCTGCGATCGCTGACGCGCACGTCAGCGCCGAGGCGCCCACCCGTGCCAGTGGTGCCATCGGTGATTTCGCCCGACAGGTCGGTGCGATTGTTGAGCTGATAGTGCGCGCCGATGCCATAGCGATCGTTGGCCGTGCGGCCCGCGTCGCGACTCACGGTTCCCTGGGCCAGACCGTACACCCCCCAGCGGAGGTGCGTGCCCCTGTCGTCCACGGGGTCCCATTCGAGCCGTGCCGTGGCATCGGTACGTGCGCCAAGTTCCTGCTGGAACGGCCCGGCGGCACCAAGCAGTCCGAGTCCGCCGCGGCGATCGTAGCGGACACCCATGCGCAGTGCCACGGCTTTGCCGACGCCCAGTCGGCCGCCGAGCTCCACAGCGTGGGAGGCGCCAGTGGCGGCGCCGTCACGCAAGTCGGCCTTGGCCGACAGCGCCGCGTGCGTGCCAAGCGGCACGTCGCCCGCGAAGCCGAACTGCTTGACGCCTTCGCTGGTGAGTTGGCCAGGCGCCGAGAAACCGGCGTCACGATCGAGCCAGTAGCCAGTGAGCTTGCCACCCAATGCGCCGCCGAAGAGTTCCTTGAGGTCCACACCGGTCTCGAACCGGCTGGCATTGGCGGTCGTGTTCTCGTCGCCCACGTGCGGCAGGTCAGTGAAATTGAAGCCGCCGTTGAGCGACAGCAGCGATGGGCCGCCGACACCGGTGGAGTGGGCCCGCTCAACCCGCAGGTAGGTCCCGGCCGTGTAGCGCAGCGTGACATCGCCGCCGAGCAGTTCCTGCGCCATGCCGACGCCATCCTGCTTGTATCCCGTGGCGCCGAGCCGGACATGATCGGTGACCCACGAGGAAGCCCGGCCACCTTCGGTCAGATTGCCGAGCCGGGTGACTCCTGGGGTGAATTCATAGGTCACCACCAGGTACACCGGGTTGCCGTCAAGCGCCCCGACGCGGACCAGTCCCGGTCGATCCGCCACGCTGGCCAGCGGCGTGCGCAAGGTGATCCGGCCCTGCAACGCGTTGACTTCATAGTCCTGGTTGGCCACGAGCGTGGTCGACTCCAGCAGCAGGTCGGAGTCGCGGTCGCGGACTTCAACGCGCAGCCGCTCGGAGCCGAGCAACACATCCTGATTCTGCAGATAGAACAGCGAGCCACCGGTGCCGCGGAACTCTTCCCGCGCGCCAATGGTGCCCGGATCGGCGGCGAAGGCGGTCAACTCGGTACGTCGTTCGCCATACTTGGTGGCGCCCATGTTGCGCAGCTGCAGTTCGCCGCCATACAGGCCGCGGCTGTAGCTCACCAGATCAGTACCCGCGAGTTGCGTGCGGAAACTGCCCCACATCAGGTGTGAGTCATCGTGCTCGAGCTTGAGGTAGGCGTTGCCCTGTGTCGGTGCGTCGACGACCAGCGCGCCATCATCGCCGTATTCGGGATAGACCGTGTTCGGATCAAGCCGCCGCAGCAGGGCCTGCGGGTCGCGCTGCCCGAAGTTGGAGAAGAGGTCGGCGATCGGCTGCTCGCGGGTATCGGCGCTCGCGGTGAGCAGCGTGTGCCCAGCGAGCCGGCCCTTGAGGTAGAAGGCCAGCCGCCCGGATGCGTAGCTGTTGCCGGAATAGCGGGCACTGTTGTCACCGGTGACCAACGCGGCTGGACCGGTCACACTGTTTCGACCCAGCGTCAGGTCAGCGAGCGCGACGGAGAACCAGTTCTGTCGCTCCACCGTGATGTCACGCTGTACGTCGACGTGCGCGCCGGCCGAGTCGATAACCGACACAGTCACCGTGTGCGGTCCAAGCGGCAACAACTCGCGCGCCGCGAACCGTCCAGCCGGATCGATCGGCACCGGACGGTTCATCACGCGCACGGTGGAGCCGGGGCCGGGGACGTTGCCATTGACGGTGACGGTGGCGCCGGTCACCGGGATGTTGGCGATCAGTCGACTGTTTTCGCCATATCCCGTGCGTGACTCACGGATGGCGGTCGTCTCATCCCCCGCCGGTCGATCGCGGTCGACGAGGTCAAGCGATTTCGGTCGCGTCTCGTCGAAGGCGCCGTTGGCGTCATAGACGCGAAGCACGTAACTCACCGTGCCAACGTCGCGGGGCACGTCTGCCGTCCATGAAAGGATGTTGGCCGTGGCCGCACCGGGCACCACCGCGAACGGTGTCCCCTGCACCGAGACCCCCGAGCGGAAGACACGAAGCTCCTGGCGAGTGATCCATGTCGAATAGTTGGTGTAAGAGACGAACCGCACGATTCCCTGCCGGAGCGCCACGTCCGCGCTGACCGTGACATTGAGTACCGGTGTGACGTCGAGCGGGTCAACGCGCACGGCAATCGCCATGCGGTCGAGCAGGTGATCCTGGCAGTCCGTCCGCACGCCACGACACACCGTCGCAGAATCGCCCTGGTGACCGTCGACCACGATGCGGAATGGCGGCACGACCGAGTTGGCCTGGGCCCCGAGCGGGAAAGCGGCGAACACGGTGAGCAGGGCGATGCCCGACATCCGACGGTCGATCATGATCCGCTCCCCCGCGTGGTCGTCATCACGATCTCCACCTCGACCTGCAACCCATCGCGTCGATGGTTGTCGTGCCAGATTTGTCGCAGCAGGGCCGCGACCTGGTCGAGTCGGGCGCGAGCCAGCGGATCGCCTGGGCCTTCGGCGGCATAGTGCAGGCGCACCCGTGTGGGCCGACGGTCGGTACTGTCGATGGCTCGGGTCGCGATCCGGTCCCGCCACTCGCTGCGGAGTTCGCTGGTGCCCGGCACAAACGCTTCGGCGGTCATGCTGATGTCCACCAGTCGGCGGAGCGTTGCCCCGAAGGTCAAGTCGGCCATCTTGCCGGCGGTGACCCGAATCGTGCGCGGGTTCTCTGTCGTGACGGTGTACCCCGTCGGCAGCGTGCGCGGGTCGAGCTTGAGCTCGAACGTGCTGCCGCGATCAGCATCGGGAATCGCCCCGCAGGCGATGTGGAATCGGCCTGCCGGGTCGGTCGTGACCAGCCATCCCTGCACGGTCGCGAGACGCACGCCGGCGAGGCCCGCTTCCCCGCGGTCCTGCACGCCATTGCCGTTGCGGTCATCGAACACTTTGCCGATGATGTCGGTGCAGTCAAAGACAGCGTCAGGCACCACCCGCACATCGGCTCGCGCCAGCGGCGCCAGCACCGGATTGGCGGAGACCGGAATCGCCGGGTCGTAAACGCCGGCGAAGTTGCTGAATTCGCCGGACTGCACGCCGCTGCCCACCACCAGCAGCAGACGAATCACGTGACTGCTGCCGGCGGCAAACGACAGGCCCGACCACGTCAGCGTTCGCCCGCTGATCGATGGCTCACGCGCCGCGCCGTCAACGGCCGCGGTGCCTTTACGGTATCCGAACCCGGCGGGCAGCATGTCGCGCACATCGAGGTTAGTAAAGCTTCCCGCGGCGCGGTTCTGTACCGTGATCGTGTACGGGACGAGTTGTCCGACGCGCACGTTGGTCAGCGGCGTCGTCTTGGTCACCACCAGGGCGGCGCCATCGACGAAGGCCACCGGCGTCGGCTCGCTGTTGTTGCCAGCGTTGCCATCCCCATCCGGATCGGGATTGATGCCGTTCTGCGACACGTCGCGCCCGATCGGCGTGCCACCTGGCGTGCCGGCGGTTGTTGCGACTGCACTGTTGAGTTGTGGCGCAGACGGGATGCCGTGGGTTCCGAAATCCACGTCGACGGTGAACGCGATGAGACATTGCTCGTGCGGCAACAGCTTCTGGTTGCCTGCCAGCAAGAGTGGCTGCCCTGCCCCGTCGAACGCCGGTGCGGCGACGTTCAGCACCGTCCCGGTGCATGCCGTGACCGACACCGGCCCGACAATGCTGATCCGTTCCGCCGTCGGGAATGTCGGGAGCAACGGATCCGACACCTGTACGTTGGTGGCCGTCGCCAGCGAGTCACCGTTGCGTACCAGCAGTTGGTAGGTAATGCGGAACCTCTCCGGGCCCGTTTGCACCGGTGTTGACACCGACTTGGCCAGGCCGAGCGACTGGACTCGGCAGGTCACAGCCGTGGGGATGTCGAGGCTGGTGTCCGGCGTGACGCCGTTGACGCTGCGATTGCTCGTCACGGTACCGGCCGGCGACGTGGCACTCACGGTGGCCGAGTTGAGGCAGTTGCCTGACACGGCCGGTACGAACCGGATGGTGAAATTGACTTGCGCCCTTGCACCCGGGGTGGCCAGCAGGCTGTTGACCGGGTCGAGCAGCCCGATGCCGGTACCGGTTCCCGTGTAGCTGCCTGCCGGCGCAGCCGCTACGCTCGCCCCGCCAGTTTGATTGCTCACCACGGGCGGCGCAGTCACTACGTATTGACCGCGCGACGGCACGGCGCCTGCGGCGGGTGTGCCAAAGCCGGTGAGCGCATCGGTCAACTGCACCCCGGTAAGCGGTGTGCCGCCAAGGTTCGCCACGAGAAGCGAGAAGGTCACATTGAAACTGCCGTCTCCGTTGTCGATTACCGCACTGGCGGACTTGGCGACGCCGATGGCGGCCTTGCCGCCGACCGGGTCGGTGTCGGTGGTCGTGTTGTTGGCCGGGATCGGATCAGCGACGTCGGAAGGCGCAGTGACGGTCGCGGTATTGGAGACTGAACCCGTGAGAGCGGTCACCCGCGCGACCACCAGCAGCTCGTAGAACTCCCCGACGGCGAGCGTCGGAAGCACCACCCCGCCGGCGAGCGTGAGGACATCAGGGGGGAGGCTGCACCGGTTCACCGGCGCCGAGGAACAGCTGGCACCTTGGATCGCCAGGCCGGATGGGAGATCGACCACCCGCGCGCCGGTCACCGAACTCGGCCCGAGATTGGTGACGCGGAGCGTGTAGGTCGTGTTTTCGCCAGCATTGACGCTGCCGCTACCGTTGCTCTTGGTCACGGCGAGATCGGCGACCTTGCCACCCTGGATCGTGAGGGTCGCCGCATCGGGTGCGACATTGGCGCCCTGATTCGTGCTGGTGCCGATTGTGGAGCTCACTGAGCTGGTGCCACTGCCCGGCTGCGTGTAACTCACCGCAATGCCATTGATGTTGTCGCCCGACGCGATCGCGCCCGAGGCCAGCGTGCTTGGCATGCCGCTGAACGTCACCACACCGGTGACCACGTTGTACGTCGCGAACGCCCCGGCCGGCAGGTTGCCGAAGACCACTCCGGTGAGTCCTGGCGAAAGGGTGAGCGTGTACGTCATGCCCGCCGCGTTGCTCGGTCCGTTATCACGGAGGACCACGCGGCCTGTCACGGTCTGGCCCGCATCGACCGATGGCGGGAACGTCAGCGTCGTTGTCACGTCGGCAATCGTCGAACCGGTGACCGTGGCCGTCGCCGCGTCGGGTGCGACGTTGGCCGCTTGATTGGTTGCGGTCGCGATGGTGCTCGACACGGTGCTCGTGGCCGAGCCGGGCTGGATATAGGTGAAGCCGATACCGGCCACCCCGTCACCGGACGCAACCTGCGCCGACGTCAACGTCGACGGCATGCCCGTGAACACCACCTGACCGCTCGCCCCGTTGTACGTCGCCGCGGCGCCGGTCGGCAGGTTGGTGAAGGCAACGCCGGTGAGTCCTGGCGCAAGAGCCAGTGTGTAGGTGATGCCCGTGCCGGTCGACGGGCCGTTGTTTCGGAAGAGCAGCACGCCGTTGACGGGCTGGCCGGCGTCGACCGGACCTAGCAACGTGACCGCCGTCGTCACGTCGGCCACCGGTCCGACCAGCGCAACCGTGGCGGCATCGGGAAGCGAGTTGGCTCCCTGACCGGTGGTTGTGCCGATGGTGGTTGAGACGCTGCTCAGGCCGTCGTTGGGCTGACGGAACGACACGGTGATGCCGCTGGTGCCGTTGCCCGACGCAATCGCGGCCGACGCGAGCGTCGGCGGCATGCCCGACAGCGTCACCCCGCCAGTGACCGGGTTGTACACGGCGCTGGCACCCGCGGGCAGGTTGCCGATCACCACGTTCTGCAGATTCGGCGTCAGCACCAGGGTATACGTCATGCCCGACGCCGTGGACGGGCCGGCATTGCGGAAGGTTACGGTGCCGTTGGCGGTGGTGGCGGCATCGACGGTCGCCGGGAAGGTGATCGCGGTGGTCACGTCGGCGACCAGCGCGCCGGTGATCGGCGTGGTAGCCGCATCGGGAGCGATGTTCGCCCCTTGATTCGTGGTGGTCGCGATGCCACTGGTGACGGCACTCGTCGCGCTGCCCGGCTGAGTGTAGTCTACCGTGATGCCGGTGGTGCCATTGCCCGACGCGATGCCGTTGATGGCAATCGTCAGCGGCATGCCGGCAAAGGTCACCACACCAGTCCCAGAGTTGTAGGACGCCGTGGCACCGGCCGGCAGGTTGCCGAAGGTCACGCCGGAGAGCCCCGGCGTCAGGGTCAGCGCATAGGCGGCACCTGACGCGATCGAGGGTCCGTTGTTGCTGAAGAGCACGGTGCCGTGCACCGCATTGCCGGCATCGACCGTCGCCGGGAAGCCGAGAACGGTGGTGACATCGGCAATCAGGCCACCGCCTGGCGACGCACTCGCTGCGTCGAGCGCGACATTGGCACCCTGATTGGTCGTGGTGCCGATTCCGCTCGTCACGGTGCTGTGGCCATCGCCCGGCTGGGTGTAGCCGATGGTAATGCCGGTGGTCCCATTGCCCGACGCGATCTCTCCGCTGAGCAACGTGACCGGCATCCCGGTGAATGTGACGATGCCCGTGACCGGGTTGTATGTCGCGGTCGCGCCTGCCGGCAGGTTGCCGAACGTGACACCGACCATGCTGGTGGTCAGGGTGAGCGTGTAGCTCGCCCCTGATGCCGTTGACGGTCCCGTGTTCTCGAAGAGCACGGTGCCGCTCACCGCCGTGCCAGCATCGGCGACAACCGGGAAGGTCAACGCGGTGTGCACGTCGGCCACCAGCTGTCCACCAATCGCCGCGGCAGCCGCGTCGGGTGCGACGTTGGCGCCTTGATTGGTCGTCGTGCCAATCGTGGAGTTCACGGTGCTGGTCGCCGTGCCGGGCTGCGGGTAGCTCACCGAGACGCCGAGCACCCCGTCAGCGGAGGCAATGGCGCCGCTGGCCACGGTGGCCGGCATGCCAGTGAAGGCAACGATTCCCGTGGCCGAGTTGTACGTCGCGGTCGCGCCGGCAGGGAGGTTGCCGAACGTGACACCCGACAAGCCCGGCGTCAGGGTGATGCCATACAACATCCCCGACGCGGTTGACGGTCCATTGTTGCGGAACACCACGCGGCCGGTCACCGTCTGTCCGGCGTCGATCAGCGCGGGGAACGTCACGCTCGTCGTCACGTCCGCGATGAGGATGCCAACGACCGTGGCGGTGGCCGCATCAGGCGCCACGTTGGCACCCTCGCTCGTGCTGGTCGCAATCGTGCTCGAGACGGTGCTGGTGGCGGTGCCCGGCTGGGTGTACTGGATACCGATACCGGTGAGGCCGTTGAGCGAAGCGATCTCTCCCGAGGTGAGCGTGGCGGGCATTCCCGCGAGCACCACCTGACCATTGACCGGATTGTAGGTCGCCGTTGCACCAGCCGGCAGGTTGCTGAAGGTCAGCCCCGCGAGGTTGGTGCCGAGCGTGAGGGTGTACGCGACGTTCTGGGCGTCGTACGGTCCATTGTTTTGGAAGAGAACCGTGCCGCTCACCGTCTGCCCGGCGTTGACCGGCCCCGGCAATGCGATCGTCGTCGTGACGTCGGCCACCAGGACGGGCGTCAACGGGGTCGGCGTGTTGTTGTTCCGCGGATCACCATCGCCGTCGGGGTCGGGATTGCTGCCATTCTGTGAGATGTCGGACAGGCTCTGTCCCGACAGTGTGCCCGTGCCGGTCGCGGAGGCAGAATTGGTATAACCGGTGCCAGGCAGCGGGACGAGTGGCTGATACCGCAGCACCAAGTCAACCGTGCACGACGCTCCGGCGGGCAACGACCCGACCCCCGCCACTTCCGTCTGGACCGTGCCGTCAAAGCCTGCCGTGATGGTACCGGTGGCGCAGGCGCCGTTGAAGGCCGGTGCGACGTTGATGGTGTATGTCCCTGGCGTAAGCACCGCTGCCGGTCCGCCTGCCACGAACGCACCGAATCGCGGAGCGGCACCGCTCAAGGCGTCGGTGACGCTCACGGCATTGACGGCCTCGAGGCTGTAGTTCCGGACCCGCAGCCGCAGCGTTGCGTTGTAACTGCCATTGGCGTTCACGATGGGCGAGCCCACTACCTGCTTGGCCAGGCCAAGACGCGCCTGGGGCACAAAGGCGTAGCGATAGCCGGTGCCGGCATCGGCCTCACCAAGCGCGATGCCGGTGATGGCTGGCGGCACGGCCGCGCTGCCGCCACGGTCACCTGCGGTCTGCTGGCCAACAACCAGGAACGTCTCGGCCACCGCCCCGCGCGTCACAGTGTAGTTGCCTTGGGGCAGGCCGCTGAAGTTGAACACGCCGTTGACATCGGTCGTGGCAGTGGTTGTGACCGCAAACCCGTCGAACGCCGTGCCGGTCAACGTCATCGTGATGCCCGACATGCCGGTATCGCCGACATCGCTGGCGCCGTTGTTGTTGAAATCGCGATACACCAGGCCCGACAATGTCGAGCCGAGAATCGTCACGTTGCCGCTTGCCGAATTGTTGCCCGGCACCAGGTCCTGGGAGAACGTGGCGATCGAGGCGCTATTGGTTGCGATGCCGCCGGCGGGCACTGCCAGCGCACGCACCGGAATCGTGATGTCGATGACCGCCGGATTGCTGACGGTGCCGAAGGCACAGCTGAAGGCAGTCGAGCCGGCGACCCCGGTGCACGCATTCAGCGTGGTGGTGCCCGAGACGATCGCCACGACCGGCGCGCCGGTGAGCTGCATTCCTGCCGGTAGATTGTCGGACACCACGACGGTGTCGGCCTCGGCCAACCCCGCGCCCGCGAGGTTCTCGACCCGAATCGTCCAGCTGAACGGACGCCGTACCGCGATCGATCCTGGCGTGGCGATCTTGCTGGTGACGCGCACGTCGGCCCGGGTCCGGACCGTGGTCGTCTCGTCGGTCGAGTTGTTGCCAGCGGATTCAAAGCCGAGCGCGGTTTCATCAGATGAGACCGTGGCGTTGTTGGTGTAGACGCCCTTGACCACACCCTGCATCACCACGGTCATGGTGACGGTGCTGTTGGCGGCGAGGCGTGGCAACTGGCAGATGAGCTGGCCGCCGATGTCACCCACCAGTGGCACCGTGGAACAGCTGCCGGCCGCAAACGTGTACGACTGGAAGCTCAGGCCGACGGCCGGCATATGATCGGTGATGACCACGTGCTCGGCGTCTGATGGACCGGTGTTGGTGACCCGCACAGTGTAGGTAGTCACGTCGCCAATGGAGACCGGATCCACGGAATCCTGTTTGTTGATCACCAGATCGAGCGACGGATTGGCCACGCCGGTGGTGACCGACGCCGCGTTGTTGGTGTTGCCAGGCGGAGTGGGCTCGGTTGTGGTGGTACTGATCGTCACGTCGTTGGTGATCGACGTGCCCCGCAACGCGTCGGTCGGCACCGCACGAATCGTGACCGTGGCCTGCGCGCCGTTGTTGATGCTGCCAAGGTTGCACGCGACGGTATTCAGGGCGAGGGTCGTCTCCACACCAACGCCCGGCGTCGTGCCACAACTGCCCGATGACGGCACGACCGAGTGGAAGATCATCCCGACGGGCAGTTGATCGTTGATGGATACGTTGTCGGCGCGACTCGGACCGTTGTTGAGCGCCGTGACGACGTAGACAACTTCTTGACCAGCATTTACCGGATCGGGCGTCGCCACTTTCGTCACGCTGACGTCGGCGCGCGGCAGCACCGTGTTGGTGGCACTCGCACTGTTGTTGACGAGATTGCTGTCCGCCGTGGCATTCGAGATCACGCTCACGGTGTTGGTGCGGGAGCCACCATCTCCACCCGGACGCACCATCACCTGAATTCGCGGACAATCGACGCCAGCAGTGCACACCGGAAGGGAGGTGACGTTGCAGCTGAAGCGACGACTGGCCCCGCCGGTGGCCGAGGTCGAACAGGAGATGTCAGAGAGCGGGATCGCGCCCGGGGTGATGGTGAAGCCCACGAAACCGGCACCCGTGGGGCCAATGGCGCTGTTGATCAACGAGTTCAGGTCGTCGGTGAGCTGGATAGCCGTGGAGGCAATCGGGCCATCGTTCACGATTTCCAGAGTGTAGGTCAGGACGTCCCCGGCCGGAATCGTGGCGAGATCGACACTCTTGAGCACACGAATGTCGGCCGATCCGACCGGCAGGCTTGCCGTGACGGTGCTGGTGGACTGGTCGTTGCCGGCGTTGGGATCCGGCACACTCGGATTGATCGTGGTCAACGTCGCGCTGTTGCTGAGACTGCCCGTGGTCGTTGCGGTGGTCTGGAGCACCACGGCCGGTGTATTGGCCCCGGCAGCGAGCGGCGACCCAACGGAATACGTTAGCTGGCAGACGATGCTGGCCGGCCCGACCTGAGGGGCCGCCGGTGCACAGCTCCAGCCGTTCGACGTGATCGCGTCGAGCGTGAGGCCCGCCGGCAAGGCATCGGTCATCACGATCGTACCAGAAAACGGACTTGGGCCACCGTTCGAGGTCCGCAGCGTGAAGTTGAACGGCTGCCCGGTCACCACCAGCGCCGGCAGCGGACCCGACTTGGTCAGCGCCAGGTCGGCGGACGGTGGGACGAGGTTCACCGGGCCGTCGGTCGCGCTGTTGTTGCTCAGGTTCGGATCGACGGGTGTGGCAGACGCAATCGTTGCGTTGTTCGTCACCGCATTCCCGGCACTGTTGATCGTGACCGGAATGGTGATCGTGCCAAGCGACTGGTTGAAACCAACCACGCCACCCGCGGCGCGCGTGCAGGTGACCAGCTGACCCGAGGCGCCGCAGCTCCATCCCGACTGCGTTGCAGCAAAGCTGCCGAGATTGATGGTGTAGTTCGCCGGGACCAGGTCGGTGATGGTCAGTCCGGAGGGACTGTCGCCGGTGTAGGCGGTCGTCAGGATGAAGGAGAAGGTGCCTCCCACGAGGTAGGGCGCCGACCCGGTCCGTGACTTCTGGATCTGCACATCGCTGCCGCCGGTGACCGTGGTGTTGACGAGGCCGGTGTTATCGCTGGCATCGGGATCGGCCGGCGTGCCGATGGGGGCGCCGGGACTCACCTGCACGCTGGCCGCGGCCGTGATCGTGCTGCCGAAGCCGGCAGCGATCTGCCCGGTGAACGGACCGATCGTCCGGGTACCTGACGAGGCAATCGTGCCCGATACCGTGCATGTCACCGTGCCGGTGGCGAGCACACATCCGGCAGGCAGGCTGCCGGTGGCGATGAAGCCGGTGGGTACCGGGAATTGCACCTGAAGTTGTGCGGCCGCGTCCGGGCCAGCATTGGCGAGCTGCACGTTGTAGGCAACGCTGCTCCCCGACGGTGCGGTCGTCGGACCGGTCATCGTGAGCGACACGTTGGCGCCGGCCACGACCGTGGTGGTCTGCGGGGCGCTGTTGTTCGCTGGCTGAAGGTCGGCCTGGTTGGCCGAGGCGGTTGCCCCCGCCGATATCACACTGGCCGTGACGCTGCGCAGCTGCACGGTGAACAGCGAGGAACTGGTTACCGGGAGGTCGGGCAGCGTGCAGGTCACGGTGAGCGGTCCGGCCTGACCGATGGTGGCGCCGGAGCAGTTCACACCGGCGCCACTGAAGCCTTGGTAGAGGGCGTTTACCGGGATGGTGAAGGCGAATTGCACCCCAGTGGCCGTGACGCCGGCGTCGTTCACCACCGACACGTGGTAGGTAATGACACCCCCGGCGGGAATCGGGTCGGGGGTATCGACGACGTTGAGGACCAAGTCAACCTGTTGAGCAGAAACGGCCAGCGGCCGCGCCCCGATCAGTCCGATCAGGAGCGCGAGTGCGCCAAGCCATGGGGTCGGAGTGCTCTGGGCCAATCGGGTCCTTCTCAACATGCCACCCTTCCTCTTCCGGCGAGAAATTGCGACGGAATCGAGCGGCAGTCGCTCAGGATGCCATGGCAACGAGCGAGCGAAGCAAGAGACGGGCCAGCGACTGGACGGTTGTCGAAGGAGGGTGATCGCTGCAGGCCAAACTGGTTTTGAGTATACCGCGTCGGTGTCGCTGCCGGGGATGCTCCAGGCGCAGTCCGACAAGCTCCATACCCTCGAGGCGGAGATCGAATCGGCGCACAAGGGAGTGGAAGATGGTTCCCAGGCCGCACGACCGATCTCGTTGACGATGGCTCGTGGCATATTCCTTTGCGCGACGACGCCGGAACTTCACGCACTCCACTCACCCACTCCTGCCCCCAAGAACCGCATTGGCCCGTCATCCCAACGAGCGATTGTCGTCCGACATGCTGCGCGCCTAGGTTTCGTGGGCTGCAGATAGTCGTTCGACATACTTCACTCGTCGCAATGTTGGCGACGAATGTCCCGAGGAGAATTCCATGCAACACGTGACCATAGACAGTTCTGATATGAGCCGCAACGGCCACGCCAAGTTCCGCTGGCCGCTCGGCCTGATCGCGGTGTCGGCCCTGCTGATCACGCCACCCGCGGCGTCCGCCCAGGGGGTCCGCTATACCTTGAGCCCGTCCGCCGAACATATCCAGTGGAAGAACAACTTCGGCCTACCGGATGCGACCCTGTACGGGGCACGCTTCGCCCTCGGGTTCGGTCGGCTCGCGTCGGTCGAGGCACACTACAGCATGGACGATGCTCTCAAGCTCACCGGCGCGAGCCCGACGCCTGCTGCCGCGTTCGACATGCGGACGTTCGGTGCCGACCTGCAGCTCCACTTGGGGGCCGGCGGCTTCGAACCCTACGCGATTGGTGGCGCCGGTATCACTCGCTTCATCCCGGACAGTGGGGCCAAGATCGATCGGGTGACGTACCGCTACGGCGGGGGCATCCGCTTGGGGCTGACCGATCGACTGAAGGCGAATCTCTGGTACACGCAATCGCGCATGAATGGCGATGCCAGCCGCGTATTGGCCCGGATCGGCGGGGTCACCCCCGGCAGCCTCCCGGTCCGCACCTCCGAGGAGTTCGGCTCCTTCGGTGCCAGCCTCGGCTACGCCCTGGGCGGCTCCGGCAGTGACAATGCCAACGCCGATCACTGGTCGTTCGCCTCGATCCCGATCGAACCGTTTGTGGGTCGCCTCCGCTTCCAGGACACGGCCGCCCCGACCACCTACCTGATTGGTGGCCGGGCGGGTGTCGATATCGGTAGCTACTTCGGACTCCGGGGCTACTACTGGCACGGCGTGACCGATGGCTTCGACGATGTGACGCCGATCAAGAGCTATGGCCTCGAGGCCCAGATGAACTTCACCGCCTCACTTGGTCCCTCGCCGTTCCTGATTCTCGGCGTCGGCCGACTCAACTACGGCAAGGCGTACCGCAACACGGCTGGCGCGCCGGTCGATGACCAGAACACCCTGATCGTGGGCGCTGGCATGGGGATCCGGGTCAGTGATCAGCTGCGTTTCAACGCCGCGATCCGGGACTACATCATGAGCGCCACCAACCTGGAAGATGTCTCCAACACCGATCAACTCACGCACAACGTGCTGCTGTCGGCTGGGATGACCTTCAATCTGGGGCGCAGTCGCGCATCACAGGACAAGTCCACCGCGACCTCCACCCACGACGGCATGGACGGCATGCACACGGCACGTGCGGCGCGCGTCCTCGCCGACACTACTCGGCAGGCTGCCGGCACGGGGATGATCACCCTGCCCGCCCCGGTCAACGGCGAGATCTATGTCCGGTACGGCATCGCCGACAGCCTGCGTCCGGCGGGCATGCCCGGTGGCATCGACGTGGCAACGTTGCGGCTGATGATCCGCGAGATCGTGCGCGAGGAGCTGTCACGCAGTGCCCGGAGCGACAGCGCCACCCCGATGGCTTCGCAGGATGCCCTGGTCGATCGGATCGTCAAACGCCTTGATGAGCGCGATGCGAAGGCCGAGCCGGTCCCGGCACGAAGCGACTCGGTCAGTCGCGCCGCGATGGAGCGGATGATTTCCGAGCGCGTCGCCGCCGAAGTGGCCCGACAGCTCCCGGCGCGGCAACAGGTGCAGGTGCAGGTCGTGCCTGCGCCGGCGCCTGCGGCGATACAGCGTGACACCGTGGCAGGCCCCTCCGTCCGGAAGGTCAGTGCGCCCGCCATCTACACAGGCATTGCCTTGAACTCTCCCGTCCAGATCGTGGTCGGTGGCCGGTTCGACTACGGCTCGTTGCTGGGCATGGAGAAGCTGCGCTTCGTGCCGGAGGCCGCGATCGGCTTCGGTTCCGGCTCATCGTTCATGGTCGCGGGCAACGCCGAGATGCGGATCGGTTCGCTCAGCGTGAGTGGCACCCGCATCTATCCGCGGGCGCGGCTCGGGCTGGGCCTCCTCCATGTGGCGGGCGACAGCAGGCGCGATGGCCTCGATGTCGTGCTCAACTTCACCTATGGCGTGGTGATTCCGCGGTCCGGCACGCGGCCCGCGATTACCATCGAACACCAGGGGCTCGACCTCTTCCACTACAACCGCCTGCTCGTCGGGCTGCAGTGGGGGTTCTGAGAAGGGCGCGTCGCGTCACCCGCTGGATCTTCGGCGTGCTGCTGTGCTATGCTGGCACCAATCACTTCCGGCATCCCGACGGCTTTGTCCGGATCATGCCCGACTACCTGCCGCGCCACTTGGAGTTGGTCTATCTGAGTGGCGTCGCCGAGTGCGGGTTGGGGGCGATGCTGCTGGTGAGGCGGTGGGCACGGCTGGCGTCGTGGGGGATCATCGCGCTGCTCATTGCCGTCTTTCCGGCCAACATCAACATGGCCGTGCATCCCGGGATCTCTCCGCAGCTGCCAGCCTGGACACTCTGGTTGCGGCTGCCGGTGCAGGCACTGCTGATCTGGTGGGTGTATCAGTATACGAAGCCTGAGACGGAGCCCGCATGAAGATCTGGATCGACGCCGACGCCACGCCCCGCGACGTCAAGGAGATCGTCTTCAAGGCATCGAAGCGCCTCAATATTCCGGTGATCATGGTCGCCAACATCCACCTCCAGACGCCCAACGGCTATCCACTCGTCTCGGCGGTCTGGGTGGACGGCGGGGCCGATGTCGCCGACGCGCATATCGCCTCGGGAGCGGTGGCGGGTGATCTGGTGGTGACACAGGATATTCCACTCGCCGCACTGCTGGTGCCGAACAAGGTGGTCGTGCTCGATCCGCGCGGCGATGAACACACCGCGGAAACCATCGGCGAGCGACTCTCGATCCGCGACTTCATGGAGGATGCCCGGATGGCCGGTATCGTGACCGGTGGTCCGCCACCCTACGATGCGCGCGCCAAGCAGGCCTTTGCCGCCGCGCTCGATCGCGCGCTCACCCGGTTGATCAGGGCCCGGTAGCCAGCGGCCAGCATCGCGCCGAACCCCTGGTGCGACTCATCCCATCGACAAACCCTCTCACTGACTGATCCAGGTGGCCAGCGCGATGCCGACCACCAGGCACGCGGTCGAGAGAATTGTCAGCCCAATTATCGCGGCGCTCGAGGCTACGGCTGCGTGGTGTTGTTCCTCATGGCTTGCGCTGGGCTGCCGGCTCGATGTCTGCCCGTCCGCCGACACGACCGAGCGGTCCGGAAACTGGCCGACTGGGCGCACCGTGATCATCCCGTGCTTGAGACCGTTCGCGACGAGCCACCAGTTCATGGGATAGGCGAGGATGAATCCGACGATGATCGCCATCGACATGACGAACCAGAAGCCAGGGAGCAGTGGATCAGCGCCACCAACGACGTGCGGCATGAGCCAACGCGTCGTGATCACCATGCCAGCCATCAAGAGGTTCATGGAAAGGAATTCCGGCAAGAAGGTCTGCCGGAGCGAGCCGAGATAGGACCCGCCGGCCATCTCGCGCATCGCAAGTGCCTGGAAGACCGCCCAACCAAACCCGAAACCCAGGACGTACTCGAGCGACAGATCCGCCCACGCAGGCAGGTGCCAGTGAGTCGCGACCACTGCCCCCGCGATGATACCGAGGCCATCTCCGGCGGCACAGTGCATCGTCGATCCCAGGACTTGGCGCCAGCGATCCGCCACGTAGGTCTCGTGGGTTCCCCGCAGCGGCTCACGGCAGCCAATGACGTAGAGGAATGCCGCGACCGGCCCGGCAAACAGGGTGAGGATCATGAAGGCCCATTTGAGCACCGGATGCGCCGGCGTCCTGCGGATGTCCACGCTGACGAAGACCACGGAGAGACCGGTCAACACGAACCACACCAGCATTGCGTCCTCACTCATGGCAGAGCCGCTCGGGCATCTTGCTGTGACCCAACTGGGAATGGTACCGTGCAGTGACATGGAGCGCTCGCTGGCGGCCACAGCACTCATCCTTTTGAGCGATAGTGATGGCGCGAGCGTGATCAGGTAGCATCCCGAATCAGTCGAAGCTCTCATGAGCAGGCCGCTCACGCGGCGTTTCTCTACCTCGGGGACCTTCTCCCCGGTGAACTTCATGAGGATTTGGGCTTCCGCCGCACCAATTGCGTCACACCGCCCCTGGGATATATTGGAACCATGTTGCGAGCGTTTGCTGCGCTGCTCCTTGCCTGCCAGGCACTTCCCTACGGGGCGGTGGCGTTTTGCACGGGCCATGGCGGCGACACCTCGCACTGCGCGTCGATGGCCGGCATGCCGGCACCCGCAAGCCATGCAACAATGCACCAGACGCCCGACCACTCGTCGATGCCCGGCTCGTGTCCCATGACGCAGCTCTGCGCCGCGAGCGTCACGGTGAGCCTGCCGACGGCGGCCGCGCGCACCACGCCGGTTGCGGTGGTGCACTTCAACGATTTCGCTCCTTCCGCCTCGATCCTGCCGACAATAGCGGTCGCACCACCGGTCCCACCACCCAACAGCTGACCTCCACACATCGGTGTTCTCAGACCTGACGCATTCGCGTCTGGTCTGATCACCTGTCCGCGGGCGCGCGCCCGCCGTGTCGAGGTATGGTATGTCCCAACAGTTTCGAGCGCATCTCACGATCGTCGTGTGCCTGCTCGCTCCCGCCCTGCGGTTGAGTGCGCAGGCCGATACCGTCACGCTCGCGAAGGTCGTGGCGATGGCCCACGCCGCCAATCCCGCGCTGCAGGCGGCCCGATTGCGTGCCGACGCGGCGCACGAGCGGATCGCGCCGGCGGGCAGCCTGCCCGATCCGGTGATTTCGGTCGCCCTGATGAACCGCCCCGTCAGCGGCTTCGGCACCGGCGAACCGATGACCATGAACCAGCTGCAGCTGTCGCAGGCGGTGCCCTGGCCGGGCACGCTCGGAGCGGCACGGCAGCAGCAGACGGCATTGGCCGATGCGGCGCGGTTCAGCGCCGACGAGGCGGCCGCGCAACTGATCGGCCAGGTCAAGTCGGTCTACTACCAGCTCGCGTTCATTGATCGGGCCAACACCATCGCCGCGCGAACGCGCAACCTGTTGCGCGATTTCCTCGAGGTGGCCCTGGCCCGGTACGGCGTGGGCGACGGTTTGCAGCAGGACGTGTTGCAGGCACAGGTGAGCGTAGCGGAACAGACCGCGGAAATCGCCCGCTGGACCCAGCAACGAGAAGCGACAGCCGCGCGACTCAATGCCCTGCTCGGCCGATCTGCGGCCGAGCCGGTGGCGGCGCTGCAACTGCCGGGTACGGGCGTGCTACCGGCCAGCGCCGACACTTTGTTGGCCCGAGCAGTGCAATCGCGACCGGCGCTGCAGGCCGCCGCGGCACAAGTCACCGCCGCGGACGCGGGGTACCGCCTCGCCCGTCGTGCCGCGTACCCCGACCTGATGCTATCCGCCGCGTACGGACAGCGACCGCAATTTGGCGACATGGTAACGCTGATGATTGGCGTGAGTGTGCCACTGCGCCCAGGATCCCGTCAGCGGCCGCTTCAGGCCGAGATGGCCGCCACCCGCGCGAGCGAGGTCGCGGACGCCCGCGACCTGCTTCACGATACCGAGAGCCGGCTCATCGAGCTTCGCGCCAGCGCAGTGGAAGCGCGGGAGCTGTCCACCCTCTATGCGACCGCCATTCTGCCCCAAGCGCGCGCCAGCGTCGAATCGGCGCTGTCGGCCTACCGGGTCGGGCGGGTCGACTACCAAACGCTGGTCCAAAGCCAAATGACCGTGAATCGCTACGAGACCGAACTGGTCCGGCTCAGCGCCCAGTTTCAGCAGGCGCTGGCCGAAATCGATGCCCTCACCGGTGGGCAAGGAGAGTCCCGATGACCCGCACGCATCTCTTGCTCTTCGCCACCGTGGGACTGGGCCTCGGCTGCGGCACCCGCAAGGAGGCACCAGCAAACTCCAAGGCCAACATGACCCCGGCAGAGATGGCCCAGATGGGATCCGGCGGCAACCAGGGCGCCACGGACAGCGCTGGCATACTGGTTCGCCAGCCGGTGCACCTCACTCCGGCCAATGAACGCGCCCTGGGCGTGGTGTACACCACGGTCGATCGGGAGACCCTCACCAAGACCGTTCGCACGGTCGGGGAGGTGCTCACCCCGGAACCCAACCTGACCGACGTGACCCCCAAGATCGACGGCTTCGTCGAACACCTCTTCGCGGACGCCACCGGTGCTGCGGTGCGACGCGGGGCACCGCTCTTGTCACTCTACTCACCACAGCTGGTCTCGGCCCAGGAGGAGTTTCTCGTCGCACTCCGACTCGCGGCCCGCGTGGACAGCAGTTCCGGCGAAGCCTGGCGCTCAGCACGAGCCACGCTCGACGCTGCCCGGCGTCGACTCGCCTATTGGGATATCAGCGCCGCCCAGATCGCCCAGCTGGAACAGTCCGGCACCGTGACCAAGACCTTGACGCTGGTGTCCCCCGCCACCGGCATCGTGCTGCACAAGGACGTGGTCGAGGGCCAGCAGGTGATGGCCGGCCAGCGCCTGTACCAGATCGCCGACCTGCGAGATGTCTGGGTCGAGGGCGAGGTCTTCGAGCAGGATCTCCAGTTCCTGCGAGAGGGCGCCCAGGCGCACATCGAGATCGCAGGTCGGCCCGGCGAACATCTCATGGGCCGCGTCAGCTTCATCTACCCCACCATGGATGTGCTCAGTCGCACCAACAAGGTGCGGCTCACGATGCCCAACCCGGAGCTGCAGCTCAAGCCTGGCATGTATGCCACGATCTTCTTCGACGTGGTGATCGGGCGGAACATCGTGGCGATCCCTCGCAGTGCCGTGATCGTCACCGGGGAGCGCAACGTGGTGTTCGTGCGCGGCGCGGACGGCATGCTGCGCTCGCAGGAGGTGGTCCTCGGCCCGCGCGCCGGGGAGAAGGTGCAGGTGCTCGATGGCCTGGTGCCGGGGGAGACGATCGTGTCCTCCGCGAACTTCCTCGTCGATGCGGAGTCGAGGCTCGCCAGCCCCGGCGACAACATGCCGGGGATGCAGCACGCGATTCCCGGTGGCGGCAAGCCCGATACCACACCGGGACACCACCATGATCGGTAACGTCATCGCGTGGTCGCTCCGCAACCGCTTCCTCGTCCTGCTGGCCACCGCCGGCCTCATCGTGGCCGGCGTATGGGCCCTCCAGACCACCCCGCTCGATGCCATCCCGGACCTCTCCGATGTCCAGGTCATCATTCAGACCGACTTCGCCGAGCAGGCACCGCAGATCGTCGAGGACCAGGTCACCTATCCCATTGCCTCCGAGATGCTCAAGGTGCCGGGCGCCCACGTGGTGCGCGGGTACTCCTTCTTCGGGCTCAGCTTGGTCTACGTGATCTTTGATGACGGCACCGACATCTACTGGGCACGCTCCCGCGTGCTTGAGTACCTCAACGGCATCAAGGCCCGGTTGCCAACGGGAATCGACCCTGCCATCGGCCCGGACGCCACCGGTGTCGGCTGGGTTTTCGAATACACGCTGCAGTCCGACAGCCTCGATCTCGCACAGCTGCGCACGCTCCAGGATTGGAATATCCGCTATCAGCTGACCGCAGTCCCCGGGGTCTCGGAGGTGGCCAGCCTGGGCGGATACGTCAAGCAATATCAGGTCGAAGTCGACCCCGAACGATTGCGCGCCTTTGGTATCTCCGCCGCCCACGTGGCGGAGGCGATCGGGGCGCACAATGTCGACATCGGTGCCCGAGTGCTGGAGATGGGCGGACGGGAATACATGATTCGCGGCCTGGGATACTTGCAGGGCATCGGGGACATCGAAAACGTCGCCGTCGGCGCCACCGAGGGGGGCACTCCGATTCGCGTGGCCGACGTCGCCACCGTCCAGCTCGGGCCGGCGCCCAGGCGCGGCACCGCGGATTTCAACGGCACGGGCGAGGTGGTGGCGGGCATCGTGGTGATGCGCTTCGGATCGGATGCGCTGAAGACGATCGAGGCGGTCAAGGCCAAGCTCAAGACGATCGAAGCGACACTCCCACCTGGGGTGCACCTGCGGGTCGCCTATGACCGCAGCGACCTGATCCACCGGGCCATCAGCACCCTGCGCAGCAAACTGGTCGAGGAATCGCTCATCGTCGCCCTGGTCGCGGTGATCTTCCTGTTGCACTTCCCCTCGGCCCTTGTCGCCATCATCACGCTGCCGGTCGGCATCCTGATCTCGTTCATCGTCATGCGAGCCATGGGCGTCGGAGCCAACATCATGAGCCTCGGCGGCATCGCCATCGCCATCGGCGCCATGGTGGATGGTGCCATCGTGATGATCGAAAACTTCCACAAACATCTGGAACACGCCAAACCCGGCGTCTCCCGGTGGGACGTCCTTCTGGCCAGCACGCGTCAGGTGGGCCCGCCACTCTTCTTTTCACTCCTGATCATCACCTTCAGCTTCCTGCCGGTCTTCACCCTTGAAGCCCAGGAAGGCCGGCTGTTCAAGCCGCTTGCCTTCACCAAGACCTTTGCCATGGCGGGAGCGGCGCTCTTGTCGATCACGCTGGTTCCGGTGCTGATGGGACTCTTGATCCGGGGACAGATCCGCCCCGAAGGTGCCAACCCCATCAACCGCTGGTTGCAGCGCCTCTATCGGCCGGTGATCCGCTTCGCCGTGCGGCACCCCTGGCCCGTTGTCGGAGTGGCCGTCCTGCTCCTCGGTCTGACGGTGATTCCGTGGCGGCGGTTGGGCAGCGAATTCATGCCCCCACTGCACGAAGGGTCACTCCTCTTCATGCCCACGACGGTGCCTGGCGTCTCGATCGCCGAGGCGCGCCGCATTCTGCGGTATCAAGACAGCGTGCTGACATCGTTCCCCGAGGTCGAGCGGGTGCTCGGCAAGGCGGGACGGGCGGAGACGGCGACCGACCCGGCGCCGCTCGACATGTTCGAGACGACTGTAACCTTGAAGCAGGAATCCGCATGGCGACCTGGTATGAGCTATGATCGCCTGGTGTCGCAGCTCGATTCGGCGGTGCGCCTGCCCGGGGTGACCAACGCGTGGACCATGCCGATCAAGGGTCGTATCGACATGCTGGCGACGGGGATTCGCACCGCCGTAGGCATCAAGATCTTCGGCCCGAACCTCGACACCCTGCAGCAACTCGGCGAACAGGTCGAGCGCATCATGCAGCAAGTCCCCGGCACACGCAGTGCCTTTGCCGAACGCGGCGTGTCCGGCTATTACATCGATCTTGCCATCGACCGCGCCGAGGCCGCGCGTTACGGTCTCAATGTCGGCGACATCCACCAGGCGTTGATGGCCACGGTGGGCGGTGTCACGGCCGCGACCACCGTCGAGGGTCGGGAACGCTACGCCGTCAATGTCCGGTACCCGCGTGAGTTGCGGGACGACGTGCAGAAGCTCCGCGAAGTCACCCTGCCCACGTTGAGTGGGGCGCAGATTCCTCTCGGCCAGGTGGCCGAGGTCCGGGTGCTGCAGGGGCCGATGGCGGTGAAGACGGAAAACGCCTTCCCGGTCACCACCGTCTTCGTGGATATCGATCGATCGGATGTTGGCGGGTACGTGCGAGAGGGGCAACGGGCCGTCGCGGCGTCTCTGGTGCTGCCGACCGGGTATACGCTGGTCTGGAGCGGTCAGTTCGAAGCGATGCAGCGGGTGACGCAGAAGATGCAGCTGGTCATTCCGGTGACGCTGGGCATCATCCTGCTGCTGCTCTACCTCAATTTCCGCGGACTGACGGAATCGCTGATCGTGATGCTTTCGGTGCCGTTCGCGCTGGTGGGCGGGGTCTGGTTCCTGTGGTTGCTGGGCTACAACACCAGCGTCGCTGTCTGGGTTGGCTTCATTGCGCTAGCCGGGGTGGCGGCTGAGACGGGGGTGGTGATGTTGATCTACCTCGATGAAGCCTTTCATCATCGCGCGGAGACGGGCACGCTGCGAAGTGCGGCGGATGTGGCAGCGGCGGTGGAGGAGGGGGCGGTCGGACGATTGCGCCCGAAGATGATGACGGTCGTGGCGATCATTGCCGGGCTGGCACCGATTCTCTGGAGCACCGGCACCGGCGCGGATGTGATGAAGCGGATTGCCGCGCCGATGGTCGGGGGAATGATCACTTCCACCGTGCTGACCCTGGTGGTCATCCCGGCGATCTACCTGCTCTGGCGTCGCGGACAGCTGCGGCGTCACCCGACGGGTGCCATGGCGCCGGAGCTTGCAACGAGCGAGAACGGAAGCACCACACTGGAGGCACTCTCATGACCTCGGCACCGCACGAACAGCATGACTCGCATTCACACCACCAGCCCGAACCAACCGCCGACCATCAGCATCACGGCGGTGGCTCAGGAGGGAGCGGAGCCCACGACAAACACGCCGGTCACAGCGTCGGGATGTTTCGTGACAAGTTCTGGATCGCGCTGGCCCTGACGGTGCCCACATTGATCTGGGGCCACATGCTCCGGTCGATCGGGTTCCAGCCGCCCGGGGCGGCGGCAGGTCGATGGATTTCGCCGATCTTCGGTGCCGCCACCTTCCTGTACGGCGGCCGACCATTCCTGAAGGGTGCAATCGGCGAACTCCGCGATCGCCTCCCCGGCATGATGACCCTGATCAGCCTGGCGATCTCGGTCGCGTTCATCTTCAGCACTGCCACGCTCCTGGGCTTCCCCGGCAATCCCTTGTGGGAGGAGCTGGCGACGCTGGTCACCATCATGTTGCTCGGCCACTGGATCGAGATGCGTTCGATCGCCCAAGCGCAGGGAGCGCTCAAGGAACTGGCCAAGTTGCTCCCGGCCACGGCGCTGCGGATTCAGGGGGAGGGGACGGAGGAGGTCCCGCTCGAGGCGATCGCGATCGGCGACCGTCTGCTGATTCGCCCAGGAACCAACATCCCCGCTGACGCGACGGTGATGAGTGGGACGAGCGCCGTCAACGAATCGATGATCACCGGCGAATCCGTCCCGCTCGACAAGGCCGCAGGGGACAAGGTGATCGCGGGTACCATCAACGGGGCGGGTTCGCTTCGGGTCGAGGTCACCGGTGTGGGGCAAGGGACCGCCCTCGCCGGCATCATGCGCCTCGTGGAAGAGGCACAGACGAGCCGTTCACGCGCGCAGGCCATCGCCGATCGCGCTGCCTTCGGACTCACCGTGGTGGCCCTGACGGCTGGAGTCATCACCCTGGTCACCTGGTGGCTGATCCGGGGCGATCCGGCGTTTGCTGTCCAGCGGATGGTCACCGTGCTGGTGATCGCCTGCCCGCATGCGCTGGGATTGGCGGTCCCGCTGGTGATTGCGATATCAACGACGCTTGGGGCCCGCAACGGATTGTTGGTGCGCAACCGGCGGGGCCTGGAAGACGCCCGCAACCTCAGCGCGGTGGTGTTCGACAAGACCGGCACGCTGACGCGGGGAGAATTCGGTGTGGTACGCGTAGGGCTGGTCGATGGGCTTGATGAGCACGACGCGCTCGCCATGGCAGCCGCGATCGAAGCGGACTCCGAACATCCCATCGCGCAGGGGATCATCGCCGGGGCGAGAGAACGGAACATCGAGCCACGCGTCGCAAGTGAGTTCCAGGCGCTCCCGGGGAAGGGCGTCCGCGCGACCATCGATGCGACGCAGTGGTGGGTCGGCGGACCGGCGCTGCTGCGTGATCGGGGATGGAAGCTGCCCCAGGCGCTCCAGGCGGTCGTCGCAGACGCCGATCACGCCGGCCAGGCCACGATCTACCTCGCCGACGAGCGCGGTCCGCGGGCGGTCTTCGTGATCGCCGACGTCATCCGCCCGGAGTCGTTCGAGGCGGTGGCCCAGCTCCACGCCCGGGGCATCGAGGTCATCATGATGACCGGTGACGCGCAGGCTGTGGCGGATTCGGTGGCGCGGGAGCTGGGAATCGATCGCGTGTTCGCGGAGGTGTTGCCGGAGGAGAAGGCGAAGAAGATCGCCGCGTTGCAGCAGGAGGGGAAACGGGTCGCGATGGTGGGTGACGGCGTGAACGACGCGCCCGCGCTGCTCACGGCCAATGTGGGGATCGCCATCGGCGCGGGCACTGACGTCGCGGTCGAGGCTGGCGACATCGTGCTGGTCCGTAATGATCCTCGTGACATTCCTCGGATCATTGCGCTCAGCCGGGCGACCTATCGCAAAATGGTACAGAACCTCTGGTGGGCCAGCGGCTACAACATCGTGGCCATTCCACTGGCGGCGGGGGTGCTCATCCGCTGGGGCATCCTGCTGAGTCCCGCCATGGGCGCCGTGTTGATGAGCCTGAGCACCGTCATCGTGGCGCTGAATGCCCAACTGCTGCGGCGGGCTCGCCTCCAGGAGGACCTCCCGAAGGCGCGGTGACCGTAAGCAGGCCCTTCGCCCCCAAAGGAAAGAGTCGGTCTCAGTCGTCCAGCACGAAGGTCACTCGCATGGTGGCTCGGTACTCGACGATCTTCCCCTTCACCACCTGAACCTTCTGTTCGCTGATCCAGGCGCCGCGGACGTTCTTCAACGTCTTGCTTGCCCGCGCGATGCCCTTCTGAATGGCGTCCTCGAAGCTCTTGGGCGATGAAGCCACGATTTCCGTCACTTTGGCTACTGACATGATGTTCTCCCCGAGAGTTGATGCGAATGACCGTCCCAAACAGGACGACACGCATCATACCGGATCGCCCGATCGCCCGCCACCAGCGCGGGGCGGGCAACTGTCCCCGCCCCACTGCTGCTATTGATGGACGCGTCGTTCGCCAGCTTGAAGACCACCGACGCGACCGCTTTGGACACCTTCGTGAGCACCTGCGGGTCATTGTTTCCCAGATTGTCGCCCCAGAGGAACGGACGATCGACAAAGCCGCCGTCGGACGTCCCCAGATTCCCCTCATAGTTGCCAACGGTCCCGCCAAAGAGCGCGACATCCTGGGCGCTCTTGCAGCAGTCCTGCCCCGTCAGGATGCCGGTGTTGGGCACGCCGTACGTTGCAAATGCGTAAGAATCGGTGCCGTCATTGCTGCGGCGTTGGTAGGGGAGCGCGGCGCTCTGGAAATAACTCACGAAATAGTTGTTGCCCAGCTGGGAGGCCGTCAATACGCTCGGCGGAAACGTGGAGGCGTTGCCCGAGTTGGCGGGATCGGCGATGGCGATGACGTAGTTGGGGGTGGCTGTCACATCGGCATCGACGTCGAAGACGATCTTGCTCAGCTCGGTCGGCGAGAGCGACTGCATGTAATGGAACGAACCGAGCAGGCCAAGCTCCTCACCGCCAAACCAGATGTACCGCAACTGACTGCGAGTCGGTGTCCTGGCCAGCTTGAGTGCAATCTCCAGAATCGTCGCCGAGCCGGAGGCGTTGTCGAGCATCCCAGCGCCGAAGATGGCGTCGAGGTGGGCATCCACCACGACGACATGGTTCGGGTCACCATTCGGGGCATCGGCGATCAGGTTGTAGTCCAGTCGGGCCGGGTCGTTGATGGTCGCGAACTTCAGGTGCACAGTGGCTGATCCGCCGAGGGACTGATTGTAGAGATTCACACCCACCGCATAGGAGGCGAGGCAGACGACGGGGATCGTCGTCCCGGCGGGAGGACTGCAGGTGGCATCCGCCGCGGTCCGGCCCGGGTTGCCCTCGTTGAAGACGATCACCGCCGCCGCCCCGGCGTCCTGGGCCAATTGGATCTTGATCGGATACGTGCAGGTCCCGCGCTGCACCAGCGCGATGCGTCCAGCCACGAACGTCGAATAGTCCGCGGCATTGCAGCCGCTGGCCGAGGTGGGTGTTGGCGTCGCCGGAACGATGATCCCGCCCACCCGCTGCACCACCGCCGTGATGTCGCCACTGCCCGAACGCGATGAGGCCCTGAAGTCCTGATTCAGCGCAAAGGTGGCCGGCGTAGGTGATACCACGCTGAAGCTCGGCGAACTGGCGAAGACGGAATAGACCAAAGTGTATGGTTGGATCGTCACCAGGTAGCCGGCCGTTCGCAACAGGGCGGCGACGTAATTGACCGAGGCGAGATAGCCGGGTTCCCCGGCATTGCGCGAGGCGTGGCCGTCTGGCCCGGGGTTGGCATCGGCGATCTGTTGGAAAGCGATCATATGATTCCAGAGGGGCGCCTGCCGGATGCACTCCACCAATCGGGACTCGGAGTTGTTGTCGCGAGCGGCGCAGGCCTGATCATCAGGAGTGCCATCGCCCAGCGGAGGGCCAGCGGGCGCTTGCTTGCAGCCGGTCGCCAACGCAAGAAAAACGAGAGCATGGCGCAATGTCATCTGAGATTTCCCCGATGTGATCGGTGGTTGGCGGGGGCAACATTCCCGATACGGGCAAGGATTACCACGGATGCAACATCGACAGGACGAGTAATCGTGCCAGCACCGGCAGCTCGCGGGCGGACTCATCTTCGGTGGGAAACATCCGGCCTGGGTGGGAGTGAGGGAGTACCGGGCGGTATCCAAGGGAATATGGGGTCCCCCCGGTCCCATGGTAAGGTTGACCGAAACCGGGAGCAGTTCGACATGTCGCCGGCCGTTCCGCCCTACCCCTTCCGGCACTATCCTTCCTCCAGCTCCCCACACAAAAATCGAGACCACCCCGTGCGCATCAGTGACATGAACTGGATGCAGGTCGACGAGTACTTGAAACGCGACGACCGGGCCGTCCTCCCGCTCGGCAGCACCGAGCAGCACAGCTATCTCCGCCTCACCGTGGACTGCATCCTGCCGGAGCGTGTCGCCGCCGAGGCAGCCGAGCCCCTGGGCGTCCCCGTCTTCCCCGTCCTGGCGTACGGTGTCACACCGTACTTCCGCGAATATCCGGGGTCCATCTCGCTTCGGGTCCAGACCCACCTCGCCGTCGTGCGCGACATTCTGGACAGCATGGCCCACAGCGGTTTTCGCCGCATCATGATCTGCAACGGACATGGCGGCAACGGCGCCGTGCAGCAGTTCGCAACGGAATGGACTGCCGATCACCCCGGCTGCCGGGTGATTTTCCACAACTGGTGGAACGCGCCGCGTACCTGGGCCAAGGTGCAGCAGCTCGATCCGGTGGCGTCGCACGGCTCGTGGATGGAGAACTTTCCCTGGACCCGCCTCCCCGGCGTCGACATGCCGAGTGGGACCAAGGGCCCGGTCCCGCCAATGGACCAGATCCGGGCGCTCGACCCGGCCGCCCTCCGCACCTTCCTGGGTGATGGCAACTTCGGCGGCCTCTATCAGCGACCGGACACGGAACTGATGGAGCTGTGGCAGATCGCTGTTGACGAGACGCGGGCCCTGCTCGACGGTTCGTGGGGCGAGGCGTCCTAGTGGCACAGAATTCTGAACGCATGCTCTTCTGGGGTGCCGGCGCGATCGGCGGCACCATAGCGGCCTACCTCGCTCGCGCCGGGCACGACGTGACAGCAGTAGACACGGTGCCCGAGCACGTCGAGGCCATCAATCGATTGGGGCTCGCCATCAATGGGCCGATCGACAGCTTCACCGCGCGGCTCCCCGCCTTCACGCCAGACAGCGTACGGGGCGAGTGGGACACCATCGTCCTCGCCACCAAGGCCCACCACACACCGGCTGCCGTTCGTGCCCTCCTGCCACATCTCACCGATCACGGCTGCGTGATCTCGGCGCAGAACGGACTCAATGAGCTTGCGATTGCCGAGAAGGTGGGCGAGGCGCGGACGGTGGGCGCCTTCGTCAACTTCGGCGCCGACTACATCGAGCCGGGCGTGATTCTCTATGGCGGCCGTGGCACCGTGATGATCGGTGAGGCGTTCGGTCCCGTCGCAGACCGCGTGTCGCCTCGGGTCCTTGCCGCGCGCGATGCCTGGCGCGTCTTCGACGAGCGCGCCACCGCCACGCCCAACATCTGGGGCTATCTCTGGGGCAAGGAAGCGTATGGCGCGATGCTCTTCGCCACCGCACTGACCAATGAGTCGATTGCTGACGCGCTGGCAATGCCGCAATACCGCCCACTCTTCATCGCGCTGTCCCGCGAGATTCTCGCCGTGGCTGGGGCGCGCGGCGTCACACCCGAGGCCTTTGACGGCTTCGACCCGGCAGCATACCTGCCGTCGGCGGCTGCGGACGCGGCTCGGCAATCGCTCGACGGGCTCGTCGCCCACAATCGGAAATCTGCCAAGACGCACAGTGGCATCTGGCGCGATCTGGCCGTCCGCAAGCGGCCGACCGAGGTCGACCCCCAGCTTGGCATCGTCGTCACCCTTGGAGCAGCCGCTGGCGTGCCGACGCCACTCACCGCGCGCCTGGTGGAACTGATTCACGACATCGAACGCGGTGATCGGCCGTTGTCGCTCGATACTCTCGATGCCCTCGTCGCGGTGCTCACACCATGAATCTGGAATTCAGCGGCAAGAGCGTGATCGTCACCGGCGCGGCGCACGGTTTCGGGAGAGCCATCGCCATCGCCTTCGCTGAACGGGGCGCCGCAGTCTGGGCCTGTGACGTGCTGGAGAACGAACTGGGCCACACCAAGCAACTCGCCGGCAGCAACTGCACCACCCGCATGCTCGACGTGCGCGACAAGGCAGCGGTGGATGCGTTCGTTGCCGCGGCATCGGCAGCAAGTGGCCGCGTCGACATCCTGGTGAACAACGCCGGCGGGGTGCTCGGACAGGTGGGACAACCGCTCGAACAGGTTTCGCCCGAGGAGTGGCAGGCGATCTTCGACGTCAACGTGAGTGGCGCATTCTACCTGTCGCAGGCCGTCGCACCCGGGATGAAAGGCGCACGCTTCGGGCGCATCGTCAACATTTCCAGCGGCGCCGGGCTCGGCATCTCGCTCACCGGCATCCAGGCGTACGCCTCCGCAAAGGCCGCCCAGATCGGCCTGACGCGCCAACTCGCCCACGAACTGGGCCCCTGGGGGATCACGGTCAACAACATCGCGCCCGGTTTCGTCCGCTCCAACGCCACCACCGAGGCGCAGTGGGCATCGTACGGCGCCGAGGGGCAGCAGGCGCTGATTGACCGGATCGCCTTGAAGACGCTGGGCACGGTGGACGACATCGCTTGGGGCGTGCTCTTCTTCGCCTCGGACTTCGCGGGGTGGATCACCGGCCAGGTCCTCTCGATCGACGGAGGGAAGTGATGGCACTCGAACAGGTGTTGACGCTGCTCCGCTCCCGCCACGAAACCATCCTCGATGAGCTGATCGGTTTCGCCTCGATCCCGAGCGTGAGCACCGATCCCGAGCACGCAGCCGACGTCCAACGTGCGGCAGAGTTCGTGGCCTCGCGCCTCACCGCAGCCGGACCGATCACGGTGCGTGCCATCGCCACCGCCGGCAACCCGGTGGTCTATGGCGAATGGCTCGGAGCGCCTGGCAAGCTCACCGTGCTCATCTATGGTCACTACGACGTGCAGCCTCCGGATCCGCTGGAGAAGTGGCAGAGCCCGCCGTTCACGCCGACGCTGCGCGACGGCCGGCTGTATGCCCGCGGCGTCTCCGATGACAAGGGGCCGATGCTCATCCCGATCAAGGTCGCGGAGGCGTTCTTCACGGCGGACTCCCAGCTGCCGATCAACGTGAAGTTCATGTTTGAGGGCGAGGAGGAGGTCGGCAGCCCCAACCTCGAAGCGTTCATTGATTCGCACCGTGAACTGCTTGCGGCCGACGTGGTGATCTCCGCCGACGGCGCGATGTGGCGGATCAATGAACCGTCGCTGACGGTGGCCAATCGCGGCATGGCCGGCGTCGAGCTGACACTCACGGCGGCGGCCAAGGACCTGCATTCAGGGCGGCACGGCGGCAGTGTCGCCAACCCGCTGCACGCGATGGCACAACTCATTGCATCCCTGCATGATGATCAGGGCCGCGTCACGGTCGCCGGCTTTTATGATCGTGTGCAAGAACTGACCACCGCGGAACGTGCCGACATTGCTGCGCTGCCGTTCGATGAACAGGCATATCTCGACGCCATCGGTGCACCCGCAGCGTTCGGCGAAGCAGGTTTCACGACCCTCGAACGCCAGTGGACCCGTCCCACCCTCGAGCTGAACGGGATGTGGGGTGGCTATCAAGGTCCGGGCTCGAAAACAGTGATTCCGAGCGAGGCGCACGCGAAGATCACCTGCAGGTTGGTCCCGGACCAGGAACCACATGACATTGTGGCACTGGTCACTCGCCATCTTGAGGCACATGTGCCGCCCGGCACTCGGCTGTCGGTCGGTCCTGGAAATCACGGCACGCCAGCGGCCAGCATTGCACCGGATCACTTCGCCCTCAAGGCCGCAGGCCAAGCGCTGCACGCGGTCTATGGCGTCGACCCGCTGGTCGTCCGGATGGGCGGGACGGTGCCGGTGGCGGAACTCTTCCAACGCCTGATGGGATTGGAAACCGTCTACTTCTCGTTCTCTACGGCCGACGAAGACTATCACGCGCCCAACGAATTCTTCCGCGTCCATCGCTTGCACGAGGGCCTCGAAGCATGGGCGCGCTACTGGGATATCCTCGGAGCGGTACAGCCATGAGCGAGAACAGCGAGCTGGCGCAGGCTGAGGCGAAGGTTGTGGCGCACAGTGCGTCGCTGAAGAAGGAGCTTGGGGTCAGAGACCTGGCGCTCACCCAGATCCTTTTCATCATCGGCCTCACCTGGATCGGCGTCGCCGGCACACTGGGGTCCTCGCATGTGGTGATGTGGCTCCTGGCAATGGTGTTCTTCTACCTGCCGATGGCCGCGGTGGTGATCTACCTCAATCAGCTGATGCCGCTCGAGGGCGGCCTCTATCAGTGGGCCAAGCTCGGCTTCAACCCCACCGTCGGCTTCCTGTTGGCGTGGAATCTCTGGCTCTACGTCATTGTCTACACCTCGGAGATCGGCCTGCAGTGCGCGACCTACCTGTCGTACGCATTGGGACCGAGTGCGGCCTGGATGACCTCAAGCAGCTGGTTCGTGGCGCTCTCGTCCGCGGTCATCCTGACCATGATGGCAGTGGCGGCCATCATCGGGCTGTCGGTGGGCAAGTGGGTGCACAACACCGGTGGCATCTTCATGCTGATCATCTTCGGCATTCTCATCGTGCTACCGTTCATCGGATTGGCCACGGGTACCCTGAAGGAGTTTCACCCGTTCCGGACCAGCATGCCCAAGTGGTCATTGTTGAACTTGAACCTCCTCGGCAAAATGGGGTTCGGCGCCCTGGGTGGCTTCGAGTACGTCGCGATCCTGGCGGGGGAGACGCGTGCGCCGGCGAGTGCGGTCCGGAAATCGGTGCTCATCGCCGCCCCACTGATCGCGCTGATGTTCATCTTGGGCACGGCCACCGTGGTGGCGTACATTCCGACCGGTGACATTGACCTCATCGGGCCGATGCCGCAGGTGCTCCGCGCCGGCTTCGGCCCGTTCGGCATCGCCGGCCCGCTGGTCACCATCGCGATCCTGATGACTCTGGCGATGCGCGTCGCCCAGGTCAGTGTGAGCTTCACCGCCGTGACGCGCCTGCCGATGGTCGCCGGCTGGGATCGACTGCTGCCAGCGTGGTTCTCTCGCTTGCATGAGCGCCATCGGACACCGATCAACTCCGTCATCCTGGTGGCGGTCTGCTCCTTCGGACTCTCCCTGGTGAGCCTGATCGGTGTCGGGCGGGCGGAGGCGTTCCAACTGCTCTTCAACGCCGGTGGCATCTTCTACGCGCTGGCGTACCTGGTGATGTTCGCCATCCCGATCGTGGGCCTGCGGGGCGTGACGCCGCGGCCGCCACGTTGGCTGCAGGTGGCCTCATGGTCGGGGCTGCTGATGACCTTGTTGTACGTGGTGCTGTCGGTGTTCCCGATCATCAAGGTGGCAAGCGTCGCGACGTTTGCCCTCAAGGTTGGCTCGGTGATTGTGGTGATGAACCTGGTTGGAGTCGGTGTCCTGGTCGCCGCTGGTCGACGATCCAAACGTGCAGAACAGGGAGCGTAACATGACGGGAGTCGTCTCGTGGTACCTGCTCAATCGCCGCTGGCTCCTCGTGACCTTGGCGGTCCTGACAAGTGCCGGCGGTTATGCGGCGGTTCGACCGTCAGTTGCCCGTCCGCTGGGCGGTGACTGGGATGTCTACATCGCCCTGAGCGCCACTCCAAAGTTCGGCTTCGAGGGGTGGCGCCGGATGGGGTTCGCCCATTTCGCGGGCGCCGACTCCGGCCAGGTCGGCTTCCTGCGCCGTCGCACCGGCCAACCGATGCTCACAGTCACCAAGGTGTCGACCACGGGAGACTCCGTGGTGCTGACGCAGGACGCCCGCGTGGTGATGCGCGCGGCCTGGCACGGCGACACCCTCGTCGGGCTCCAGTACACCAATGGCACCGTTCAGGATCGCCGCTACCGACTGGTGCGTCGCGCGACACCTGGCGTGGTCGAGCAGACCTATCAGGTCTGGAAGATGCCGGCGTCCGACTCCCAGTACGCCACGGTGCTCGATACCACGAAGCTGATGCCCACACGCGATGGCGCGACGCTCGAGACTTACATCGTCCGACCGGTGGGCGCGGGACCCTTCGGCGTGGTGATGCAGCGCTCGCCCTACCGCGCGACCAACCCAGCCGCCGGTCGCTGGTGGGCCGAGCGGGGATACATCTACATTGGACAACTGGTGCGTGGTCGCGGCAAGTCGAGCGGTGACGTCGCCGACTTCGGCGACTACAGCAGCGACATCCAGGATGGCTACGACGCCGTCGAGTGGGCCGCCAAGCTCCCCGGCAGCAACGGCAAGGTCGGCATGATCGGGCACTCCGACGAAGGTCGGCTGGTATGGTTCGCCGCCGTGGGCGCGCCGCCGCACCTCGCGGCCATCGCTCCATCGGCTGCCACCAGCGATCCGTGGCGCATCGTACCCTATGCGGCGATGGCCTTCGGCCCCATCAATGTCGACTGGACCTGCCTGATGAAGGACCGCAACATGGCCACCAACACCGCCGAGCTCGACATCGGCGAGGCGATCACCCACCTGCCGCTGTCGTATCTCCCCGAACGGCTCGGCTGCGGTCATTTGCCGCTCTGGGACCGCTGGATCTCGCACAACACCCTCGACGCCTACTGGCGCGCCCATGCCGCCACGACCTACATCGACAAGGTCAAGGCACCGGCACTGTCGCTGGCCGGCTGGCACGACGATTCGCGCGGTCCACTCGACTACACCGACGCGCTCCTGAAGGTCAAGAATCACCCGGCCTGGCACCTGGTCATGGGCGTGCACGCGCACAAGGGCGTCGACTACGTGACCGGTGATTTCGGACCGGAAGCGCGCTATGAATACCGCGATCTCCAACTGCGCTGGTTCGATCACTACCTGCTCGGTCGCGACAACGGCGTCGATCGCCTGCCACCCGTCGACATCTTCGTGCAAGGCGACAATACCTGGCGTCAGGAAAAGGAATGGCCCCTGGCGCGCGCGAAGATGACGAATTGGTACGTCTCCTCCCGCGGCAATGCCCATACCAGCGCCGGTGATGGCGTGCTCGACACGCTGCCACCGAAGGGCGCTGCGGCCGACAGCTACAGCTACGACCCGGCCGACCCCACCCCCTACCTCATCGACTCGCGCGAACTGGAAGAGTCGCTCAACGAGGATTACACCGTCCTCAATGCCACGCGTCAGGATGCGTTGGTCTTCACGTCGGCACCGCTCAAGCGGCCGCTCGAGGTCACCGGCGAAATGTCAGCGACAGTGTGGGCATCGAGCGATGCCAAGGACACCGATTGGGCGATCATGCTGCTCGACGTTTTCCCAGACGGACACGCCGAGCGGGTGCAGGATGGCCTGGCGCGGGCACGATTCCGGCAGGGGATGGACAAGGTGGTGCCGCTGGTGCCGGGGAGCATCGAGCGCTACGACCTCGACGTCTGGTTCACATCCAAAGTCTTCGCGCCGGGCCACCGGCTGCGGGTCAGCATTACCTCGGCGCTCTTCCCCAAGTACGACCGCAACCTGAACACCGGTGGCAACAACGAACGGGACTCGACCTTCGTGACAGCACACCAGCGCGTGCTGCACGATGCGGCACACCCGACCCACATCTCGCTGCCGATCGTGCCGAGGTAGGCGAAGCGCCGGCCCTGTGGCGGATGCCTCAGGGCCGATCCGTGCTAGCGTTGCAGGTTGATCCGGAACTGGGCATGACAGGCCACGCAATTGCCCATGATGCCGCCGAGCCGGTTCAGCGTCTGGTCGATCGGCTTGCCGGTGGCTACGTCGGCCGCCAGCGAATCCCACGCGGCGTGGGTGGTCATGCCGAGTCGCAGGAACTCGGCAGGAAGACGCTGCTGCATGGCCGGATCCAGGTCGCGTGCCGCCGCCATGCCAGACGCGGTGGCAGCGATCCGCATGCCGGCCGTGTCCCGGTGCGCCGAGGCGGCCACAAACCCCTGGACCGAGGTGAGCATCCCGCGCATCTCGGTGAGAATCAGGTCGCGCCCCTGCGCGGGCAGCACCACGGCAGTCCGCGTATCGGGATCGGCGGCCATCGCGGCGGGGTCACTCGCTCCCGCGCTGCCGGAGTTGGCAGGCACATCCGAGCTCTTGCCACAGCCCACAACCAGGGCGGTGAGCAGCGCTGCGCCGGTGATCCGGCGGAGCATTCTCGTGGCACCGTCGCGAGCCACCGTCACCTTCCTTGGTTCCTTGGTCATGGTTGTCTCCTTTGGCTGGTATCGGTTGCCTGCTTGGTTTTGATTGCTGGTCATCGCTGACTCATCAGATTCGCACTGCCTTCGCGGGCCGCATTCGTAGATCGAGCGAGCAACACCGCGACCAGAAAGAGCGCCAGCCACACGATCGTCCTCACGGCCATGGCGCGCAGGCTGTCCACGGCCACGGCTCCGCCACCGGAACGGATGGCAATAATGCTGACCAGCACAATGAGGTTGAGCCCGAACACCGCGCCCGCAGCATTCCTTGCCCAGCGATGGTTGCGCCAGAGCGCGAGGCCGACGGCGATGTACACCAGTCCCATCGTCGTGTTATAGATGAGCAGCGGCCGGAAGACCACGTAGCCCGGATCGGCCCCGAGCAGCACTCGGCCACCGGCCACGATGGTCGCGACACCAAATGCCAACGCAATGCCGGCGGCAAGCACCGACACCCCGCGGGCCCACTTCGCTGCGGTCATGGTCTCGCCGTGCCGACCGGCGCCGGCATTTCCTTGGCCTGCGCGATCGCCACGCCGAGCCACGCGATCGCGACGATCATCGCAATCCCCCCGATGAGCACGAACGCCGGCGGTGCTCCCAGCAACAGCTCGGCCAGAATGCCAACCGGCATCATCATGCCCGCCAAGCTCAACCACGAGATCCAGCGCGCGGACTTGCGAGCGATGCCCATCTGCAGCAGCAGGTAG
>JBBRBZ010000007.1:0-49253 GCA_038205305.1 Gemmatimonadales bacterium
TCGTACGCGGCAATGGCAACTGTGGTCGACAAGTTGAGGGACCGCACGCGCGATGACTGCATCGGTATCGAGACCATTTGGTCCCGATACCGCTCGCGAATCTCCGCCGGCAATCCGACCGTCTCGCGTCCGAACACCAGCACTACGTTGCTGTCGGCGCCGAGTGATGCATCCCAGAACGATCGCTCGGCCTCGCTTGTGAAGAACCACGCGTCGCCGAGTGTGGGGAGTGCCTCCTCGAACGCCTCCCAGTTTGGCCACACCTGCAAATCGACGTGCTCCCAGTAGTCGAGGCCCGCCCGCTTGACCTCACGCGCATCCAGCTTGAAGCCGAGCGGCTCGATCAAGTGCAGCGTGGCGCCAACCGCCAGCGCGGTGCGGCCGACGTTGCCGGTGTTCCAATGAATTTCGGGGTGCACGAGGACGATATGCATGGCACGCCGAAGATACCACCATGGCCGATTGGCCATTGTCCCGACGCGGCCGAGTCATTTGTATGGGTATAGTCCGTCCGGCCTGTGGGACCCCGCCTGCACATGAGGTATCCGATGAACGATGACGACCGCGCTCGACTCGAGGCCCACGCCCAACGTTGGGGCATGCGCACGGCGACCGAGGCGTATCAGGACAGTTCACAGAAGGAGCAGTACGAAGACCTCCATGGCCACCTGCCCCAGGTTGCGTCGCAGGCGCTGTTCGCCCTGCGAGGCACCGTGAACCCGCGGAAGGGGAACGAGCAGCTGATTGACTCCTACGAATATTTCGCATCGCTGGACCCAAGGGTCACGCCGTCGGTGAATGAGATCCGGAAGGCTCATCGCGACCTCGTTTCGGCGACGATTGCACATCTCAAGGAGTTCGGATGGCCCCCGGAGGGATCAGAGGCGATACTCACCTCTTTGGTCATCGACTACGGGTGGGATGGCGCGGATTGACCTGTGCCTTCGAGCCACTCCCCGAAGACACAGTTTGCGAAACCCATTTCGAGGGCCCTCGGAGACGGACTCTGCTTGGGATGTCTCGCTAAAGTATTGTAGAGCATTGGTTTACCTGTCATTTTGGCGCCCAAGGTGTTATCTTCAGTGGTGGCGAGAACGGACCGCCAGAGCACTCACCACCAGTCCAGCACACACCCCAAGGGGTGGGAGGAAGACTCCGGGGACGTCCCGGCCAGAGCACTCACCTGAACGGCACTGCCCGCGGTTGGTTCGCGCGTGCCACCAAGGAGGATTCAGATGACCTACACCATCCAGCAAATCGAAGGGATTGGACCCCACCACGCGGCAAGCTTGGCAACTGCGCGCGTCCGCACCGCACGCGACCTTCTCGCCCGCTGCGCGTCGTCCGAGGGCCGCAGCCAGCTCTCGGCCATCACGGGGATTTCCATGCAACAGCTCGCGACCTGGGCACATCAGGCCGACTTGATGCGCGTCCCCGGGATCGGATCGGAGTTCGGCCAGCTGCTCGAGGCATCCGGTGTCCAGACCGTTGGTGAACTTGGTGCCCGCGACCCGGAGAACATCGCGCACCTCCTCGACCGCGTGAATGAGGAGAAGCACCTCACGCGCTCCGTGCCGGCCGTCAAGACAGTCTCCAAATGGATAGAACACGCCCGCCACATTGAACCGATGATGGCGCAGTAGCGCAGGCCACTCTCGATCAATGGTGCCGCAATGGATCCGCTGCGACGCCCTCCCGGGTGATCTTCACCGGGAGGATGCGTCCGGCCTCATCAAACTTCAGCAGATCGATGCTCACCGCGCGATGATTGCCATCGGTCTCCCCGAGCGGCCGCCGGTGGTACACGATGTACCAGTTGGGCGAGCCGTCAGCGTGCAGCACCGAGTGGTGCCCCGCCCCGGTCGCGACGGTGGAGTCCTGCTGCAGGATCTTCCCCACCCGCTCGAACGGTCCAAAGGGTGAATCCCCCACGGCATAGGCCACGGCGTAGTTGGGTCCGGTCCAGCCGCCCTCCGACCACATGAAGTAGTACTTCCCGTTTCGGATCATCATGTAGGCGCCCTCGACGTATCCCTTCGGCGTAATCTCCTTGAAGGTGGCGCCGTCGGCGAACGTGACGAGGCCGGTGAAGTCGGCATTGAGCTTCGCAATGTTGCAGTGCCGCCAGCCGCCGTAGACGATGTAGTAGGTCCCGTCCACATCACGGAACACCATCTGGTCGATCGGCTGGGCGCCGTTGTGGAAGGCGTCGATCAGCGGCTTGCCAAGCACATCCTTGAATGGACCGCCTGGAGAACGCGAGCGGGCGACGCCAATGCCGCCATGCTCCTGGTCGTTCTGGATGTCGTTGGCGCCGAAGAAGAGATAGTACCAGCCATCCTTCTCCACGATCGATGGCGCCCAGATCGCCCGGTGAGCCCATGAGACATTCGCAGTGTCGAGCACATGCGGATGCTTCACCCAGGTCACCAGGTCGGTGGAGGAAAAGGCATCCATGAAGGTCTGCTGATCGTACGGCGCGGAGTAAGTGGGATAGATCCAGTACTGGCCGGCGAAGATGTGTGCCTCAGGGTCGGCGTACCACCCCTTGAGGATCGGATTGCCGGAAAGCGCCGCTTGAGCGGAAACCTTCACTGCGGCGCCAGAGACCAAGGCGAGCAGCAGTATTCCAGTGATTCCGTTTTTCATCGCTAGGGCCACGAGCCGCTGCATCTGCTCCCGGCGCCGGCGCGCCCACCCCGCCACCTGGAAGATGCCAATCCCGAGCAGCACTGCCCCGATGACCAGCATCGTCGTCGCCATCGAAAAGGAGCCGGCGCGTTGGGCCACGGGCAGCGAGAAGCCGATGGCGGTGAGGATGCCGGCGAATGCCGTGACACCGATTCCGGCCATGATTCGGGCCCGGGCGGCACCGTGCCGACTCTGTAGTCGCAACCGGTGACCTGAGAGCGTCGGCTCGAGCAGCATCATTAGATTGCCGTTGGTCCACTCACGGAACTCACCGTCGGCGCGCAGCCGCCCTCGCGCCCGGAAGGTGTCGCGCGCCGCCACGACGAGCAGGTCCCATTCGTTGTCCGTGAGCCGCCGACCGAGCTCGACCGATTCTCCCACGGCGACCGGGAGGCCGAGGAGCGTGTCTCCGGTGCTGGTGGGAGGATGATCGATCGAGCGGGCGGCCGTGGCCACCACGTCGGCCGGGATGCCGACCTCGCTTCCGATCTGCTGGAGTTCTTCCAGCGAAAAACCTTCGTGCTCCGGCGGCGACGGCGGGGTGATCGACGTCGCCGTGGCGGCCCGCTTGAAGATTTCGGCGATCTCATCATCGCGATAGCGTCGCTCGCTCATGCCACGAAGAGTATGCACCTTGAGGACGAGCCACCAGCCGCGGTTTCCGGCGGGTTCACGGCCCGATCAGGCCCATGCTGCTCCCGGAAGGATCAGTGAAATAGCCGAAACAGCCCATCCCCGGCGCCCGCATCGGCTCGCCCGAGCGCGCACCCCCTGCCGCATCGATGGCGGTGAGGGTCGCGGCGACGTCCTCGACGTAGATGTAGGTCATCGCCGGCGCGGCCGGACTGTGACCCTGGAAGACGCCGCCAATACCAGCGCCCGGATCGAAGGCAACGTAGGGCGGCATCGTCGCCATCGCACCCCAACCGAACTGTTCGCCGAAGAAGCGCCCGGCTGCAGCACCATCGGCGGCGTACATCTCGAGACTGCAGATCGTGCCGGGGAGTGGCTTGGGGTTGTCGCCGAACGGCATCGGCACGCGGGCGACCTCACCCTCGGTCATGCCTGAGGTGAGCCCGTAGATGGTGCCCGACGCATCCTTGAATCGCGCCAACGTGCCGACCATCGGAATCGTCCATGGCGCACGCTCGACCGTCGCACCGCCCGCAACCACCCGATCGAGTGCGACCGCAACATCCGCCACCTTGATGAACGGGACGCTCGACGGAAAGCCGGCGGGAACATTCGCCCGCAGCGCGATCGACGGACCGCCACGCGCCCCGGCCGCCGTTAGCTCCGCCGACATCGGCATCATCTGCCAGCCAAAGAGTTTCGCGTAGAACGCCGATGATGCCTGCAGCATGTTGGCCGAGATGACGACCATCAGAATGGGATGTGCTCCGTTGCCAGCGGGGGCCTCGGGAATACTGGCGCTCATGGGTGCGTCTCCGGACGTCGGGTGAGGGGCGTGGATACGAGGATCAACACGTTATGCCGCCGTCACTTCTGGTTGACGGCGCTTCCGACCGAGCGTGAAGGCGGTGACGACGGTGAAGAGCAGCCCCACCGGCAGCGGCTCGATGATGGTATAGGCAATGTTCCACAATGGGTTGCGGTACCGTTCGGCACCCACCGCAAACCCCTTCGTCATCTCGGCCAGCTGCGCCGCGCTGGCCCCGGCGTCTCTCGCCTTCTGGATTTCGTAGGCCGAGTACTTCTCCATGAAATCGGGGAGGAAGTTGTAGTAGATCACCTCCCAGGTCGCCACGTAACAGCAACTGGCCACCAACGTGATGAGCAGCCCCACCTTGAAGGCCTGCCCCATGCTGATGGTGCCCTCGGCAACGTTGTCGCGGTAGGAGCGCACGCCGAAGTAGACCATCAGGAAGGCGACCACCATCGAGGTGTAGCCGACGATGACGCCCTTGTCGAAGCCGATGGCATCCTGGAAGGCCAGGGCGAGCACCATCATGGCCGACATGACGCCGCCGGCCATCAACCCGAAGGTGAGCACAATCTTGCGCATGGAGACTCCCGAGTGTGTGAGACGGGCCTAGTCTACCGCTTCGCCCTCCTCGCCGCGTCACCCGAATGGGTGATTTTCCACGATTTTCATGGAATTCGCCCGAAAGTACCACTCATCGCGCTTCAGGGAATGAGCCGGAGTTCCTTTCCCCGTTGGACCGCCTGCGTCCGCCGCCGGGCGCCGAGCTTGTCGAACACCCGGCTTACGTGGGTCTTGACGGTATTCTCGCTCACATGGGCCCGTTCCGCGATCTCCCGGTTGCTGAGCCCCTCGGCGACCAACTGGAGCAGCTCCAGCTCACGGGGGGTGATCCCGAGCGCCCCGAGTCGCGCGTCGTCCCGGACGAACTCGACTGGTGCCGGCACCATGACCTCCCGGACCACCACCGTCTCGAGGCGGCGGGTGAGCCGGAGGCCCAGCCAGATGCCGAGCCCCGAGAAGAGGGCCGCGACCAGGGCGCCATAGATTTCGATGGAGTGCTCGACCACCAGCCAGCGATATTCGACCCCCTGCATCACGGCGATCAGCAGGCCGGCGAGCACCCCGTAGAGCAGCACATGTTTCCGCATGCCGAAGTCTACGAGCGGGCAGGCCAGTGCGGAACGGTAGCGGTCAAACGGCTTGGGGGGAGTCCGGGAGTTCGGTCAGCAGCCGCTCCGCCCGAGCTTCCCCAACATAATCCCGGACAAAGCGCCAATGCCCGAGGGAGGCACGCGGGGTGCCGAGGTCATAGGTAGTGCCATCGGTACACCAGATCACCCGATCGACACTGAGGAGAATCTCCTCGACCTCGTGACCGGTGATCACCACGGCGCAGCCATCGGCGGCGAGCTCCCGCAGGGCCGCGCCGATGATGGCGCGGTCGGCCGGATCAAGGTTGCGGTACGGTTCATCGGCGAGCAGGCACTCCGGTCGCCGTGCGACGAGGCAGCCCACCTCCGCCCGCCGGAGCTCACCGGTCGAGATCTCCGCCACCCAACGGTCGAGCAGCGCCTCGAGGTCGCAACGCGACACGGCGAGCTCATACCCAGGCAGATCAAACTGGCGGACTACCGAGGACAGCTGCTGGCGCACGGTGCGATAGGGCGACAACAGTTCGCGGTCCGGCAGGTAGGCGAACCCGCGTCGTGCGAGCCGATGCCACTGATGCGCCTCGACAATACGCCCCAAGTAACTGACGCTGCCACTGTTGGCCCGCAGATCACCAGCAGCAATTCGGAGCAGGGTCGACTTGCCGCAGCCGTTGCGCCCCAGCAGTCCAGTAACCTCGCCCGCCACGGCTTGCAGGGTGGCGGAAGTGAGGACACGACGATCACCGTAGTATTTGCCGACGCAGTCCACGCGAAGGACCACAGTCATGATGCGGCCAGCAGCACGACGACCACTTCACCAAGCAGAGCAGGCGTGAGCGCGAGCAGCATCCGCACCAACGGTGAAATGCCGAGATTCGAAAGCAAGGCGGATTCGTTGACGCGCCGCGACTCAACCAGGCCGAGCGCGGTCACGATCACCACAATTCCGATCGCAGTGACCGGTGAGAGCGTGAGCGGGATCGCCGTGGTCAAGCCGCCGGCCACTGCCAGCGCCAGCAGCATGAGCATCAGGCGCACCAGCAGCCACAGGATCACGCCCCGGCGCAGGATCATGAAGGTCAGCGCACGCTCGGGCAACGGCGTCCGCATCAGTGCGCGATATCCCGAGCAGGAATGGCGACGGCGCGATGCTGGACGATGATCGCAGTCCTCAACATGAGCGCCGATATACCCCGTACGCAAACTGCTGCGTGCCACCGGACGGCGTCTGGTGAGTCTCCCCCTGCCCCGACACCAGTTCGAATTGGTCGCCCAGCTCATGCAACAGCGTCTCGGGTGAGTAGCGCACCACGTCGAGTCCGCTGCATCGGGTCGGCCCGTCGAGGGAGAAGGTCGCCATGACGACATACCCGCCTGGACGCAGCGTTCGATGGAGTTGATCGAGATAGCGCCGTCGATCGGCGGGCTCAGTGAGGAAATGAAAGAGTGCCCGATCGTGCCAGAGGTCGAACGCGTCCAGAGGAAGCTCGACTGAGCGCACATCACCCGCAATCCCTTGCACACTCGCACCCTCGGCGCCGAGTCGCTCGCGAGAAATTGCCAACGCGGCGGGTGAGAGATCCAGCAAGGTGATGTTGTGGTATCCCGCAGCGACCAAGCCGTCGACCAACGTCGAGGCACCAGCACCAACATCGATGATCGCCGTGTCGTGGAAGGGAACCAGTTGCACGATTAGCGACCGTGATCGCTCCGCCTCTCGCTGAAACCAGCTGACCTGATCCGTTGCCTTGGTCCGATAGACCGACTCCCAGTGCACCAGGAGTTCCTCGGGCGTCACGGTGTTGGCGACGCCTTCCGCCACGCCCAGAACGCCATCACCATGGCAGCGATGATCAGGACGATGACCAGCCGTCGCCGGCTCCGCCGCAGCGCCTGCCACCCCGGCTCATCGAGATAGTAGTGTCCCGGCTCGGCCTCACGCAGGATCGCACGATCCCGAAGCCGATGGAAGGCGACCCGCTCCGAGACGCCGAGGGCAGCCGTAGACTGTGCCGTCTCCGGGGCCGTGGCTCGCGCAGCACGGAAGGTGGCCACAATTTCCTTTTCTTTGATGATGATCACTGCGGCGGCAGATGCACCCATGGTCAATCTCCAGCAATCGGACGGTGAATGGCATCAGGTTGCGGGGGAAGCTATCGCGAGGAGTCGGGGGGACGCCAGCGACGCCAGCGACCCCTTGTCACGCTCAGCTCGCCAGCAGCACCGCCAGCGGGTGGAATCGTTGGCTCCTGGCCGCGACCACCTGGATCATCACGGTGATGGGCACCGCCAGCAGAGCACCCGCGGCTCCCCAGACCCAGCCCCAGTAGAGCAGCGAAACGAAGATGGCGACCGGATTCAGCGTCAGGTGCCTCCCCATCAGCTGCGGGGCGACGAGGCTGCCCGCCACCGTATGGATGGCGAGGCTGCCGCCGATCACCAGCAGCAGGGGCGTGCTGTCCTGAAAGTGGACCAGCGTCGCCGCGCCAAGCAGGACGAGCGCGATCATCGATCCGGCATAGGGGATGAAGTTGAGGAGAAAGGCGACCGCCGCCCAAAGCAGCGGATTGGGGAGGCCGATCCAGGCAAGCAGGCCCCAGGTGGCGAGCCCGACACCAAGACCGATCGCCGTGGTGATGAAGAGGAAGCGCGACACCTGCGTTTCGATCTCCGTCAGGGCGGCCTCAGCGTTGCGGACGCCAGCGCGCGATTCGATCAGTGAGGCGAGTTTGCTGCGCAGGGTAGGGAGCATCGCCAGCAGGAAGTAGGTGAGGAAGACGATGGAGATGACGGTCGCCACAAGGGACACAGTGCTCAGGCCGACACGCTGCAGCAGGCCGGGAACCTTGAGCTGGACCGTCTGTGGGGCGGCGGCGCCGGTGACACTCGTGGCGGCATCGACCTGGTTGGCGGTCGCCTCGATCGGTCGGATCAGTTTCCGCAGGCGAGTTTGCACCTTGTTGAGTGTCTTCGGTGCGTTGGACACCCAGTCCGACGCGGGGCCGGACAGCACGAACACGCCCGACCCCACGACTGCCATGGTGCCAAACACCACGATCGCGGCGCCTACGCCAGCGGACAGTCCCAGTCGTCGCAACAGGCGCACGACAGGGACCAGCAGAAAAGCGAGCATCACCGCGATGACGATTGGCAGCAGCAGGTCGGCGGCGAACCGGAGCGCGGCGGTGAGCAGGATCAGGAAGATGCCCAGCAGGGAGGCCGTGGCTGTCGTCACGTGAACGTGATCGCCGGGGACGGTGCCGGCGGTATCGGTGGCCTGGTCGGGCTTCGAAATGGACGTGGTCAGACGACGCTCCTCTGGCAGTGCGCCGGCGTCACATGCGCGACCCGGCAGGGGAATTGACGCAAAATGCGAATGACGAATCCACTGGAAACGTGGTGGATATTGCCCGGCGGTCGTCCCCAGTCGCGTCGCCCTGACACAGTCAGGCGACCAGGTTGCGGAGCTACCCCAGGAGGTATTGTGAGAAAGCTACTGATCGCAAGTTCAATCATCGTTGCCGCCGTCGCGTGTGGGAAGGGTACATCAGATCCCAAGGTGGCGTCGAGCAGCACCGCCGGCGCCGACGCGCCCAAGGCCCCGTCACTGCCGTCCGGTACGACGATCGCGGCCACGACCCAGCGCACAGTCTCGTCCAAGGACGACAAGGCCGGCGCCCAGTTCACCGCGAGCGTCTCCCAGGACGTCATGGGCAGCGGCGGCAAGGTGCTCATCCCTGCGGGATCGACCCTGAACCTCACCATTACCGACCTGCAGCAGGCGAGCAGCAAGGGTGATGCGGACGGCAACATCACTGTGCAGGTGAACTCGGTCACCGTCGGTGGCCAGACCTACCCGCTCTCCGCCAACATCACCTCGATGGCGCACACGCTCCAGGGCCAGGGCATCACCACCGGTCAGGCCGAGAAGACGGCCGCTGGTGCGGTCATCGGCGGGATCACCGGCCGCATCGTGGGCGGGAACTCCAAGGGAACCATCATTGGCGCCGTGATTGGCGGGGCGGCAGGCGCCGTCGTGGGCTCGAAGGGGAAGCCCAGCGATGTGGTGGTGGCGGCAGGGTCACCGATCGAAGTGACCCTCACCGGCCCGGTGACCATTCGCGGGCAGTAGGGCCAAAGCGCTGGGGCGCCGGGAATTCCCTCGGCGCCGCCGCCATCATCGTCGGGGAGGTGGTGGCGCGGGCCGGGCGATGATTGTATCGTTACCGACATATTATGCCACGCGCCACACCGCCTCGCCCCACCCCTCCCCGCGCCGCCAGCAACGATACCGCCCGAGCCATGGACGCCCTGCGCCGCATCGTGGGCGCCTTGCGTCGGGCGAGTCGGACAGCGGTCCGGGATGTCGAGGTGACCGGGGCGCAGCTGTTCGTCCTGCGCCAACTGGCCGACGCCCCAGGCCTCTCCGTCTCTGACCTGGCCGAACGCACCAGCACCCGCCAAAACTCGGTCTCTGAAGTCGTCTCCCGACTGGTGGATCGCGGGCTGGTGCGCCGGAAAATCGCCAGCGATGATGCACGGCGCGCCGTCATTGGCCTGACCGCGGCCGGTCGGAAGATCGTCAAGCAAGCTCCACCCACGGCGCAGGCCGCGCTGCTCGAGGCGTTGCGCGACCTTTCGCAGCATCAGCAGCGGACGCTCGCACGGTCCCTTGAGGCCTGGGTGACGGCTGCCGGATTGGGCGATGAACCCACCACCATGTTCTTCGAGCGCCCCCACCGACGCGAGCGATCATGAGCCCCGACGCACAACCCCGTACCCGCGCACCCGCCGACGCACGTGCGGTGGATCGACGGGTCGTTCTGGTGACCGCCCTCGCGTCGGTGCTGGCGATTGCGGCCGGTCTGGTTGCCCAGCTCCTGCTGCACCTGATCGGCCTGGTCACCAATCTGGTGTACTTCGGCAAAGTGTCCCTCGCGTTTGTCTCCCCGGCACTGACGCACCGGGGCTACTTGGCATTGATCCTCATTCCGGTCGGGGGCGCCATCGTCGTCGGGTTGATGGCGAGGTATGGGTCGGCGGCCATCCGCGGACACGGCATTCCCGAGGTCATGGAGAAGGTCCTCTTCGGCGAGAGCCGCATCCCTGCACGCGTGCTGGTGTTCAAGCCGCTGGCCTCGGCAATCGCGATTGGCACCGGCGGTCCGTTCGGCGCGGAAGGGCCGATCATCGCAACCGGTGGCGCCCTCGGCTCCCTCCTCGGCCAACTGCTCCACGTCACCATCGACGAGCGCAAGACATTGCTCGCCGCCGGTGCGGCCGCCGGGATGGCGGCGACGTTCGGGAGCCCGGTCTCCGCCATCCTGCTCGCCGTCGAGCTGCTGCTCTTCGAATACCGCGCCCGCTCTCTGGTGCCGGTGGCGCTTGCGGCGGCGATTGCCACCGCGGTCCGGATCGCCTTCGTCGGGTTCGAGCCGGTTTTTCCCATGACCACGCTCACCCAGCCGCACGGTGAGGCGTTGGTCGCCTACCTCGTGGTCGGGGCGCTCGTGGGCGTGCTGGCCGCGGGAGTCACCGGTTTCACCTACCAGATCGAACATCTCTTTGAGCGAATGGGGCACCGGACCGGACTCCATTGGATGTGGTGGCCGGCGATCGGTGCGGTGGCGGTTGGCGTCATCGGCATCATCGCCCCGCGGACGCTCGGCGTTGGCTACGACAATATCACGGCGGCGCTGTCGGGCACGATCACGGGTCGCGCCTTGGCTGTGCTGGTGACGTTCAAGCTCCTCTCGTGGGCGATCTACCTCGGCAGCGGAACCTCGGGCGGAACGCTCGCCCCACTGTTCACCATCGGCAGCGGCGTCGGCGCGTTGCTCGGCAGCGGACTCGAGTTCCTGCTCCCCAATGCCGGCATCCAGCCCGCCATGGCTGCGCTGGTCGGCATGGCCGCGATTTTCGCGGGAACGTCGCACGCACTGCTCGCCTCCGTGGTCTTCGCCTTCGAAACCACCCGCCAACCGATCGGTTTGCTGCCGCTGCTCGGCGGTTGCAGCATCGCGTACCTCACGGCGCGACTGCTCAATCCGAATTCGATCATGACCGAGAAACTGGCTCGACGCGGCCTGAACATTCAAACTGAATACACAGCGGATCACCTGATGCACGTCCGCGTCGACGAGGCCGCCAGCACGCCGGTCATGACGCTCCCCGCCGACGCCACGATCGGCGCGGCGCAAGCGCAACTGCAGGCGGATCCGCGGGCGACGACACATCATGGCTTCCCGGTGCTCAACGCCAATGGCGAGTTGGTCGGAGTTGTTGCCCGCCGAGTGCTCTTCGACCCGCTGGTCGCCGCCGACCGCACGGTCGCGACATTGATCACCCGCCCGCCCGTCGTGGTGTACGCCGATCAGTCGCTCCGGGATGCCGCAGACCACATGGTGCTCGAGGACGTGGGTCGCCTGCCGGTAGTCACCCGCGCGGCACCACGGCGGGTGGTCGGGATCATCACGCGGAGCGACCTGCTGGCCGCCCATGCCGACCGACTGCGCGCTGCAAACACCGTGATGACGCCACGCTGGCTCCATGTCCTCGACAAAGAAGGCCCGGAGTGAACTGCGCCCGATCGACCGCGCGTACCAGCCGAGGAGCGGTTGGCCGCCCGTCCCGCCTCCGTTAAGCTCCGACATGTCCCGTGAGTTCCTCGAACTGCTGTTGCTTGGCATGGCCTCCGGCGGTCTGGGCGCGTTGCTCGGGATCGGCGGCGGTGCCATCCTGGTCCCGGGACTCGCGCTCATTGCCGGTGTGCCGTTCCGCTCCGCCGTCTCCGCCTCCCTCGTCTGCATCGCAGCCACATCGGTCGCCAGCTCGATCGTGCACCTCCGGCGCGGCCGAGTGGACATTCCGCTGGCGATCGATCTGGAGTCGTTCACGGTGGTCGGCGCGATCGTCGGCGGCGTGATTGCCGCGTCGATTCCGGCCGGGCCGCTCTTCATCGGCTTCGCCATCATCCTCCTCCTCTCGGCGAGCCGCATGCTGCCATTCTGGAAGCCCGCGCCGGTGCGGGTCCATCGCCGCCGCATGGGATGGGCGCGGACCGCCTCCCTCGGCGCGGGCATCATCTCCTCCCTGCTCGGCGTGGGTGGTGGCGTGCTCAAGATTCCGGTGCTCACGCTGCTGCTCGATCTGGAGTTTGATCGCGCCGCCGCAACCAGCATCTACATGATCGGCATCACGGCCTCCGCGGGAGCGATCGTCTATGCCGCGCGTGGGGATGTCGACTTTCCCCTGACGGCGGTGGTCGTGCTCGGTACGCTCGTTGGCTCGTTTGGTGCGTCGCTCGTCGGTCACCGGATCCAGGTGCGCTGGCTCAAGGCTGCGTTCGCTATTCTCCTGATCGGGGTTGCCTTCCAGATGGTGCGTCGTGGACTCGCGACTTACTGAACGACTGGGACTCGTGCTGGCCGCGCTCGCGGGCGCGGCGCTGCTGCTGATCCTGGTGGGGTTGGCCTTGAACGCACGGCTGGTGGCGGCGGGCGTAATGGTGCTCGTCTGCGCGCCGCTCATCGCCTTGGCATTGGCGGGCATCGGATTGCTGCGGTCATACCGGCGGATCGGCGTCACCGCCCTGGTGACGGTGGCGATTGCCGTGCTGGGGGCGCTGCTAGGGCGGTAGTCCCAAAACCCCTCCTTCGATGGATGTCAGTCCGCCTCCGCTCGGCATAGTTTTCTTCACATCGTGGCGTATTGGTGGATGCACGCACCACCGTTTTCTGGTGGCTGCGCAGATGTCGAGTCGGGCCAAGCGTCGCCACACCCGGCCACACCAGCGCAGGATCGAGGATTACTTGGGCCAGACGAACACCTTCCACCCGCTCTTTGATGCCGCGCCCGATGCGATGATCCTGGTCGACCGGGACGGCCGCGTGACGGCGCTCAATCTCGAGGCAGAAGAGACCTTCGGCTGCACCGAGGCCGAGGTGCTCGGCCAATCCATGAGTCGCTTCTTCCCCAGTCGCTATCACTGGCTGCTCGGCACGATTCTCCCGAACGACGAACGGTCCCCCACGGCGGCCAGCAAGGGCGGCACGGTGGCCTGTTTTGCTCAAGGCTGTGACGGCCACGAATTCCCCGTCGAACTCGCCCGTCGGCCGATCGGCCAGAGCGACGCCGGCCAGTCGCTGGTCACGCTCCGCGACCTGACCCAATGGCGCCGGGCGCAGGAGACGCGAACCCGCATCAACGAGGAGGCGCGCGCGACCCTCGAGTCGATGGGGGACGCGGTCGTCACCACCGACACCGAGGCACGGGTGACCTACTTCAACCCGGTCGCGGAACGCGTCACCGGCTGGAGCGCGCGCGAGGCGCTGGGCCAACCGGTCGACGTGGTGCTGACCCTCATCTCCGAGCTCTCACGACTTCCGGTGGCAAGCACCGTCGCGCGCTGTCTCGAGGCAGGTCGTGCCGTCGACATGGAGCCCGGCGTGCTGCTGCTGCGCCGCGATGGTATCGAGATCCCGATCGGCGATTCGGCAGCCCCGATCCGTGACTCCATCGGCAAGATCATCGGCGCCGTGCTGGTGATTCAGGATGAGAGCGAGCAGCGCCGAGTCGGCCAGCGCCTGTCGTTCGAGGCGAGCCACGATGTCCTCACGGGGCTGACCAACCGACGGGAGTTCGAGCGACAGCTGGCGCACCTTCTCGCGGCGTCACGCGTCGAGGACTCCAACCATGTCGTGCTCTACATCGATCTCGACCACTTCAAGCTCGTCAACGACAATGCCGGCCATGACGCCGGCGACGCCCTGCTGCAGCTGCTGGGCCCACTGGTGAGCCGTCACCTCCGGAAACGGGATGTCCTGGCGCGCCTCGGCGGTGACGAATTCGGGATCCTGCTCGAGAACTGCCCCGAAGTCGAGGGGAAACGCATCGCCGAAGGCATCCGGGCCGAGGTGGCAGCCTTTCGGTTCGAGTGGCACGGGACCGAGTTCGCGATCAGCGCCAGCATCGGGATGACGCGAGTGATCGACCGGACGGTGAGCGTTGCAGAAGTGATGCGAGCTGCGGACGCCGCCTGCTACGCCGCCAAGGAGGGAGGGGGCAACCGGGTGCACCATGAGACGGCGGCCCGCCCACGGGAGGAATTCGTCCAGAGTCGGTCGCGGCGCATCACCCGGCTGGCCCGCGCGGCCGACGAAGGACACTTCGAGTTCTACGCCCAGGAGATCGTGCCGATCCAGCCCGACCTGAAGAGCCGGACACGCTTGGAGATCCTGTTGCGGCTGCCCGATCAGAATGGCGGCCTGCAGACCGCGGCCGAGTTTCTGCCACAGGCTGAGCGCTACCGGCTGATGCCGGAGATCGACCGCTGGGTCGTGCGCAAGACCATCGCCTTGCTCGGCCAGTGGCACCGGGACCATCCGGGGAATGAGCCGCCGCTCTGGTCGGTGAACCTCAGCCCATCTGCCCTGGAAGACGATCGCCTCCTTCCCGCGGTCGAGGCCCAACTTGCGCGGCATGAGGTGCCCCGGGGGGCGATCTGTTTCGAGCTGTCGGAGACCGCCGTGCTCGCCAACCTGCCGCAAGCAGTGCGTTTCCACGCCGCGGTCCGCGACATTGGCTGTGAGATGGCCTTGGAGGACGTCGGCTCGAATGTCACTTCCTTCACCTACCTCAAGGCGTTGCCGGTGAACTATCTCAAGATCGGCGGGGCCTTCGTCCAGCGCGTCTTGGACGATCCGATCTACGGCGGCATCGTGAGTGCGGTGGCACAGATCGGCCGGAGCGTGGGGATCCACACCGTGGCCAAGGACGTCGGCGACGCGGCCCTCGTCCCCAAGCTGCGGGCGCTTGGCGTGGGGTACGCCCAGGGTCGCGCGCTGACGGCCCCGGAACCCCTGCTCGATCACCTTGGGCGGGTCGCTCTTCCCCGGCGCAGCCCCGAGCCGGCCGCACTCCGGCTCCTGGATGCGACGGGGCGGTAGGGCATCCCGAAGTGAGTCCTCCCCTTTCCGTCACCGGCATCCCTCTTTTGATCGATTGTCACTGGGCGAGCAACCCACGAAGTTTTGATTCACTGTTTCCCTTCCAACGGGTCTATCCATGCTCGAAACCATCGTCATCATTCTGGTCATCATGTGGGCCCTCGGCATGGTCGGTGGCTATACCATGGGCGGTCTGATTCACATCCTGCTCGTGATCGCCATCGTGGTCGTCTTGCTGCGGGTGATCAAGGGGCGCCGGCCCCTCTGACCCGATCCACCTTCCGATCGCCGGTCCGGGGGCGTATCTTTGTTTTGGTGGGCTGCAAAGCCGGCGCGGCGCGGCGCGGCGCGGCGCGGCGCGGTGCGGCAGGACTAGGCACTCAGGCCCTGAAACCCGCTCCGCGATCGGATGGTGTGCCGTGACGATGCATCCCTTCATTCGGCAAGCCCTGTTCGAGGGATCTCATGCAGCAGGTTGAAGTTGAGGGCGCCAAGCGCGCCCGGGCCGAGGGCGTGGCCGAGTCACCGCCAATTGCGTTGGTGCTCATCGACGACAATCGACTGCTCCGGGAAGGCATCGCCTCGCTGATCCAGACCCAGACCGGCTTCAAGGTGCTGGCCGCTTCCGCCGATGTCGACGAGGCGCTGGCGAAGGTGCGTGATGCCAAGCCCGACGTGGTGCTGGTCGATTTCGGACTGGTTGATCACGACAGCCTCGGGCTGACCGCGCGCGTGCGCGATGAGGTCCCCGAGGCCCGGGTGATCATCATGGGGCTGCTGCCAGCGCAGGAAGAGGTCGCCGATTACGTGCGTGCCGGCGCCTCGGGTTTCATCATGAAGGACGCGTCATTCGAGGAGTTTTTCGCCACGATTCGGGCGGTGGCCGATGGCGCGGAAGTCCTGCCGCCCGCGCTCACCACGTCGCTCTTCACCCAGATCGTCCGAAACGTTGCGAGCGAGCACCCCGAACAGGTGATTGAATCGGTCAAAATGACGCAGCGCGAGCTGGAAGTGATCGCGTTGCTTGGCGAGGGGTGCAGCAACAAGGAGATCGCCACGCGCCTGCACATCGCCGTGCATACGGTCAAGAGCCACGTCCACAACGTGCTCGAGAAGCTCGCCCTGCACAGCCGACTCGAAGTCGTCGCGTTCACCCACGCCGCCAAGTCGGCCAAGGGGTACGAGAACTAGGCCAGCCCAGCCCTTACGGCCTCCCACCGAAGCGGCTAGAGTCTAGACATGTCACAACCTGCAGGGTGCCGCCACACACGGTGGATTTGGCCGATGCCGAACCGACTGCTGGCGCTGTTGCTGCTGACCGTCACCCTCGGTGCCGCAGAGTCGCTTGCAGGGCAGCGTCCAGCTCCCGCCGGTGCCACCACTGCCGCCGCCATCGACACCCTCGCCCCGGCGGCGCCACTCAGCTCCCCGGTGCTGATGGGCTCCGACACTCTCTTCTTGTTGTATGGTCATCTCGGTCCGTTCGGCCCGGTCGAGCGGGCGACGGCCGTCAACGCGCGGCTGATCCACTGGCGCCTGGGGCTGGCCCGGGGCACCGACAGCCTCCACGTCGCCGCGATCGATGAGCGGCATGAACTCTCCATCGAGGACCAGGTCCTGATGACGGTCCTCGATGCCGACACGCTCCCCGGCATGACCCGCGCGGCGACCGCCGCCGAGTTCGCGCGGCGAATTCGGCTCGCCTCGGCATCCGCAGTGCAGGCCGTGAGTGTGAAGGCGGTCACCATCGACGCCCTGTACGCGCTCGCCACTACTGTTGTTCTGGTGCTGATCCTCGTGCTGATGCGACTGGTTTTCCGTCGCCTCTACGCCGCGTTCCATCCGACACGCGTACAACCCCTTCGGCTCCAGCGCTTCGAACTGCTCTCCGCCCACCAGCTAGGCGCAGGCATCACGGCACTGGTCCGTGCGGTGCGGGTGCTGCTCACGCTGGTGCTCTGCTATTTCTATATCTCGCTGGTGCTGAGTTTCTTCCCCTGGACCGCCTCCCTCTCGCGACAGATCATCGGCTACGTAGTGACTCCCCTCGAGGCGGTGGGAGCCTCCGTCGTGGCCTACCTGCCGAACATCTTCTTCATCCTCGTGATCGTGGTGGTGACCCGGTACCTGCTCAAGGCGATTCACCTGGTGTTCCGGGCGATCGGCTCGGGGGCGATTGCCTGGGACGGCTTCAACCGCGAGTGGGCCGACACCACCTACAACATCGTCCGCTTTCTGGTGATCGCCTTCGCCGGGGTGGTCCTGTGGCCCAAACTACCCGGATCGGGCTCCGATGCCTTCAAGGGGGCGTCGATCTTCGTCGGCGTGCTCTTCTCGCTGGGGTCGACCAGTGCCATCGGCAACATCGTGGCGGGAGTGGTGCTGACCTACACGCAGGCCTTCCGCATCGGTGACCGGGTGACCATCGGCGAGACCACGGGCGATGTGATGGAAAAGACGCTCCTCATCACGCGTATCCGCACCATCAAGAATGTCGCGATCACCATCCCCAACGGCACCGTGCTCTCGACCCAGGTAATCAACTACAGCTCCTTGGCCAGGAGCGACGGCCTCATCCTGAACACCACCGTCACCATTGGCTACGACGCACCCTGGGCCCAGGTACACCAGTTGTTGATCGACGCGGCCCTCGCCACCGGAAACATTCTCGCGGAGCCGAAGCCGTTCGTGCTGCAGACCTCGCTGGACGATTTCTTTGTGAGCTACCAGATCAACGCCTACACCAACGACGCCTCGGTGATGGCAGTCACCTACTCCGACCTGCACCGCCAGATTCAGGATCAGTTCAATGCCGCCGGGGTCGAGATCATGTCGCCGCACTACGCCTCACTCCGCGACGGCAACCAAGTGACCATTCCGCCCGACCAGCTGCCCAAGGAGTATGTCGCGCCGACGTTCGTGGTGGAGCCGCGGTCGGGCCGTGGTGGCAGCGCGTGACCCTCATGGAGACCATGCGAAGCTGGCTGGACGATCCCGCCCTGATGCGCCTGGGCAGTGCCCTGCTGGGCGTCGCCGTGGTCGTCCTCGTTGCGCAGGCGCTGCAACGGCTCTTCGTGCGGCGCGTCCACGACGTGGACATGCGTTACCGCATGCGCAAGATCGTCACCTTCGGCGGCTACCTGGCCGCGGCGGTGGCGATTTACAGCGTGTACAGCAGTCACCTCACCGGGGTCACCGTTGCTTTCGGCGTGGCCGGCGCCGGGATCGCCTTCGCACTGCAGGAGGTCATCGCCAGTGTTGCCGGCTGGGTGGCTCTCTCTTTTTCCCGCTTCTACGGTCCTGGTGACCGGGTGCAGTTGGGCGGCATCAAGGGCGATGTCATCGACATCGGCATCCTGCGCACTACCCTGATGGAGATGGGCGACTGGGTCAACGGCGATCTCTACAATGGCCGGATCGTGCGGGTGGCCAACAGCTTCGTCTTCAAGGAGCCGGTCTACAACTACTCCGCAGACTTTCCCTTCCTCTGGGACGAGATCACCATGCCGATCAAGTACGGCAGTGACCGCGCCCTGACGCAGCAGATCCTCGAGGAGACCGCAAAGGTCGTGGTCGGTGACTATAGCCGCGGCGCGGAGGTGGCGTGGGAGCAGATGGTACAGCGGTACCGGATCGAGAATGCCCGAGTGGCACCGATGGTGACGCTGGTGGCCAATGACAATTGGCTGGAGTACACCTTGCGGTACGTGGTGGACTATCGCCGTCGCCGGGTCACCAAGGATGCCCTCTATCGCGGCATCCTCGACAAGGTCGATGCCACGGGGGACCGCGTGGTGATCGCCTCGACCACGCTGCAGTTGATGCCGGCCCCTCCCCAGAGGCCACCGCCGAACACAGAATGATCCTGTTAGCTTGCATCGGACAACTCGAAGGACCGAACCCGGCAGGTGACTATGCAGTTGGGAATGATCGGACTCGGGCGCATGGGCGCCAACATGGTGCGGCGATTGATGCAGGACGGACACACCTGCGTCGTCTACGACATGACGGCCAAGGCGGTAGATGCCCTCGCAGCCGAGGGGGCCGTTGGGGCCCACACGCTCGACGACTTCGTGGCAAAACTTGACCAGCCCAGAGCAGTCTGGCTGATGGTCCCCGCCGGTGTCGTCGACAGCACCCTCGATTCCCTGCTCCCCAAGCTGAGCAAGGGCGACGTGGTGATCGACGGTGGCAACTCCTACTATCGCGACGACTTGCACCGCGCCAAGCGCCTCGCCGACGTGGGGATGCACCACGTCGATTGCGGCACCAGCGGCGGCGTCTTCGGATTGGCGCGCGGCTACTGCCTGATGATCGGCGGCGAGCCCGACATCGTCCGCCGACTCGATCCGATCTTCAAGTCGCTTGCGCCCGGCGTGGGGTCGATTGAAAAGACGCCGAGTCGCGAGAAGCGCGGTGGCACTGCCGAACAGGGCTATCTCCACTGCGGTCCCAATGGCGCCGGCCATTTCGTCAAGATGGTCCACAACGGCATCGAATACGGCATGATGGCGGCCTATGCCGAGGGCTTGAACATTCTCAAGCACGCCGGAGTCGGAAAGGCCCAGCAAACGGCGGATGCGGAGACCACGCCACTCCGCGATCCCGCGGCATACCAGTACGACCTCGACCTGCCGGAGATCGCTGAAGTTTGGCGGCGCGGCAGTGTGATCGCCTCGTGGCTCCTTGACCTGACGGCGTCGGCGCTCGCGGCCGACCCCGCGCTGGATCACTTCCAGGGCCGGGTGTCCGATTCAGGTGAAGGGCGCTGGACGCTCGAAGCGGCCATCGACGAGGCGGTGCCGGCACCAGTGCTTGCCGCGGCGCTCTTTGGGCGCTTCAGTTCGCGCGGCGAGGCCGACTTCCAGAATCGGGTGCTTTCCGCCATGCGCGCCGAGTTCGGCGGTCATGCGGAGAGAAATGCCTCCACGCCAAGCTGAGTTCGATCCGGGTGCGGGCGAGCCCGGCGCCGATACCTTGCACGCACACGACTGGCGTTTGCTCGATGCCATCCAGCGGGAAGCCTTCAACTATTTTCTGCACGAGACCAATCCCGCCAACGGATTGGTAGTCGATGCGACGCGGGAGAATTGCCCCGCGAGCATCGCGGCCGTCGGCCTGGCACTCACCTCCTATCCGGTGGCAGTCGACCGGGGCTTCATGGCTCGCACCGAAGCGGCCACGCGCACCCTCGCCACGCTGCGCTTCTTCTGGGGCAGCCCGCAGGGTCCGGAGCCCGGGGCCACGGGCTATCGCGGCTTCTACTACCACTTTCTCGACATGCAGACTGGCGCGAGGGCGTGGCAGTCCGAGTTGTCCACGGTCGACTCGGCTCTGCTGCTCGGCGGGATGCTGACGGCGGCGGCGTACTTCGACGGGGCGAGCGCGGCGGAGCGCGAGATCCGTGAACTCGCCGAGGCCCTCTATGCCCGGGTCGATTGGCGCTGGGCGCAGAACGAGGGGCTGACCGTCACGCACGGCTGGACCCCGGAAGCGGGCTTCCTGCCGTACCGGTGGCAGGGCTACGACGAGGCGCTGCTGCTCTACCTGCTGGGACTCGGTTCTCCCACCCATCCGCTGCCACCCGAGAGTTACCGGGCGTGGGCCACGACCTATGACTGGCGCACGGTGGACGGCACATCGTACCTGCATGCCGGCCCCCTGTTCACCCACCAACTCTCCCATCTCTGGGTCGATTTCCGCGGCATCCGCGATGCGTTCATGCGCGAGAAGGACTGTGACTACTTCGAGAACAGTCGGCGCGCCACGTTCATGCAACAACGGTATGCGATACGCAATCCGCATGGCTATGCCGGATATGGCGAGTGGTGTTGGGGGCTGACGGCGTGTGAGGGACCTGGGTCGGTCTGCCGGGTGATTGACGGGGTGCCGAGAGAGTTCTTCGGATACGTGGCGCGCGGCGTTCCCGATGGCCCCGACGATGGGACCATCGCACCGTGGGGCGTCGTCGCGTCGCTGCCCTTCGCGCCCGAGATCGTCATGCCCACCATCGCCTCGTTCCGTCGGCTGCGCCTTGGCGGTGGGCATCGTTACGGGTACAAGACGGTCTTCAACCCCACCTTTCCCGATCCCGCCGGGTCGAAGAACGGTTGGGTCTCACCGACTTTCTGTGGGCTCAATCAGGGGCCAATCGTCATCATGATTGAGAACTTCCGATCGGAAGGCATCTGGCGATTGATGCGGAACTGTGACGCCCTGGTCAAGGGGCTTCTGGCGGCCGACTTCTCAGGTGGCTGGCTTGAGGAGGGTATTCCGCCAACCAGGAGTGACTGACCGGTGCGCGTTCCACTTCCATCATTCTTTCCGTCACTTCCTCCGCTCGAGGAGCCGATCCGAGCGGAACTATTCGGCATCGAGCGACTCGAGCAGCACGCCGAGAGCCTCGCAGCGGCCCAGGGAGTGGCGACTGGAAAGGAACCGCAGCGTCTGCTGCTGCCGCGGGTCGACGAGAATGGCCGCGTGCTGCGCGAGGCCAACCGGATCATCACCGAAGCGGTCGGTGAGGAGCAATGGATCACTCCGGCCGCCGAATGGCTGATCGACAACTTCTTCGTGGTCGATCAACAGCTGCGGGAGATTCGCGACCACCTGCCGGTGGGCTTCTATCGTGAGCTTCCAGCGCTCGCCGATGGTCCCCTCGCCGGGTATCCACGTGTGTACGGCATCGCGTGGGCTTTCGTGGCCCACACCGACAGCCGATTCGATCCTGACACCCTCCGCCGGTTCATTCACGCGTACCAACGAGTGCAGCCCCTCACGATCGGCGAACTGTGGGCGGTGACGATTTCGTTGCGCGTCGTGTTGGTCGAGAACCTCCGCCGGCTGGCGGATGCGGTCGTCGGTGGCCGGGCGGTGCGCCGCCAGGCGGATGCGTTGGCCGACGAAATTCTCGGCGTGGGCGAGCGGGGCGTGCGGTCGATTGCAGCGGTGATGCGGCGCAGCGACAGCCCACGTCTCGTCACCGCCTTCGCGGTCGAGCTGCTGCAACGGTTGCGTGACCGCGACCCTGCGGTCACGCCAGCGCTTGCCTGGCTCCAGCAACGCCTGGTGGCACGAGGGACGACGGCGGATGAGATCACGCTGCTGGAGCATCAGCGGCAAGCGGCGCTGACCGTGACCGTGCGGAACATCATCACCAGCATGCGACTGATCTCGGTGCTCGACTGGTCGGTGTTCTTCGAGGATGTCAGCCTGGTGGACGAGGCGCTGCGGGCGGGCAGCAACTTTGCCGCAATGGACTTCGTCAGCCGCGACAGCTATCGCCATGCCATCGAAGCGCTGGCGCACGGCTCCGGGCGGAGCGAGCTCGATGTCGCGCATCTGGCGCTTGCCTGTGCCGGCCAAGAGAGCGATCCGCGCCACGCGGAACCCGGATTCCACCTCGTTGGTGGCGGCCGACTGCGTTTCGAACGCGCCATCGGTTTTCGCCCGCCGATGGGGCTCCGGGTGCGTCGCGTCTTGATGAGCGCCGCATTCCCGGAATATGTCGGTGCGCTGCTCGCACTCACGGCGGCGATCCTCGCGGTACCCGTGCTCATGGCGTCGGGTGCCGGGGTGTCGGCCGTTGGGGTCATCCTACTGGCCGCACTCGCGTTGATTCCCGCCTCGGATCTCGCCGTCGCGCTGGTCAATCGGTATGTGACCAGTGTAGCGGCACCAGCGATCCTGCCTCGACTTGAATTTCGCGACGGTGTGCCGGAGGACTTTCGCACCCTGGTAGCGGTGCCGACCATGCTGGCAGGACCGGCCGATGCCGACGACCAGATCGGGCGGCTCGAGGTCCATTACCTCGCGAATGCGGACGATGACGTGCGCTTCGCCTTGGTATCCGATTGGCCAGATGCCAGCACCGAGCGGGCTCCTGGAGACGCCGAGAGCCTTGCCGCAGCTCGCGAAGGGATCGCGAGGCTGAACGCGCGGTACGGCGCCACACCAGATGGTGGCAAGCGGTTCTTTCTCTACCACCGCAGCCGTCGCTGGAACGCACGCGATGCGCTCTGGATGGGATGGGAGCGCAAGCGCGGCAAGCTTCACGAACTGAATCAGCTATTGCGCGGCGCAGTCGACACGGCATTTCTCGCCGACGACGACGGCCTGCTGGAGGTGCCGCGCGAGGTGCGCTATGTCGTCACCCTCGATGCCGACACCCGACTGCCGATCGGCGCCGTCCGGCGGCTGGCCGGAACGATGGCACACGCCCTCAACCGCCCTCGGCTCGACCAACCGACCCGGCGAGTGGTGGAGGGCTATGCCATTCTGCAGCCTCGCGTGTCGGCACCCTTGCCCGGTCGCCGAAGTTCGCTGTTCGAGCGACTCGGCTCGTCGGCCGCCGGCATCGATCCCTATGCGGCGGCGGTCTCGGACGTCTACCAGGACCTCTTCTGCGAAGGATCGTACACCGGCAAGGGGATCTACGATGTCGACGCGTTCGAGGCGGTGCTCGACGGACGGTTCTCCGACAACTCTGTGCTGAGCCATGACCTGCTCGAGGGATTCTTCGCGCGGGCCGGCTTGGTCAGCGATATCGAACTGTTCGAGGGCGCCCCGGCGAACTACCTGACCTCGGCGGCGCGCCAGCACCGCTGGACGCGGGGTGATTGGCAATTGCTCCCCTGGATCTGGCGCAGGTCACTCTCGCCGGTCGACCGCTGGAAGCTGATTGACAATCTTCGGCGCACCCTGTCGATGCCTGCTGCATTCCTGATGCTGGTGACCGGATGGGTGTGGCCGGGATCACCACCGATCCTCTGGACCATCTTCATCGCCAGCATCCTCGCGGTCCCCCAGTTGCTGCCGGTGGTCACCGAGCTGTGGCCGCGGGTGCCGGGCATCTCCAAGCGGAGTCATTTCCGTGGCGTGGGCCGCGATGCCCGTTCAGCGGTCGCGCAAGCGACGCTCACCCTGGTGACGATGCCCTACCAGGCATGGCTGATGTCCAACGCCATTCTGCGGACCCTGACGCGCGTGCTGCTGACCCACCGCCACCTCCTCGAGTGGACCACGGCGGCGCGGACGGCGTCACAGGCGGAGAACACCGCGGCAGGATTTTACCGGCGCATGGCGGGCGGCGTGGTGCTGGCCTGCCTCGTCGCCGCCGCTGTGGTGACGCTCCAGCCATCCGCTTGGCCGGTGGCGCTGCCGATCGTCCTTGGCTGGCTGCTGGCCCCTGGTATCGCTTGGTGGATCAGCCGACCGGCGACGGAGGTGCCGGTGGCCCCGCTCTCCGCCGCAGACGCCCTCGCATTCCGTCTCGTCGCGCGGCGCACCTGGGGCTACTTCACGACCTTCGTGACGGCCGACAGTCTCGGATTGCCGCCCGACAACTTCCAGGAGACCCCGAACCCGGTCGTGGCCGAGCGCACGTCACCGACGAACATCGGCCTCTACCTCCTCTCCGTGGTGGCCGCGCGCGACTTCGGGTGGCTGGGAACCAGCGATGCCGTCGATCGGCTCGAGGCCACCCTGGGTACCGTGCAGAGCATGGAGCATCACCGGGGGCATCTCTACAACTGGCACCACACACGAGACGGCAGCCCCATGGAGCCGAGATATGTCTCGTCGGTAGACAGCGGCAATCTGGCCGGCGCCCTGCTGACGGTGGCGAATGCCTGCGAGGAGATGCTTGCCAAGCCGGCCCTTGGTGCGGATGCGATGACTGGCATCGCCGATGCGGCCCTGCTCGTGCGGGAAGCCGCCCGCGGTAGTGGGACCACCCAGCTCGGTGACCTCCCCCGTCTCGAGGCGGCACTCGAGATCGTCCTGTCGGTGGTCGCGCAGGGCGCCACCACGCCGATGGACTGGGCCGAGCGCATGCGCGAATTGGACGCGGCAGTGCGTACGGTGGCCGATTGTGCCCAGGACGCCGTCGGGAGCGACACGACCGCGCCGGCGTCGGCGCTCTCATCCGCGGTGGTCGCGCTGCGCGCCGCGGTGGCGACGCACGCACGGGACGTCGACGGCCTGGCGTCCTGGGCTCGGCTACCGGTCGACACCGCCGCCTTCCCTGCCATTGCACGGTTGATTCCGATGCCCGCACTGGGAGCATTGTCGGGTTGCTGCGACGCGGTGTTGCATGAGATCGCTTCGCGTGTCGAGACCAAGGCGGACTCCAGCCCAGCGGCAGCGAGCACAGATGCACTCCAGGCGGCTCTCGGGCACGCGGCCGCGTCGGCCGTCGTGCTCAGCCACCGCTTGGCACAGCTCGCCGCCGACGCCCGCGCCATGGTGGCGGCGATGGACTTTGGATTCCTCTTCGATCCCACCCGGATGCTGTTCGCGATCGGCTACCGGATGACTGACGCCACGCTCGACAGCGGACGATACGACCTGCTGGCCTCCGAAGCCAACCTGACGAGCTTGGTGGCGATTGCCAAGGGCGATGCGCCAGTTCGCCACTGGTTCCGGCTCGGTCGGCTGCTGGCACCGGTCGGGAAGAACTCCATCCTGCTGTCGTGGTCAGGATCGATGTTTGAATACCTGATGCCGAGCCTGATCATGCGCACGCCGGCGGACAGCCTGCTCGGACAGACGTGCCAACTCGCCGTCCAGCGACAGATTTCCTACGGTGGGGAACGGGGTGTGCCCTGGGGCATGTCGGAATCCGGATACAACGTGCGCGACCGGGCGATGACCTACCAGTACTCGAGCTTCGGCGTTCCCGGGCTCGGCCTCCGCCGCGGGCTTGGCAATGACATCGTCGTGGCGCCGTACGCCACAGCGCTGGCGGCGATGATCGAACCCGTGGCGGCCGCGGCAAACCTCCGCGCCCTCGCCGCGGCGGGGGCATCAGGACAATACGGCTACTACGAGTCGGTCGACTACACGCCGGCCCGGCTGCCGGTCGGCACGTCGCGCGAGGTGGTGCGCATGTATATGGCTCACCACCAGGCCATGACGATCGTGGCCATCGGCAACGTGCTCCACGGTGACGTCATGCGCGCGCGCTTCCACGCCGAGCCGAGTGTGCGGGCCAGCGAACTGCTGCTGCAGGAACGGACTCCGCGCGATGTCGCCGTTGCGCGGCCCCGAGTCGATGTCCCTGCGACGGGGAATGTCCGCGAGCTGGTGCCGCCGCACACGCGGCACTTCTCCTCTCCCTACGGTACGACTCCGCGCACCCAGTTCCTCTCCAATGGACGGTATGCCGTAATGGTGAGCGCCGCGGGCTCTGGCTACAGCCGGTGGCAGGACATCGCGGTCACTCGGTGGCGGAATGATGCGACCCGCGACAACACCGGTTCGTACATCCTGCTGCGCGACGTCGCCAGTGGCGAACGCTGGTCGGCAGGATTCCAGCCGAGCGGCGCGACACCGGAACACTACGACGTGTCGTTTGCCGAGGACCGCGCCGAGTTCACCCGTCGAGACGGGACGCTGGTGACGCACCTCGAGATCATCGTCTCGCCAGAGGATGACGCTGAGGTTCGCCGAGTGTCAGTGACCAATTATGGCTCCCGCATCCGCGAGATCGAGGTCACCTCGTATGCGGAGGTGGTCCTGGCCCCGGCCGCGAGCGACGCGGTGCATCCCGCCTTTTCGAACCTGTTCATTCAGACGGAGTGCGTCGCCGAGTTGGACACCCTGTTGGCGACCCGGCGGCGGCGGGCGGCGGAAGACGCCGAGATCTGGTTGGCCCATGTGCTGGCCGTAGAGGGTGAGACGATCGGCAACTTGCAGTGGGAGACCGATCGGGGCGCGTTCCTCGGGCGAGGCCGGACGGTGCGCGCGCCGCTGGCCCAGGCCGGTGACCACGTCCTCACCAGGACCGTGGGATCGGTGCTCGATCCGATCATCAGTTTGCGCCGCCGCGTGCGCGTCCGCCCCGGCCAGACAGTCCGGCTGGCGTTCTCGACCATGGTCGCGCCGTCCCGGGATGCTGTGCTCGCCATGGCGGACAAGTACCACGATGTCACGACGTTCGAGCGGGTGGCCACCCTCGCCTGGAGTCAGGCGCAGATTCAGCTGCACCACCTCGGCATCGGAAGCGATGAAGCGCAGCTGTTTCAAACGCTCGGCGGTGCCGTGGTGTATCCGGAACGAACCTTGCGCGCATCGCCGGAGGTCCAGGCGCGCCGAACGGATGGCGTCGGAGCGCTCTGGGCGCATGGCATTTCCGGTGACCTGCCGATCATCGTGGTGGCGATTGATGACGCCGAGGATATCGGCATCGTCCGGCAGGTGCTCAGGGCACACGCCTACTGGCGATTGAAGCGGCTCGCTGTCGACCTCGTCATCCTGAACGCACGGGCACCCTCCTACGTCCAGGACCTGCAGACGTTGATTGAGACACTGGTCCGGACCAGCGAGTCGATGCCGAGGTCCGATGAATCGGGCACCCAGGGAAAGGTGTACACGCTCCGCGCGGACCGGCTGGCGGCCGGGCAGCGGGATGTCCTCGAAAGCGCAGCCCGAGTGGAATTGTCGAGCCGGCGCGGAACCCTGTCGGAGCAGGTTGCGCGGGCGTATCGCCCCGATGTCGGGCCGGTCGCGGCCCGGCGCCGCGCCGCGATCATCGCGCCCGCCCAGCCGGCACCGCTCCGTCCCCGACCCGTCCTGGAATTCGACAATGGACTGGGTGGCTTCGCTGCCGACGGCGCCGAATATGTCACCATCCTCCGTGACGGCGCCTGGACCCCGGCGCCGTGGATCAACGTGATCGCCAACGCGGAGTTCGGCTGCCTGGTGTCCGAAGCGGGGGCGGGATGCAGCTGGTCGATCAACAGTCAGGAAAACCTGCTCACCCCTTGGTCGAACGATCCGGTCAGCGACCCACCGGCTGAGATGTTCTACCTGCGTGATGAAGACTCCGGCGAGATGTGGAGCCCCACCCCCCTGCCCATCCGCGAGAAGAGCAGCGAATATATCGTGCGACACGGCCACGGCTACACCCGGTTTGCCCTCGACGTCCGAGACATCGCAGTGGAGCTGCTGCAGTTCGTGCCGAGCAGCGATCCTGTCAAGATCTCTCGCCTCACCCTGACGAATCATGGTTCCGGCCCTCGGCGTCTGTCGGTGACGGCGTATCTCGAATGGGTCCTGGGAGCGTTGCGCACCGCGTCGGCGCCCTTCGTGGTCACCGAGATGGATCCAGCCACCGGTGCGATGTTCGCGCGGAACTCCTGGAACGGCGACTTCTGCAGCCGTATTGCCTTTGCCGACCTTGGCGGCCTGCAGGCCAGCGTCACCGGCGACCGCGCAGAATTCCTCGGCCGCAATGGTGCTCTCGAGTGCCCGGCGGCGCTCGGCAGGCGCCAGCCGCTGTCGGGCCGTACCGGCGCTGGCCTCGATCCGTGCTGCGCCATGCAGACGATCCACGAGATTCCGCCCGGCGGCAGCGCCACAGTCATCTTCCTGCTCGGTGAGACCACGACCCGCGAACACGCCCGCGAGCTGATTCAGCGATACCGATCCGACGACCTCGACGCGCGGCTCAAAGAGGTCACCGATGGCTGGGCGAAGGTGCTCGGCACCATCCAGGTGAAGACTCCCGATCGCTCGCTCGACCTGATGCTGAATAACTGGTTGCTGTATCAGACGCTCGCCTGCCGCATCTGGGGCCGGACGGCGTTCTATCAGGCCAGCGGCGCGTGGGGCTTCCGCGATCAACTCCAGGACGTCATGGCGCTCTCGGCCGCCCAGCCAGCGATCACTCGCGCGCAGATCGTCAAGGCAGCCTCCCGGCAATTCGTCGAGGGCGATGTCCAGCATTGGTGGCATGAACCGGGCGGCCGCGGTGTGCGGACCCGCATTTCCGATGATCTCCTCTGGCTGCCGTACGTGGCGAGTCAATATCTCGACGTCACGGACGACCAGGCGGTACTGAACGCGAGCATTCCCTTCCTCGAGGGACCGCTCCTCGCCGCGGATCAGACAGAGTCGTATTTCGAGCCGCAGGTGGCCGCGGAACGGGGAACCCTCTTCGAGCATTGCGCGCGAGCCATCGACCGCAGCCTCCAGGTTGGCGTGCACGGTCTCCCACTGATGGGAACGGGCGACTGGAACGACGGCATGAACCGGGTCGGGATGCATGGCAAGGGAGAAAGCGTCTGGCTCGCGTGGTTCCTGCATGTGGTGTTGACGGCGTGGGCCCCCATCGCGACGGCGCGCGGAGAGATGACCCGTGCGGCGGCCTGGGCCGAACATGCCAGGGCGCTCGCGCTGGCCATCGAGCACTCGGCGTGGGATGGCAACTGGTATCGTCGCGCCTATTTCGACGACGGAACACCGCTGGGGACCGCTGGCAGCGACGCCTGCGCCATCGACGCGATCGCACAGGCGTGGGCGGTGATCTCGGCCGCCGCCGATCCTGGTCGCGCGACGCGCGCGATGGCATCAGTCGATCGCCGCTTGGTGCGCCGCGATGACAACCTCATCCTGCTCCTGACGCCGCCGTTCGACCAGACGGCGCTCGATCCGGGCTACATCAAGGGCTACGTTCCAGGGGTCCGGGAGAATGGCGCCCAGTATACCCATGCCGCCGTCTGGTCGGTCATTGCATTCGCCATGCTCGGCGACGGTACCAAGGCCGCCGAACTGTTCGGCATGCTGAATCCGATCACCCATGCGAAGACGCCCCGCGGCGTCCAGCAATATCGTGTCGAGCCCTACGTGGCTGTGGGCGATGTATGTTCCGAGGCACCGCACGCTGGGCGCGGTGGCTGGTCATGGTATACCGGATCGGCCGGATGGATGTATCGCGCGGGAATCGAATCGATGCTTGGCATCCGGGTGCGGGGCGCGCGACTGGTGTTCGATCCGTGCATCCCGGCCGACTGGCCCGGCTTTACGGCAAGCGTGCGCCATCGCTCCGCCCGCTACGAGGTCACCGTGACAAATCCCGGTGGCGTCTGCCGGGGCATCGCCAGCATCTCCGTCGACGACGTCGCGCTCGACGATCTGACCGGCATCCCGCTGCAAGACGATGACCGCACCCATTTCGTGGAGGTGGTGATGGCCGCTCCGAGCACTGATTCGACAGGGAGCGTACCGTGACCCCCTCCTCCTCGTCGCCGTCGGGGGATCCCGACGATCCAGGCATTCTTGCCGCTGCCGACGCGGCGGTCGAACTGATCACCGATGGCGCCCGGATCGGCATCGGTTCAGGTCGGGCGGCATCGGCATTCATCGCCCGTCTAGGCGTGCGTCGCCGGGAAGGCCTCCGTGTCACCGCAGTGCCCACATCGCGTGCTGCCGCCGAACAGGCGCGGCAGGCCGGCATTCCCCTCATCGCACTCGGCGTCGGCGGCCCGCTCGACCTGACCGTGGACGGCGCCGACGAAGTCGCGCCGAATCTCGACCTGGTCAAGGGTTGGGGTGGCGCTCTGGTCCAGGAGCGCATTGTGGCAACGGCCTCGCTCAGACAGATCATCGTCGTGGGCGCGGAGAAGTCGGTCCGACATCTCGGCCAGCGAGGACGCATCCCAGTCGAGGTGATCCCGGTGGCGGAGTGGCTGGTGACCCGGGAACTCGTCGCACTCGGCCTGACGCCGACTCGGCGAGTGGCTGACGCTGGCTCGCACCCTTTCATGACTGAGAACGGCAATATCATCATCGACTGCGCCCTGCCGGAGCCGCCGTTGGACGCGCAGTCCGCCCGGACGCTCCAACAGGCATTGCGAGCAATCGTCGGCGTGGTGGACACGGGCCTTTTTCTCGGCACCGCCGAGCGGGTGCTGGTGGGCCATGCGGACGGACGGGTCGATACCCTGTCATGAGATCATCCCGATCTGGAGGCACGATGAGCACCGGATACAACCGTCCACTCTACCTGCTGCCATTTGATCATCGGCACTCCTACGTGAGTGGCATGTTCCATTTCACGCCACCGCTCACCCCGGCCCAGCATGCCGCCGTGACGGACACCAAACAGATCATCTACGACGGCCTCCGGAAGGCGGTGGACGCCGGGGTGCCCAAGGATCGGGCCGGCATCCTGGTTGACGAGGAGTTCGGTGCAGCGATTCTTCGGGATGCGAAGGAGCGTGGTTTCGTGACCGCCGTCTCGACCGAGACCAGCGGGTCAGACGAATTTCAATTCGAATACGGCGACGCCTTTGCGGAGCATCTTCAATCGGTCGCACCAACTTTTGCGAAGGTGCTCGTCCGCTACAATCCGGAAGGCGACCCCGCGCTCAATGCACGACAGACCGACCGGTTGCGTCAACTTTCCAGCTACTGTCGCACAGCGGGCCAGCTCTTCATGTTCGAACTGCTGATCCCGGCCACGCCGGCGCAGCTCGAGCGGGTGCAGGGCCGGCAGGAGGCCTACGATCTCGAGGTGCGGCCGGGGCTGCTGGTCACAACCATCCGGACGCTGCAGGACGCCGGCGTCGAACCCGATGTCTGGAAGATCGAGGGACTCGACCGGCGGGAGGATTGCGAGCGCACCGTGGCCGTGGCCAGGCGTGACGATCGCGACCACGTCGATTGCATCGTGCTGGGGCGTGGTGCTGATGAGAAGAAGGTGGCGGCGTGGCTCGAGACGGCAGCCGCCGTGTCGGGGTTCATTGGTTATGCGGTCGGCCGTACCACGTTCTGGGATCCAGTTGCCGACTACCTGGCGCAGCGCGCCACCCGAGAGGAAGCGGTGTCACGCATTGCCGGCCGCTATCGTGAGTGGGCTGACATCTTCATACGGCTGCAACCATGAAGATCTCGCCGCTGGCAGGACAGCTCCCACCGCCGTCGATGCTCCTCGACGTCTCGCGTCTGGTCACGGCCTATTACACACTGGTTCCCGATCCGGCGGTGGCTGCACAACGCGTGTCGTTCGGGACCTCAGGCCATCGTGGGTCGGCGTTCGACACGACCTTCAACGAATGGCACGTCGCGGCGATCACCGAAGGCATCTGTCGCTACCGGAAGCAGGAGGGCATCGACGGCCCCCTCTTTCTCGGCATCGACACCCACGCGCTCTCGCTGCCGGCCTGCGCCACCGCGCTCGAGGTACTGGCCGCCCATGGCGTCGAGGTGATGCTGGCCGACAATGACGATTACACCCCGACGCCGGTTATCTCGCACGCGATCATCTGCTACAATCGTGGGCGCACGACTGGGCTGGCGGATGGCATCGTGATCACGCCATCACACAACCCGCCCGCCGATGGCGGCTTCAAGTACAACCCGCCCTCGGGCGGTCCCGCCGAGACGGCGGTAACCCGCTGGATCGAGACGGCGGCAAATGAGCAACTGGAACACGCGCTCGCGGGCGTGCAGCGGATTCCCCATGCCCGAGCGCTGCGCGCCGCCACGACGCACCGCCATGACTACCTCAATCCGTATGTGCGGGACTTGCACAAGATCGTCGACCTCGACGCCATCCGAAGCGCTGGCATCCGGCTGGGGGTCGACCCGCTCGGCGGAGCCGGCGTCCACTACTGGGCGCCCATTGCCGAACACTACCATCTCGACCTGACGGTGGTGAGCGATGTCGTCGACGAGACCTTCCGGTTCATGACACTCGATTGGGACGGCCGGATCCGCATGGACCCGTCGTCGTCGTATGCCATGCAACGGCTGATCGGACTGAAGGAGAAGTACGATGTTGCCTTCGCGTGCGATACCGATCATGACCGACATGGCATCGTCACGCCAACGGCGGGGCTGTTGCCGCCCAACCACTATCTCACCGTCGCCATTGATCACCTCTTCCGGCATCGACCGGATTGGAGTGCCGAAGCCGGCGTGGGCAAGACGGTGGTGAGCAGCTCCACGATCGATCGGATCACCAAGAAGCTCGGCCGTCGGCTGCATGAGGTGCCCGTCGGTTTCAAGTGGTTTGTCACCGGCCTTGCCAACGGAAGCCTCGGCTTCGTCGGCGAGGAGAGCGCCGGTGCGACATTCCTGCGCCGGGATGGCACCGTCTGGACCACCGACAAGGACGGCATCGTCTCCGCGCTGCTCGCAGCCGAGATCACGGTGCACGCCGGCCGTGATCCGGGCGAACTCTATCGCGACCTGACGCAGGAACTGGGCGATCCGGTGTATGATCGGATTGAGGCACCCGCGACGGCTGCACAGAAGGCGCGGCTTGCCGCGCTCTCACCCAAGGACGTTACCTGCACCGAGCTTGCCAGCGAGGCGGTGGAGAGCATCATCACCCAAGCGCCAGGAAACCAGGCACCCCTCGGCGGCATCAAGGTTTCCACGACAAACGGATGGTTTGCTGCGCGTCCGTCCGGGACGGAGGACATCTACAAGATTTATGCAGAGAGCTTCCAGGGGCGCGACCACCTGACTCGAATTGTCGCCGAGGCGCAGGCTGTGGTCGACAAGGCGCTCGCGGCCGCTCCGCCTGGCGCAAAGGCCTGATGCACGACCTGGTGGTTCGCACCACACACTGAGGAACCTACCGATGAAAGCCCACACTCCTCCCTCTGACGCATTGGTGCTCTTCGGCGTCACCGGCGATCTGGCCCACAAGATGATCTTCCCGGCGCTCTACGCCATGGTCAACCACGGCACGCTGACGGTGCCGGTGATCGGCGTGGCATCGTCACCGTGGACTATCACCGAGCTGCGGCGCCGGGCGACCGACAGCATCAAGAAATCCGGCGTGACCGTCAACCAAACGGTGCTCAAGCGCCTGCTGGCCCTGCTCAACTATGTGCGCGGGGACTATAACGACCCAGCCACGTTCGAGGCGCTCAAGCGTGCATTGGGAAAAGCGAAGCGTCCCGCCCACTATCTCGCCATCCCGCCGCAACTCTTCGCGACCGTGATCGAAGGGCTCGCCGCTGCTGGTCTGGCCGACCAGGCGCGTGTCATTGTCGAGAAGCCCTTTGGCCGTGATCTGGCGTCCGCCCGCAAGCTCAACGCGACCGCCCATGCCGCCTTCCCCGAGGACTCGATTTTCCGGATTGATCACTATCTCGGCAAGGAGGCGATCATGAATATCCTCTACTTCCGTTTCGCCAATTCCTTGTTTGAGCCGGTGTGGAACCGCAACTGCATCGCCAGCGTCCAGATCACCCTCGCCGAGCGCTTCGGCGTGGGGACTCGCGGCGCGTTCTATGAGACCGCTGGATGCCTGCGTGACGTGGTCCAGAACCACCTCTTTCAGGTCGTGGCCTTGTTGGCGATGGAGCCACCGGCCACGCGAGACTACGGCTCGGTGCACGCCGAGAAGGCCAAGGTGTTCGAGGCGATGCGTCCACTCAGATCGCGTGATCTGGTCCGGGGCCAGTACGCGGGCTACCGCAAGACACCCCACGTGGCACGCAACTCCAACGTCGAGACCTATTGCGCTGCGCGACTGTTCATCGACTCATGGCGCTGGGAGGGCGTGCCGTGGTACCTGCGAGCGGGTAAGTGCCTCGCCGCCACGGCTGCCGAGGTGCGGGTCGAGCTCAAGGCGCCACCGACCCGCCTCTTCGCAGATTCGGCATCGAGCAACGAACCGGGCGACTATGTGCGGTTCCGGCTGTCGCCGGAGCCTGGCATCGCCATCGCCGCTAGGGTCAAGCGCCCCGGAAAGGAATTCGTCGGTGACCTGCGCGAACTGTACCTGCTCGAGGAACTGGCAGGCGCCAAGGCGCCGTACGAGCGCCTGTTGACTGATGCGATGCTCGGCGACGGCGCACTGTTCACTCGCGAGGACGCGGTGGAGGCCGCCTGGGCCGTGGTTGACCCGGTGCTCACGAGGCAGCCGCGCCCGTTGCCGTACCGCAGGGGGAGCTGGGGTCCTCCGGCGGCCGACGCGCTGATTGCCCGCTCGGGGCGCTGGCATAATCCCATGCCCGCGGGACACGACGGATGACGACTACCGCCGAGGTTGTCTTCCTGCTCGACTGCGACAACACCCTGCTCGACAATGATCGCGTGGAGCAGGATCTTCGTGAGCACTTGACCCGAGAGTTCGGTGCTGTGCACCGGGACCGATACTGGGCCATCTTCGAACAGCTGCGCGGCGAGCTCGGCTACGCGGACTATCTGGGCGCCCTGCAGCGCTACCGATCGACCGAGACGAGCGACGTCCGGCTCCTGCTGATGTCATCGTTCCTGATCGACTACCCCTTCGCGAGCCGACTCTACCCGAAGGCGCTCGAGGCCGTCCGCCGCCTCGACGCCGCGGGACGGACGGTCATCCTGTCGGACGGAGACGTGGTGCTGCAGCCGCGCAAGCTGCAGCGCTCCGGGCTCTGGGACGCGGTCGATGGCCGGGTGCTGATCTACATCCACAAAGAAGAGATGCTCGATGCCGTCGCCGCAAAGTACCCGGCGCGGCACTACGTGATGGTCGACGACAAGCTGCGCCTCCTGGCGCGAATCAAGGGCGTCTGGCGTGATCGCGTGACGACGGTCTTTCCCCGTCAAGGACATTACGCCCTCGATCCGGCCAACCTGGCCGCGTATCCTGCAGCCGATGTCACCATCGAGGCAATTGGCGCGCTGGCGGAACCGGTCCTGCCGGCTACCCTGCATCTGGCCACGGTGAAGCGCTCATCATGAAACCCGCAATGAACGATGCGCCGGCGCTGCTGACGATCAACGCCGGGTCGTCGAGCATCCGGTTTGCGGTCTACCGCGCTGGTTCGCCACCGCACCGTTTGCTGGCTGGTATGGTCGAGGGGCTCGGCTCGAAGCATGCGACCCTTTCGGCCAGCGGACCCGACGGTGCAACACAGCGCCCGCGGCGCCTGCCAGACGGGGATCACGCCACCACCACCCGCTTCCTGCTGAAGTGGCTCGAATCGCAGCCCCTATGGGACTCGGTGGTGGCGGTGGGCCATCGGGTGGTGTGCGGATTAGATCATGCCGAGCCGGAACTGATCACCCCGGCGCTCCGGAAGGAACTCCACCGCCTGGCGCCATACGATGCCGATCACCTGCCACGGCAACTCGCGCTGATCGACGAACTATGTCGGCGGCAGCCGGCGCTGCCGCAGGTGGCGTGCTTCGACACCGCGTTCCACCGGGCCATGCCCCGCGTGGCGAAGTTGCTGCCGATCCCCCGACGTTTCACCGCCAAAGGTGTGGAACGGTACGGTTTTCACGGGCTGTCGTATGCGTACCTCATGGAAGAGCTCCGTCGTCTCGATCCCGCGGCGGCCAAAGGGCGGGTGATTCTGGCCCACCTTGGCAGCGGTGCCTCGCTGGCTGCCGTCCACCGTGGCAAGAGCGTCGACACCAGTATGGGGTTCACGCCCACCTCGGGGCTAATGATGAGCACGCGCCCGGGCGACCTCGATCCGGGCCTGGTCTATTACCTCGCTCGCGCCGAGCGAATGACCGCCGCGCGGTTCCAGCGCATGGTGACTCATGAATCGGGACTGCTCGGTGTGTCAGGCACCAGCGCGGATCTGCGCGACCTGCTGGCCCGCGAACCGCGCGACCAGCATGCAGCCGACGCGGTGGCGTTGTTCTGCTATCAGGCGAAGAAGTGGATTGGTTCCTTCGCCGCGGTGCTCGGCGGCGTCGAGACACTGGTCTTCGCCGGGGGCATCGGCGAGAACGCTGCCGTGATTCGCCACCGTATTTGTACCGGGCTTGGCTTTCTCGGGATTGAGGTCGATCAGCGACGAAACGCCCGACACGCACCGATCATCTCACCAACCCGCGGCCGCGTTACGATCAGAATCATTCACACCGACGAGGATCTCATGATCGCGCGCTCCGTCATCCGGACGCTCGAGCTCGGTCGACATCGACCGGCGGGCGGGGCGAAGGGCGGAAGACACCGTCGTGCCGGTGCCTAGTTCCAATATCGTTCCTTCGAGCGATAACGGTCCGCGACGCGCGTTGGTAGCGTTCCGGGTACCCCCTTTGCCGCCTACCGGGGGCGATGGAAGCGACGTCACGAAGGGACGATGATCATGTTGCACAGCGAGAGCAGCCTCAAGGGTTTTCCACTGAAAAGCCGCGATGGAGATGTCGGAACCATCAAGGACCTCTATTTCGATGACCGCCGCTGGGCCGTTCGCTATCTGGTGGCTGACACGGGCAGCTGGCTCTCGCACCGGAAGGTGCTGATCTCTCCGTACGCCTTGGGTGGCGTCTCGCGCGGGACCGGAACCGTCGCCGTCGACCTGACCAGGAAGCAGATTGAGGACAGCCCGGCGCTGGACAGCGACAAACCCGTCTCCCGGCAGTTCGAGGAGCAGTACCACGGCTATTTCGGGTGGCCCATGTACTGGGGCGGCCCGTACCTCTGGGGAGCGTATCCACTCATTGAGCGGGATCCCGAGCAATGGACCAAGCCCGCCGCCACCGACCCCGCTTGGGATCCGCACCTTCGCAGCACCGGCGATGTGAAGGGCTATCACGTCGAGGCGACCGACGGCGAAGTTGGTCGTATCGCGGACTTTCTGTTTGACGACGCGACGTGGGCCATTCGCTATCTCGTCATCGACACCACCAACTGGTGGCCGGGGGGGAAGGTCCTGGTGTCACCGGAGTGGATCGATCGCGTGAGCTGGCCGGAGGAGAAGGTGTTCGTCAACCTCAGCCGGGACGTCATCAAGGGAGCCCCGGAGTATCTGCCGGACACTCCGGTAACCCGCGAGTTCGAGACCCGACTGCACCGGCACTACCAGCGCCCTGGATACTGGCACGACGATCCGGCCGCCACGACTGATGCCACCGTGGGGAGGTGAGCGTGATCTTCACATGGTGGTGGCTCTGGCTCTTGGTCATGTTCGTCTTCATCCTCTCGCCCATCAGCTACGGGTGGGGCTACCGCCGGTGGGGTCCGCCATACCCACGCTACCTGCAACGGCGCCGGAGTGCACGCGCGGCTCTGGACGGCGTCGGCACACCGTTCGACCACCACGCCTGGGGATGGGGCGGCGATCTGGTCTGGATCGTCTTCCTTGTCTGGATCTTCTGGCTCGGCATGGCGCTTTGGCACCGGTGAGGCACAACCGCCGGCTGCGACGATGACCCGCAGAGCCGCCCCGGGTCACTCGAAAGCCGGAGGGCCCTGATTGATGAGTGCGCCAACGCTGTCGTCGGACCTGCTCCCCCGCATCAACGCTTACTGGCGGGCCGCCAATTACCTCTCCGTTGGCCAGATCTTCGTCCCGGTCACGGTCCTTGGCAAGGGGTGTCATCCATGTCAATCAACACCCGCGAAGCTGGCATTTCTGGTGCAATCACCAGGGTGGTACGCGGAGACCTGAGGAGGCCCGATGCCAGACGTGATCTACACCTGCCCAATGCACCCCGAGATCAGAGAGCCAGTCCCTGGCTCCTGTCCGAAGTGCGGCATGGCGCTCGAACTGGCTCAGCCGGCCGCGTCTGGCCCCGGCACCGAATGGACGTGCCCGATGCATCCGGAGATCGTCAGCGACCATCCTGGTAACTGCCCGATCTGCGGAATGGCGCTGGAGCCGCGGACCATCACCGCGAGCGACGACAATCCGGAGCTGCAGTACATGGCCCGGCGATTCTGGGTCGCGGTAGCACTCGTGGTCCCACTCTTGTTGCTCACCATGGGGAACATGCTCCCTGGTCGGCCTCTGTCGCACCTCCTTTCACCGCGAAGCCAAGTGTTGGTCGAAATGCTCCTCGCCACGCCCATCTGTTTGTGGGCGGCATGGCCATTTTATGTCCGCGCGGTGCAATCGGTGCGACACTGGAACCTCAACATGTACACGCTCATCGGGCTTGGCGTCTCGGTTGCGTATGGCTACAGCGTCGTTGCCACCATCGTACCGCAAGTCTTTCCCGCCGCGTTTCGCGATGCCAGTGGCGGGGTGGCGGTGTATTTCGAAGCGGCGGGGACGATCGTCGCGCTCATTCTGCTGGGGCAGGTGCTCGAACTGCGCGCGCGAACTGAGACCAGCAGTGCGATCCGGAAACTGCTTGGGTTGCAGGCGAAAACGGCGCGCCGACTCCGGGAGGACGGCTCCGAAGAAGACGTGGGGCTCGAATCGGTGGTGGCAGGCGACCGCTTGAGGGTCCGACCCGGAGAAAAGGTGCCGGTGGACGGCGTCGTGCTCGAGGGCGCCAGTTCGGTCGACGAGTCTATGGTTTCCGGTGAGCCGGTGCCCGTGGAAAAGCACGCAGGAAGTCCGCTCGTGGGGGCAACCATCAACGGGCGCGGAGCGCTGGTGATGCGGGCGGGAAAAGTGGGGAGCGAGACGCTTCTGGCCCGGATCGTCGAGATGGTGGCCGCGGCGCAGCGCACTCGTGCGCCGATTCAGAGGGTCGCCGATGTCGTCGCCGGCTGGTTCGTACCGACGGTTATCGTCATTGCGATTCTCACATTCATCGCGTGGAGCGTGTTCGGACCCGAACCACGAATGGCACATGCGCTCGTCAATGCCGTGGCCGTCGTCATCATCGCCTGCCCTTGTGCCCTTGGGCTAGCGACACCCCTGTCGATCATGGTGGCCACCGGCAAGGCCGCGTCAATGGGCGTCCTCTTCAAGAACGCCGAAGCGATCGAAACGCTGCGGAAGGTCGATACGCTGGTGGTCGACAAGACCGGCACGCTCACGGAGGGCAAACCGCAGTTGGTGAGTGTCGTTGCAGTGGCGGGCACCGATGAGGTCCGCCTCTTGCAATTCGCCGGCTCGTTGGAAATGGGGAGCGAGCATCCGCTAGCCTCGGCGATCATCGCGGGCGCTGAGACACGAGGCGTGAAACTCGGCGGTGCATCCGGCTTCGAGAGCGTCACCGGCAAGGGCGTGCGTGGCACGGTGGATGGCGTCGCAGTCGCTCTCGGTAACATCGCCCTGATGCACGATCTTGGCGTTGAGCTCGGGTCGCTCGAAGCGACGGCGGAACCGCTCCGGGTTCAGGGGCAAACAGTCATGTTCGTCGCTGCGGATGGAGTCGCGGCCGGACTGATCGGGGTTGCTGATCCGATCAAGGCAAACACCGCCGAGGCTATTGCGGCCCTGCATCGCGATGGCGTGCGCATTGTCATGCTCACCGGGGACAGCCGCACCACCGCCGACGCCGTCGCGGCCAAGCTGGGAATTGACGAAGTCTTCGCCGAGGTGCTGCCCGAACAGAAGGTCGATGTGGTAAAGCGCTTGCAGGCCGAGGGGCGCTTCGTGGCCATGGCGGGAGATGGCATCAACGACGCGCCCGCGCTGGCGCTGGCCCAGGTGGGCATTGCGATGGGCACCGGCACCGATGTGGCGATGGCAAGTGCGGCCGTGACCCTGGTCAAGGGCGACTTGCGCGGGATCGTGCGCGCCCGGGAGCTCAGCCGGCGAACGATGCGAAACATCAAGCAGAATCTGTTCTTCGCATTCATCTACAACTCGGCGGGTGTGCCAATCGCCGCAGGCGTGCTGTATCCATTCTTCGGCCTGTTGCTGTCACCGGTCATCGCGGCCGCGGCGATGAGTGTGAGTTCGATCTCGGTGGTCGTCAACGCGCTGCGGCTGCGGCGTGCGATGGTCTGACTTGCGAACGATCTCGGGATGCGTGAGGCAGACATAGATCATCGCGCCGTCCGCTCTACCTGTCGAAGCGCGCCTTCACTGAGGGCTGGGGCACGCTCATCTCACCTGCCGGTGGTAAAGGACCAAGCCATACCCGCGCCGGTTCGCATGGCGCCCGGCATGGGGTGCGTGAACATCATCGATGAGCCCGCCATCGGGTGCTGGCCGCCCCTCATGCCGGCCATCCCGGAAGAGTTGCCGCTCATCATCCCAGCACGGGTCATCATGCCATCACGCATGTAGACGGTGTACATCGTTCCCGATGCGAGCATCGAGTCCGGCATGAATCTCATCTGGCGGCCGCCCGAGTCCCACGTCATGCGGCCAGGAACCACGGCGCCATTCGTGTCCCCCACGTGCACCGCGAAGTGACCGGCGCTCGACGCAGGGTCCATTGGGTTGGCGAACTGGATCCCGATGGCGGCCCCCCGCTCGACGCCCGTGGCCCCCGGCGCGGGGGATGCCACGACGGCGGCCGAGAGTGGTGTCTCTGCCTCCGGCGTCGGAGCTTGTCTTGAGCAGCCGCCGATCGGGCCCCAAGCCATGACGAGTACAACGACATGCAGTGCTCTCATTGTTCTTTCCCCTCCAAGTTATCGAGCCGACTGGTTCTGCCCGGGCGCCTACCCGCAGCAGCCGCACTTTCTCGCGCCAGCGCCGGCGGCAACTGCGGTGTCAGCGCCGCCGGGTTGGTACCCAGCTTGTCGGATTGCCTCAGCGATTGTTTCGGGGGTGGCTCGGGCATCATCGTAGGTGACCTGCGCCGATCCCACCGCTACCGCATCGACACGGAGCCCCGGAACCGTTTGGAGCGCCTGCCGCACCGCGGTTACGCAACCACCACAATGCATGCCGGCAATCGCCATCGTCATCTGCTGCATTCGATCCTCCTCAAGGTACGTTGCCAAGTGAGTGGACGTGCGAGTCGCCGTTGCGCACACGGCAAGGAGTGTGATTGCTCGGTCGCAGGGTGCCAAGCTGGACATCACGCGCATATGGCAGCGAGAGCATAGATTGGTCGTTCAGGGGAAAGTCGTCGCAACACGTCGATAGCCAATCCCGAGGTATGCCAAGCCATGCATGACGCCATTCTGCTCTGGTTCGCTTTGACTGGTTTGTCCGTCGCCTTCGTCGGCGTCGACATCCGGCACACACCGGCGCACCCGGTCCTGAGATGGGCGTTCGTGATCTTGACCGCCTTCACCGGCCCGCTCGGGGCGTTCTTCTACGTGCTTGGCTGCCGTGAACCAATCAAGGGAACGCATGAAGCCTATGTGGCGGTACGCTGGCGCCAAGTCCTCGGATCGACCATGCACTGTGCGGCCGGCGACGGCGTGGGGATCATCGCTGGCGCGGTGATCGCAGCTCGCTGGAGCCTGACGGCACGGGGTGGGTTGGCGCTGGAGTACGCTCTCGGATTTGGTTTCGGGTGGACGATCTTTCAAGCCCTTGCCATGCGCGACATGGCAGGCGGCTCCTATTCGAGATCCCTGCGGCGGACATTCCTGCCCGAGTTGCTCTCGATGAATATGTTGATGGCGGGAATGGACCTTGCCATGCATGTGCTCATGCCGCGGATCGACGGCGGCGGCGATCCGCGCGCTGTCGGTTTCTGGTTCGTGATGTCGATGTCGCTCATCGCCGGTTTCGCCTTCGCCTATCCGATGAACTGGTGGCTCGTCGCGAATGGCCTGAAGCACGGCATGATCACCGTGCGTGCTTCCAGGAGCGCTTCGACGGTCGGGTCGAATGCGGGAACACCCGCGGCCGCGCCAGGTCGGCACAACGAACATTCCAGCGCACCGGTCGTATCGACGTCGCGCAAGGCTGGAATGACGATCCTGACTTTGGCTGCACTGGCCCTGGCGATCGTGCTCGCGGACCGGCTTCCGATCTGACCGGTAGAACGGTGCGACCTGCGCCATTTATGCGGCGGCATAGAACAGCCGTACGCCACAGGTTCGGGCCCATCTCTGACGCGGTGGCTTGGTTGCAGTCATTCGCGATTCCGTCGTGAAGGCCCATCACTTGGTGTGGCTCATCCAAGCGAGCCTGTTCCTGATTCCCTGCGTTGTCCATCGGCGGGGCGGCATCGCACTCCATGCCAGGCGCAATGATCACCAGGCGCCCGTGATTCCAAGGAAAGATGGTTGCGTTGCAATCAGCATCATTCGCACCGACGCGGATCTCATGATTGCGAGGTCTGTCCTCCGGACGCTTGAGCTCGCATGTCGTCCCTTCGAGCGATAGTGATCGTCGACACGCGTTGGTAACGTTGGAAGTATTCCCATTGCCGCTCCCTGCGGCAATGGCAGCGACATCACGAAGAGGCCCCAGGGGAGCCCCGGCGCGACCACCACCACGGAAGGATCACGAGGATACCGTTCGATGAATACGCCCACGCTGTCGCCCGACCTGCTCCACCGCATCAATGCCTACTGGCGTGCCGCCAATTACCTCTCGGTCGGCCAGATCTACCTCTACGCCAATCCACTGCTGAAAGAGCCACTCACGCTGTCGCACGTCAAACCCCTCGTGGTTGGCCACTGGGGCACCACGCCGGGCCAGAACTTCATCTACGTGCATCTCAATCGCGTCATCACGAAGTACGATCTCGACATGTTCTATGTCGCCGGCCCGGGTCATGGTGGCCCAGCCATTGTCGGCAACGTCTACCTGGAGGGCACTTGGAGCGAGGTCTACCCGGATGTCACCCAGGACGAAGCGGGACTCCAGAAACTGTTCAAGCAGTTCTCGTTCCCGGGCGGAATATCGAGTCATGTGGCGCCGACCACACCAGGGTCGATCCATGAAGGCGGTGAACTGGGGTATTCGCTCAGTCATGCCTTTGGCGCGGCATTTGACAACCCCGACTTGATCGTTGCGTGCGTCGTCGGCGACGGCGAATCGGAAACCGGACCCTTGGCGACCGCCTGGCACTCCAACAAGTTGCTCGACCCGATTACCGATGGGGCGGTCCTCCCGATCCTGCACCTGAACGGTTACAAGATCAGCAACCCCAGCATCCCCGCGCGCATCGAGCACGAGGAACTGGAGCAGTTCTTCCGTGGCTGCGGCTGGACGCCCTGGTTCGTGGAAGGCGATGATCCGGAGACCATGCACGAGTTGATGGCGTCGACGATGGATCGGGTGATCGAAGAGATCCAGCGGATCCGCGCGAACGCCCGCAGCCGCCACGACACCACCCGGCCGCGCTGGCCGATGATCGTGCTCAAGTCGCCGAAGGGGTGGACGGGGCCGAAGGTGGTCGACGGTCTGCAGATCGAAGGCACCTTCCGATCGCACCAAGTGCCGCTGCTGGTGAATGCCGACCACCCGGATCATGTCGCACAGCTGGAAGCCTGGATGAAGAGCTACCGACCCGAGGAACTGTTCGACGATAGCGGTCGGCTGATCCCGGAATTGGCCGAGCTGGCGCCGAAGGGAACCCGGCGGATGGGCGCCAACCTCCACACCAACGGCGGCCTCCTGCTCCGCGACCTGCACATGCCGGATTTCCGCGTCCACGCGGTGACCGTGCCGTCACCAGGCGCGGTGGCCGCCCAGGATACCATGGTGCTGGGGCGCTTCCTCCGGGACATCGTCGCGCTCAATCAGGACCATCGCAACTTCCGCGTCTTCGGTCCGGACGAGACCCTCTCCAACCTCTTGGGCGCGGTGTTTGAGTCCACCAACCGGCAATGGGACGCCCAGACAGCCACGAATGATGAGTTCCTCGCCCCGGCCGGACGGGTCCACGACTCGATGCTCAGCGAGCATCAATGCGAAGGCTGGCTGGAAGGCTACCTGCTCACTGGACGACACGGGATCTTCAACTGCTACGAAGCGTTCGTGCGCATTGTCGACTCGATGTTCAGCCAGCATGCCAAATGGCTCAAGGTCACCCGCGAATTGCCCTGGCGCCGGCCGATCGCCTCACTCAACTACCTGCTGGCGTCGCATGTCTGGCAGCAGGACCACAACGGCTTCACGCATCAGGACCCCGGTTTCCTCGACCACGTCGTCAACAAGAAGGCCGATGTCGTGCGGGTGTATCTGCCGCCAGATGCCAACTGCCTGCTGTCCGTGGTCGACCATTGTCTCCGCAGTCGGCATTACGTCAACGTCATCGTGGCCGGCAAGCACGCCCTGCCCCAGTGGTTGAGCATGGATGCCGCGGTGGTGCACTGCACCGAGGGCATCGGCATCTGGCCGTGGGCCAGCAACGACCAGGGCGGCGAACCGGATGTGGTCATGGCGTGCTGTGGCGACACACCCACGCTGGAGATTCTCGCCGCCGTGTCGATCCTGCGCGAGCATCTGCCCGACCTGAAGATCCGTGTCATCAACGTGGTCGACCTGATGCGGCTCCAGCCCAAATCCGAGCACCCGCATGGCTTGAGCGACACCGACTACGACTCACTCTTCACCACCGACAAGCATATCGTCTTTGGCTTTCACGGCTACCCGTGGCTGGTGCACCGTCTGACCTATCGCCGCACCAATCACAAGATGCATGTCCGTGGCTACAAGGAAGAGGGCACCATCACCACCGCATTCGACATGCGAGTGCAGAACGATCTCGACCGATTCCACCTCGTCCAGGACGTGGTCGACCGGGTTCCCAGCCTCGGCGCCCCGGGCAGCTACCTGAAACAGTTGATGGCCGACAAGCTCATCGCCCACAAGCAGTACATCGACCAGCACGGCCAGGACATGCCCGAGATCCGGGACTGGAAGTGGGGCGCATCAAAGTGAAACGAGATCTCGAGCCGCTACCCCACGCCTCCACCTCCAAACAGAGGTATCCTGTGCAGGCTCAGGACAGTACTCACCATAGCATCGGGGTGCTACAACCCGCGGAGCACCCATGACGATGAACCCCGGATCACCCACCCCGCCCCTCACGGCCGGCCCCGTTTGGCAGGCATTGCAGCAACACCATCGCGCGATCGCCGGCCTCCACCTCCGCCAGCTCTTCGCCGACGACCCTGAGCGCGGCACCCGGCTCACCGCCGAAGCGGGCGGTCTCTATCTCGACTACTCCAAGCATCGCGTAACCGCCGAGACGCTGCGGCTGCTCTTTGCCTTGGCGGCCGAGCGCGGTTTGCCTGAACGTATCGAGGCGATGTTTACGGGCCAGAAGATCAACGTGACGGAGGACCGCGCGGTGCTCCATGTGGCCCTCCGCGCGCCCAGCGATGAGCGGATCGTCGTCGACGGCACCGATGTGGTGCCGGCCGTGCACGCCGTGCTCGACCGGATGGCGTCCTTCGCCGACGCCATCCGTGATGGGAGCTGGACGGGACACACTGGCCGGCCGATTCGCAACGTCGTCAATATCGGTATCGGCGGCTCCGATCTCGGGCCAGTGATGGCCTATGAGGCGCTGCGCCATTACAGCCAGCGCGAGATCACCTTCCGTTTTGTCTCCAATGTCGATGCCACCGACTTCGCCGAGGCCACCCACGATCTCGATCCGGCCGAAACGCTGTTCATTGTCTGCTCAAAGACCTTCACGACGCTCGAGACGTTGACCAACGCGCACACGGCCCGGGATTGGTGCCTCCGCTCGCTTGGGTCCACCGCCGCAGTACGCCGTCATTTTGTCGCCGTTTCGACCAATGCCAAGGGCGTCGCGGAGTTTGGAATCGACACCGCCAACATGTTCGAGTTCTGGGACTGGGTCGGCGGGCGCTATTCGATGGATTCGGCCATCGGACTGTCGACCATGATCGCGATCGGCCCCAACGCCTTTCGCGACATGCTCGCCGGGTTCCACGAGATGGATGTGCATTTTCGCACTACACCCTTCACCCGCAACCTCCCCGCGATCATGGGATTGCTGGCGGTGTGGAACGCCGATTTCTTTGATGCCCGCACCACCGCGGTGCTGCCCTATGACCAGTATCTCAAGCGCTTTCCCGCTTACCTGCAGCAACTGACGATGGAGAGCAACGGCAAGCACGTCACCATCGACGGCGCCCCGGTGGGCTGCCAGACCAGCCCGATCGTGTGGGGCGAGCCGGGCACCAACGGACAGCACTCCTTCTACCAGCTGATCCATCAGGGAACCAAGCTCATCCCCTGTGACTTCATCACCTTCGTCAAGACGCTCAACCCGCTGGCTGGTCACCACGATATTCTGATTGCCAGCATGCTCGCCCAGGCCGAAGCGCTCGCGTTTGGCAAGACGGAAGACGAGGTGCGGGCAGACGGCACCCCCGAGTGGCTGGTGCCACATCGCGTCTTCGAGGGAAACCGCCCGTCGACCACGATCGTGGCCGACCGCCTCACGCCGGCCACGCTGGGCAAGCTCGTCGCACTGTACGAGCACAGCGTGTTCACCCAAGGCGTCATCTGGGGCATCGACTCCTTCGATCAGTGGGGCGTCGAACTCGGCAAGGTCCTCGCCCAGCGGCTCATTCCCGAACTCGCGAGTCGCGAGGAACCGGCGCTGGCGCATGACAGCTCGACAAACGCCCTGATTCACCGCTACCGACGGCAGCGGTAGCCGGTTGGGGGCCCTCCGACATCCATCGGAGGGCACGCTCTCATCAACGAAATGGGTGCAAACGCGGCGGCCAGGGTTGCTGCAGCCCAACACTCAGCCCCCAACGGCGGTCGGTGAGCAGCCCTCTCGCCAGATCGACCCGCAATACTGCTGGTGATTTTCCCATCAGGCCGAGGCGAAGCCCGGCCCCACCATCCAGAAATCGCTCATGGCGTATGGTGGCAGTGACGGGTGTCCTGACATCCGCGCCATCGAGGAAGAACGCCGCTGCGAGGCTCAGCGGACCGATAATCGTCAATGGCCGCTCGGTCTCCACTCCGCCATGGAGGATGAGCGTACCGGTGCGTGACGCCGGCAGAAATCCGTCGATGATGTAGGGCTGGGCTCGGAGCGGTATGTCACGCCCCGGACCGCCACCGGCGATGGGGCGCAGCCCGGGCGGAGTGTTCGCCGAAACCCAATCGCTGCCGAGTCGTGCGGTCCAGCGGAACGCGGAGGGACGGACCGGAGAGGCCCACGCGGCGCGCAGCTGCATCCTGGCATACCGACCGCTGCCGTTGGGCGACACCGCTGCTTCCCCGAGCGCGATCAGCGCCACACGGTCGTGCAGTCCGTGGAGCCCGCCGCCCACGCTGAGCGCGAGGAAATCTCCCTCGGTGGCCCACCGCTCCACGCGAGCGCCCAGCAATGCTTCGGCACTGCCCGACAACCAGCCTCTGAAGCCGAGCGACGTCGCACGCTGTTCTACGCGAGGCGCATTGGGCGTCGTGGGGGCGTCCGAGAAGTGGTATTGCGACCAGCTCTCCTCAAGCGTCACCGTGCCGGGAAGGCCGATCCGCGCAGGAATCTCCAGCCTGAGCATTTTCCGCGGGTCGGCCGATTCCCAACGCCACTGCGCAGTCCATCTCTCGCCGGCCCCGAGGGGGGAGACGATACTGAGATTGACTTGGTGACGGACAATGGCACGCACGGCGCTCTCCACCACGAAGCGCGGCAGCGAGCCAAGCACCGGCTGCTCCACCACGTTGGCGTGCACTTCGACCATGCCCCCGGGAACGACGGCGTAGGAGACGGTTGCCGATGTGATGGCAGGGATGTCCGGCACCCGCCGCTCGGCGAGCCTGAATCGCTCAGGCGTGAGTACCTCACCTGACGCGATACCCACGGCATCTGCGATCGGTCGAAAACGAGTCCGGCGCAGCCCGTCGATTTGGACCAGGTCGACCGTCGGCTTCCCGACTGCATTCCAAGCGGCGAGTGCGTCCGCCGATTCACCGGCGAGGTACCGGCTGGTCGCGAGGAGTTGCCAGGCGAGCGAATCCGCTGGCACGCGCTGCAGGTATTCCGTCGCTAGGCGAATCGCCTCGAGATGCCGCCCCTGTCGGAACCGGACGCCCGCCAGTTCCCGCAAGACCAGTGGTTCGGCGGGACAAGCGACACCCGCGGAGGCCAGCAGACGGACGGCATCGTCCAGATGGTTGGCGATCGCCGCATCGACCGCCTCATCGAGCCACGGTCGGCATGGCAGCGAGTCGTTCACGACTGCGGGGATCGGCTCCACAGCAGGTGGTGCCACGGTCGCGACTGGCGCCGGACGGACCAGCAGCGCCCAGGCATCCGCCTGGTTCCATCGATCGAGAAATGTCTTGGTGGCAAGAGTGGCGTACGGTCGCACCGCGGGGTCGTGAAAAGTGACCCGCTCAGCGTTCCAACCAACGATGACGACATAGTGATAACGATTGTGGGCGACCTGAATCAGGGCGATCACCGGCACGCTGTCGGCGAGAGACTCCTTCACCAACTCGGGGGTACCGTGGACCTCGTGGGTCAACCAGCCACGCGAGCGGGTGACGCTCGCCATGTCCGTGGTGCGAATGCCGCCCTCGACCGGTCGCACCAAAGGCAGAAACTCCTCGGCATACACGCCGCGGCGGCCCCACCATCGCTCGAGCATCGCGATCGCAGCGCCACCGCAGAGCAACTCCGACTGGGCAACGTAGGGGACCTGGAGCACTCCAAGCGGGCCGGCGGGTGTATTTTGTGGGACCGGGGGGGGCCACCACAACAACCCCCCACAACACGCCA
>JBBRBZ010000008.1:0-49225 GCA_038205305.1 Gemmatimonadales bacterium
TCGGCGTTCTCTTCGGCCTCTACTGAGGCACCCCAAACATCTCGAGCGCCCTCACGGCACCGGCTTGTCGATCGACTCCGATTGCGGAGAGAAGAACTTCGGTCCCGCCTCCGTGATGTAGACGCAATCCTCCAGCCGCACGCCGAATTCACCCGGAATGGCGATGGTCGGCTCGTTGCTGAAGCACATCCCCGGCCGCATCGGCGTGGTGTTCCCCTTGACGAAATTGGTCCATTCGTGACCGTCCATCCCGATGCCATGCCCGGTGCGATGCGGCAGCCCCGGCAGGCGATATCCTGGGCCGAAACCGACATCGGTGATCACCTTCCGCGCGGCAGCATCGACCGCTTCGCACGGCGAGCCCACCTGCGCCGCCTTGAAGGCCGCATTCTGTGCCCGACGCTCGGTGTTCCAGACCTGCACCTGACGTGCTGATGGCTTGCCGAAAACGGTCGTGCGCGTCACATCCGACTGGTAGCCCTCCACCGCGCATCCCGAATCCATCAGCACGATGTCGCCCTCCTTGAGGCGCTGGGGCAACGTGGTGCCGTGTGGAATCGCCGATGCCGGACCGAAGAGCGTCAGCGTCCACGTGTCGCTGCCACCCAGTCGTTGCATCGCCAACTGCATCGTCTCCACCAGCTCGGTGTTGAGCATTCCCTCCTTCATCGTCGCGAAGGCGGCCCGGAAGGCGGCGATGGTGATGTCGGTGGCCCGCTGCATCAGCGCCAGTTCGGCCGGTGATTTGATCATCCGGCACCCCGCGGTGACCTCCACCGCGCCCACCAGCTCGAGCGCCGGTGCCGCACGCCGGATCCCGTCGGCAATGAAAAAGCGGAATCGCTCTTCCACTCCCACGCGCCCTACCGCCACACCGCGATCACCGAGTGCCCGCACTGCGAGGGCGTAGGGGCTCTCGTCTTCCTGCCAGACTCGGACATCGGGCTGGCCCGCAATCAGCTCCCGCGCCCGACCCTCCTCGAACGCCGGACAGATCCAGACCGGCTCACCCCGCAGCGGCAGCACCTCGAGGAACGGCCGCTCCGACAGTCCCCAGTTCACGCCGGTGAAGTAGGAGAGGGTGGTGCCCGGTTCGATCAGCAGTGCGTCGAGGCGCGCCTCGCGCATCAACACACGTGCGCGTTCCACCCGCTGCTCGCGTTCGGCCTTCGAGATCGGCACCGGAGGGGGCCCCATCGGGGTCAACGCGGCCACTGGCGCAGGAAGGTGACAGGGATCGGGCGCCGGCTCGGCAGACTTTGGTGCGCTGGCCGAGAGTCGGCTCGCGGCCGATCCCCCAACAAGGCCCGCCAGCAGGCTGGAGAAATGACGACGGGACAGCAGCATTGAGTTCACCTCGCGTGCGGATGATTGGGTCGAAACGAAGCGCCTCAGTTGCCGCCCGAGGTCCGATCGATGAACGCCCCCACCTTCTCCTTCCACTGCACCAACGAGGGCAGGTGGACGTAGGTCATGTGGCCGGATTCGTACTCCGCCTCGGTGATCTGCTTGCGCACCGCCGCGGGCACGCCGAGGTGGTCCATCGTCCACTCGGCGGCAAAGTACGGGGTGGCGAGGTCGTACAGGCCGCTGTTGAGCATCACCTGCATTTTGGGATTCTGGCTCAGCACCTGCGCCAGGTCGGTGGCGACATTGGTGTGGCCCGGCCAGCCACCGCCGCCGCCGTGGTTCCAGTCCCAGCCCCCCGTCCCGCCGCTCACCGCGTAGAGCCGGTCGCGACCAAAGTTCAACTCCTCATGCATGTACTGGTTGAAGAGCGACACGTAGGGCGAGCTGATCGCCGATGATTGCGGATCGTACGGTGCATTCTCGGCCAGCAGCGATCCGGTCTCGCCCAAGAAGCGCGCGTCGAGTCGGCCCACCACCTCACCGTGCTCACGCAGCAGCTCCTTCTCGAACTGACTCGCCGTCACGCGCAGGTCGGCCTTGTCGAGGTAGTCGCGACTCAGTCCGGTGTAGACCTGCAGCCGATCGAGAATCCGGCTGCGTTCCGCGGTCGGCAGCTTCCCGCCGGCGAGCAGGGCGGTGGCGTAGTCGTGGGTGGCGAACTGTTCGACTTCGGTCAGGAACGGTCGCAAGGTCGCGGCGCGATTGGGCAGCGCCTTGTGGTACCACGCTACGGCGGCGTACGATGGCAGGTACATGATGAACGGCATGTCGTTGCCGGCATCGAAGGTGATGGTCTGGAAGTCGAGCACCGAACTGAGCAAGATCACTCCGTTGAGGTCGATGCTGTAGCGGCCCTGCAGTGTGGCGGACAGCACTGCCGAGCGGGTGGTCCCGTAGCTCTCTCCCATGAGGTAGCGCGGAGAGTTCCAGCGCCCCGCCTCGCTCAGGTAGCGGCTGATGAACTGGGCCAGCGATGACGCGTCCTGGTCCACGCCCCAGAAGTCCGACCCTTTCCCCTTCCCCACCGGCTTGCTGAAGCCGGTGCCGATCGGGTCGATGAACACCAGGTCGGCCTTGTCGAGCATGCTGTACGGGTTGTCCACCAGCTTGTAGGGCGGCGGCGCGGCGTGCTCGCCATCGGGAGTGTCCACCCGTCGCGGCCCCAGCAGTCCCATGTGGACCCACAGCGACGCCGAGCCGGGTCCGCCGTTGTAGGCGAACATGAGCGGGCGGTGGCTCGCATCCGACACGTTGCTCATGGTGTAGGCGGTGTAGATCAACTCGCCGATCGGTTCGTCGTCCTTGTTGCGGAGAATGATGTTCCCCACGGTGGCGTCGTAGTCGATCCGCTTTCCGCCGATCGTTGCGGTGTGGTGCGTGGTCGCGTGAATGGGCTTGGGTACCGCCGCGGCGGCGGCGGTCGAGTCGCCGAGACCACGGCCCTGCTGGGCGTGGAGTGGAAGCACCGTCGAACCGGTGAGGAGAACGGCGAGGAATGCGCGAGCAGTCATCGGTCTGGCCTGGCAGGAGGGAATGGCAGCGGACTCGCGGAACGTAGCAGCGGAGCGCCACCCTGACTACCGGCAGTCCTCGGCGTCAGTGATGCGAGATGAGGAAGTCGGCCAGGTCGTCCGCTACGTCGAGTACCAGCAGCGCCGCCCCTCGCGCGAAATCGAGCAGGGAGCGACGACCGACAGCCACTCGCCGACGCGACGGCAGCGGCGCGGGGGGAGTCGCCAGCGCCACGGCGGTCGGGGGCCGCCGGTTCGGAGGCGCCATGGCGCCGGCGGGCTCGGTGTCCGGAGTGAAATCGTTCATGGAACTCACCCCTACGGCAGACCCACCGCCGGGGTTCCACTCTGCAAGACTGGCCGGCCTAGAAGCGGTAGCTGAGCGAGAAGTAGGATTGGATGGTGCGGTCCGGCGCGCCCGATTCGCGGTAGGTCGACAGCATCAGGTAGACGCGCCGACTGATCCCGATGTCCGCATCCACGCCCGTCCAGGTCAGGCGGGTAGCGGGCGCCCCGGAGAGCGGATAGGTGGCACTCCGAAGGCCGCCAGTCAGCTCCAAGCGAATCGCATTGACCGGCGCAATCTCGAGGGACGCCGACGAGAGCGACCCGCTGGACTGTTGCCCGCTGTATTGCGTGGTGCGCGCCCGCAGCCCGAGGTGAAGCGGGGTGAGTCGAGTGAGTGCGACCGTCGCCGAGGTGGAATTCGCACTTCCTTCGGTACCTCCGCTGCTGCTCCGGGCATCCGCCGTGATGCGAACATGCTTGAGGAAGGTGAGCGAGGTGCCGCCCCAGACGCCCTGTCGGAAGGCGTCGTCGAAGGAGATCTCCGGATTCACATAGTCGCGGTAGAGCCGCACGCTGCGGCGATTGTCGAATCCGCCATAGAAGGAGACGCCATCCGACGCCGAGATCTGCGCGGTGAGGAACGACGAGGTCAACGTGGTGGAGGAGCCTTCGAGCGTGCGCTTCCAGCCGCGGTTCGCGTCGATCTCCTCCGTCCCGAAGATCGAGAGGTGTCGGCTGTTGTAGGTAAGTCGGAGATAGCCGAACTCCCGGTCGATCTGCCCATTGGTGTACGAACCGATGGCGCCGAGGGTCAGCGACCAGGGCGTTGGCGCCCCGATCCGATTGTGCCGTTGGGCATAGCCGCCGTACTCCTTGGTCGCCCCGGAGAGCCCAAACGTCGCAGCCTCCGGTTGGGCGCCGGCCAGGAGCCCATATGACATGCGCTCGCCGTCAAAATCGAGCGCGACGCCATCAAAGATGCCGATGGTCGACAGCGCCCCCGCGAACTGCCGCCCGACCGAGACGCGGGGACCTCCTCCAGGTCGATTCCAGAGCATTGCCGCCTGGTAGACCCGATTCAACGACGTCGGCGAGGCACTACTCAGCCCGGAATAGGAGGAGCGCTGCGCCCGCACGTCCACGGCAATGCCGAGAGAGGTGCCTCCAATCTGCTGGCCGTCGAGCCGCAGGTCGAACGCCGGCTGGGTCAGCCTGGTACCGGCGCCCGTTTCCACCGTCAGATATCGAACTCCGACACGCCCGCGGATCGGGCGATGGGTGGTGGCGGAGCGTCGGACCACCGCAACCGATCCGGTGGCGGTATGCTCGCCGAGCGCCGGTGCCGCATCGGCCACGGGCAGGTAGCGTACCGAGTCACCGACGGCGATCGCCATCGTCGACTTGGTGATGTTGCAGGAGGACTGGTTCGATGATGTGAAGGCGGCAGTGAGATCGGCGATCACTGCCCCGCCCCGCAACACCTCCAGATGGGCACCGGCCTTGATGCCCTGCTTCGTTCCGGCGGTCAGGTAGGCCATCGTCCCGCTGAGGTAGCTGACCGTCGTCCAGCTGTACGCCACGGTGGGTCGGGCAGGTGACGCTGCCACCGGCCGCGATTGGGCGGCGACCGGGAGGACCAGCCCAACCGCCAGCAGTGGCATGAGTGCCGCCCGGCGGATCACCCAGCACTCCCGCGCGGGTGGCAGCTGTAGCACGCTGCCGGCGTGAAACTGTAGCCCGATCGACCGCGATGCTTGCTGTCCATCTGCGACTGGGTGTGGCACGTCGCACAGGTAAAGACGGTGTAGTTCGACGTCTGGTGGCAGTCGGTACACGACGTCCAGCGATTGTTGTGGTGACCCGAATAGATCGGGAACCAGGGGTCGTGGTTGAACGTCGCCCCGGTCCACACCGTCGTGGTGTGACAGCTGGTGCAGGTGGTCGGGAAATGCGCCGTGCGATGGTTCGGGTTCGTCGTCGCATTGAAATCGGTCAGGTGACAGGTCGAGCAGACCGTCGACTTGCCGTGATAGAGGCCGTCCCCGTGGCATGAGTTGCAGCTGACGCCGTTGTGCCCGCCCGTCAGCGGGAAGGTGGTCGTTGAATGGTTGAACGTCCCGCCGACCCAGGTGGTGGTGGTGTGACAGGTGGCGCAGGTCGTGGGAAACGCCGACGCTGCATGCGGTGGCGCCCTGGTGGCGTTGAAGTTCACCTGATGACACGAGACACAGGTGGTCGGCTTGCCGTGATACACGCCGTCACCATGACAGCTCGCACAGGTCACCGCGAGGTGCGCGCCGGTCAACGGGAACTGCGTCGCCGAATGGTTGAACACCGCCCCGGTCCATACCGTGGTCGTGTGGCAGGTGGCGCAGGTATTCGGGAAACCGGAAGCGGCGTGCGGCGGCGTGGTCGTGGCGTTGTACGTCGCCTGGTGGCACGAGGCACAGGTCGAGGGTAGTCCGTGGTAGACGCCATTGGTGTGGCACGAGAGGCAGGTCGTCGTGCGGTGCGTCCCGGTGAGCGGGAACGCCGTGCTCGAATGGTCGAACACCGCCCCGGTCCAGACCGTCGTGGTATGACAGGTCGCACAGGTGGTCGGGAAGCCCGACGCCGCGTGTGGTGGCGCCGTGGTGGCGTTGAAGGTGGTCTGGTGACACGAGACGCACGTGGTCGGCTTGCCGTGATAGACCCCGTCCCCGTGGCAATTCAGGCAGGCCACGGCCTGGTGTGCTCCGGTCAACGGGAACTGCGTCGCCGAATGGTTGAACACCGCCCCGGTCCACGCCGTGGTCGTGTGGCAGGTGGCGCAGGTGTTCGGGAAGGCCGACGCAGCGTGTGGCGGCGTGGTCGTCGCGTTGTACGCCGCCTGGTGGCAGGAGGCGCAGGCCGATGGCAGCCCGTGATAGACACCGTTGGTGTGACAGGTCAGGCAGGCCGCCGTCCGGTGCGTGCCGGTGAGCGGAAACGCCGTGGTCGAGTGATCGAAGACCGCGCCGGTCCACACCGTGGTGGTATGACAGGTGGCACAGGTGGTCGGGAAGCCCGACGACGCATGCGGTGGCGTAGTGGTGGCGTTGAAGTTGGTCTGGTGACAGGAGACGCAACTCGTCGGCTTGCCGTGATAGACGCCGTCGCCGTGGCAGCTCAGGCAGGCGACCGCCTGATGCGCTCCGGTGAGCGGGAACTGCGTCGCGGAGTGATTGAACACCGCCCCGGTCCACACCGTCGTAGTATGACAGGTGGCACAGGTAGTCGGGAAACCCGAGGCCGCATGCGGTGGCGTGGTGGTCGCGTTGAAGGTGGTCTGGTGGCACGAGACGCACGTGGTCGGCTTGCCGTGGTACACGCCGTCGCCATGGCAACTGGCGCAGGCGACGGCCTGGTGGGCCCCGGTGAGCGGGAACTGCGTCGCGGCGTGATTGAAGACCGCCCCGGTCCACACCGTGGTCGTGTGACAGGTCGCGCAGGTATTCGGGAATCCGGCGGCGGCGTGGGCCGGCGTGGTGGTCGCATCGTAGCTGGCCTGGTGGCATGAGGCACAGGCCGTTGACTTGCCCTGGAAGACACCGTCGCTGTGGCACGAGGCACAGAGCTGGGTGCGGTGCGCACCGGTGAGCGGGAACCGCGTCGTCGAATGATCGAACGAACCGCTCTGCCAGCTGCTGGTGGTGTGGCAGGTCGCACAGTCGGTCGAGTATCCCGCCGCCTGGTGCGCCGGCGTGGTGGTGGCAGTGTAGTTGGACTGATGGCACGACACGCACGTCGTCGGCTTGCCGGCATACACGCCATCACTGTGACACTGCGCACAGCTCACCGCCTGATGCGATCCGGTGAGCGGGAAGTGCGTCGTGGAATGGTCGAACGTTGCCGCGTGCCAGTCGCTGGTGGTGTGACAGGTGGCACAGGTGGTCGGAAAGCCGGCCCCGGCATGCGGGGGTGCCGTGGTTTGGTCGTACTTGGTCTGGTGACAGGCACGGCACGCCGACGGCAGTCCCTGGTACACTCCACCGGTATGGCACGACAGACACGACGCGGCGCGGTGCGAACCCGTGAGCGGGAACTGGGTACTCGCGTGATCAAAGGTCGCGCCCTGCCAGGCCGTGGTGGTGTGACAGCTCGCGCAGGTGGTGGCAAAGTGCGACGCCACATGCGGCGGCGCCGTGGAGCTATTGAAGGCCGTCTGGTGGCAGGAGACGCAGCTGGTCGACTTCCCCCGGTACACGCCATCCGCGTGACACTGCGCGCAGGTCACGGTGCGGTGCGCCCCGGCGAGCGCGAACTGGGTGGTGGCGTGGTCGAACGGCGCCCCCTGCCACGCCGTGGTGCTGTGACAGGTGGCACAGGTGGTGGCGAACCCCGACGCCACATGTGGTGGCGCCTTGGAATTGGTGAATGCCACCTGATGACAGGAGACGCAGGTCGTCGCCGTGCCCTTGTACACTCCGCCGACGTGGCACTCGAGACACGCGACCGTCTGGTGCGCGCCGGTGAGCGGAAACTGGGTGGCGGCATGATCGAACGGACCGGCCGACGACCACGCGGTGGTGGTGTGGCAGGTAGCGCAGGTCGTCGGCAACCCCGAGGCCGCATGCGGCGGATTGGTGGTGGCGTTGAACGTCGTCATGTGGCAGGACGCGCACGTGGTCGGCTTCCCCTGGTAGACCCCGTCACCGTGGCACGACGCACAGGCGACCGTCTGGTGCCCGCCGGTCAGCGGGAACTGCGTTGTCGAGTGGTCGAAGGTGGCCCCGACCCAGGTCGTGCTGGTGTGACAGGTGGCGCAGTCCTGCGGGAAACCCGCCGCCTTGTGGTTCGGCGACGTGGTCTGGTCGTACTTCGCCACGTGGCAACTGACACAGCTGGTCGGACGGTTGGCAAATTGCGGCTGACCCGACGGGGTCCGCGTGTGGCACGCCTCGCAGGTCACGGTCGCGTGGGCGCCGCGCAACGGGAAACGCGTCGTCTCATGCAGACGAGACAACCGCGCCTGATCCGTGAAACTGCGGGTGGTATGACAGCGGGCACACGTAATCCCGAGCTCGCCATCATGCACGTCCTGATGGCAGCTCGCGCACGCACTCTTGGTGACCGAGAAATCGAGCGACTTGTGGCAGCTGGCACACTTCACCGCGGCATGCGCCCCATCAAGCGGAAAGGTCTTCTCCGCATGGTGGAAGGTCGGCGAGATCTTCACTGGTCGCCAGCCGCTTGCCACGTGGCAGGTGGCACAGGTACCGACCGAGGCCCCGTGCGGGTTCTGGATCCCCTGTGCCGGGAGCGGGGACCCCAGCAGCGCGAGGATCGCCCCCACCAGCCAGACACTCCGATGACGTGTCATCTACCACCCCCGGTCGGCTTGGACGCGTGGCAACTCTCGCACTTGATGGAGAGCGGTCGGTAGAGCACCGGCGACGAACCGCCCGGTCCATTCACTGGCTTGTGGCAGGCGGCACACGCCACCTTGGCGTGCGCGCCCTTCAACGTGAAGCGCGAATCGCGATCGTGATTGAACCGGGACGCCGGCACGAAGGCATCGGAAGTGTGACATCCCTCGCAACGACCGCCGTCCTTGCGGGCGGAGAACTGCGACCCGTGCGGCGACTCGTGGCAGGCCTGACAGGTCGTGCCATGGTCCGCGGCAAGCACCAGCGCCGGACCGGCCTTCACGGCGCGGACCAGGAACGATCCCGCCCCCGACGCCTTCAGTCCAGAATGGCATGCCACGCAGGGTGTCGCGCGGTGCGCGCCCTCGAGGGGAAACTTGAAGTCGGCGTGACGCGCGAGGTCCACCTTGGACGGACGGAATGCCTGCGCGTCGTGGCAACTGCGGCAGCCACCGGCCACCGGCATCGCACCCCCGGCGGCAAACCGACCGGCGTGCGGGTCCGCGTGACAGGAAGCGCACTCGATCTCCGGCACCGCGAACACGAACCCCGCGGTCCCGAGCGGTGCCGCCTTGGCGAGCAGCGGCAGGCCGGGTCGCGTTGCCGCGTGGCACGAGGCGCACGGCACCTCGGCGTGGCGTCCCTCGAGTGGCAGGCGGAGTTGCGCATGGTTGGCAACCGAGAAACTGCTCGGTTTCCAGCCGGTATCGCGATGACATTCCGCGCACGCCCCGCTGCCCACCCGCGCCACCAGTTGCCCACCGTGGGCGTCGGCATGACAGGAGCTGCACTTGGCAAACGGCAGCCGGATTCGCACCACAGTCGCGGCGCTTTTCCGCCCGGTCCCCCCGGTACCGGTCGCCGGGGCGGCCGGCACCGAGGTGTGGCAACTCGCGCACAGCACCGCCGCATGCTTTCCCGACAACGCGAAGCCCGTGGCCTGGTGCTGCGCCACCGTAAACGTCGCCGGCGTGAATCCCTCGACCCGGTGACACGCGGCGCAGTCCACCGCCTTGCCCGCAATTGTCGCCTCGCCACGGTGCCGGTCGGCGTGGCAGCTGGCGCAGCTCGTCGAGGCCGGGTTCCGATTGGCAAGATTGGTCCCGTGACAGGCATCGCACGAGACCGTGCGGTGCTTCCCAAGCAACGGATACCGTGTGGCCGAGTGATTGAAGCCGGACTTGTCGATCACTGCGAAGCCACGCGTGGTGTGACACGAGCTGCACTTCGACGACAGTCGCCCCTGGTGTGGATCGGCATGACACGACGAGCACTCGGCGAACGGCAGCGGCCGGAACTGCGGAATCCGATTCCCGGCAGAGTCGGTCTTCAACTTGAGCTGAGCGGCGAGGTGACACTTGTCGCACGCCACGTCGAGGTGCTTTCCCGTCAGCGGGTAGCGCGCCTGGGCATGCTCGAACTTGCCGGCCGGCTTCCAGTTCTTCACTTCGTGGCAGCTCTCGCACTTGAGCCCCAGCGACCCGTCGTGCGGATCGTCGCGCCGGTGGCAGGACGCGCAGGTCGTCTCCAGCCCCAGCCACCCCGGTGAACTCCGTCGCTTCGACAGCGTGGCCGCCGTCGAGACCCGGAACGCGACGACATGGCACTTGTCGCATGCCACCGTGGTGTGCTTCCCCTCGAGGGTGAACCCCGCGCGTCGATGATCGAAGCGCGCCGATGCCCCTTCCTTCCAGGCGACAAGAGCGAAATCCTTGCCCGCGTGATCCGGATGGCAACTGGCACAGGTGACCTTGGGATCCTTCGCCTCGCGTGCGTGCAGCCCGCGACCGGCGTCCATCAGCCAGCGAATCTCCTTGTGACAATCGAGACAGAGCTGGTTCATCGGCTCGCGATGCAGCCCGTGACACTGGGCGCAGTTGGTCGCCCCCTCCAGCGCGGCGTGGGCGCGTGCCAGCGGCCCCGGCGAAATCTGCGCAGCGGCGCGAGCCGGGACGACGAGGGCCAGCAGCAGCCCGACGCGAGTGACGGCGCGCAATCAGCTTGCCCTCACCTGGTCGCGCGAGATGGGAACATCCTTTTGCACGATGCGCACGCCGATCTTCTCGAGAAACGCAGTCGGGGCGTTGCCGCCCACCCGCACCACGACGAAATCGTTGGGGACGATCATCGTCTCGCCGCTGACCTCGAGCAGCACCACGTCCGGTCGGATCTCGCGGACCGTGCTACCGAACAGCGGCTTCACCTTCCGGGCCGCAATCACCTTGGTGATCTTCTCGCGATTCCGCTCCTTGATGCGCGTGAACTCGTCGCCCCGATAGGAGAGGAGCACCTCGGTACCCGGCTGATTCGCCAGTCCGACCGCCGTCTCCACCGCGCTGTCACCGCCGCCCACCACCAGCACACGCCGCCCGCCAAACTGCTCCATCTCCATGACGTCGTAGAACACCTTCCCCAGCTCTTCACCGGGCACGCCGAGCTGGCGAGGCGATCCTCGCCGCCCCATCGCCAGCACCACCGTGCGCGCGCGATGCATGCCGGTGGACGTGGTGACAGTGAAGATGCCGCTGTCCCGCGCAATGTTCTCGACCCGTGAGTGGGTGATCACCTGGAGGCCGGTGTTGGCCACGATCGTCTCCCAGACGTTGAGCAGCGCCTCCTTCGAGGCATCAGCCACCCAGAGGTCGCCGTAGAGCGGGATCTGCACCGACTCGGCGAGGATCAGCTTGTGGCGAGGATATTTCCTGATGCTGTCGGCGATCGACCCTTGCTCGAGCACCACGTAGCTGAGCCCGCACCGGAGCGCCTCCATCGCGGCGCTGAGGCCGGCCGGCCCCGACCCCACGACGGCGACATCAACGACATCGTCCTGCCCATCGGCGCGCGGCGTTCCGGGCGGGAGCAACGACACCACGTGCTCGACCGCCATCTTCCCTTCGTTCACCGCATTCTTGATGAGCCCGCGTCCCCCCAGCTCCCCCACAATGAACAGGCCGGGGACGTTGGTCTCGAAATGGGTGTCCACCAGCGGCACCACCACCCGATTGACGGCCGTGCCGGCATTCACCGAAATCGCCCCGATGGGGCATGCCGCCACGCATTCGCCGTGACCCTCGCACAACGCGTTGTCGACCACTGCGAGCTTGCCGCGCATGGTGATCGCCCCGGGGATCGGGCACGCCGCCACGCAGGTCCCGCACCCGACGCACATGTCGGTGCGGACCGCGGCCCGCGCCGGACCGGTCCCCGTGGCCTCACCCTGGGCCGTGGGGGACTGCACCAGTTCGTAGACCTGTTGCGGGACGCCACACGCGGGACAGAACACCGATCCATGCGGCACGTGGGCCTGACACTTCGGACACGCCACCCCGTCACGCGCCGCCGTGGCCGCGACCGGCCCCCCGCTCCCTTCGCCTCGGGAACGCAGGTGCAGCCACATCACGATGCCAGTGACGAGCAGGAAGCCCAGGGTCGTGTACACCATGTCACCCATGCCTGGCCCCTAGAACCATGTCGCGCCTACCGCGACAACCACGATCACGTGAATGACCACGGCGATCAGCGCCGTGATCGCGAACGGGCGATGCGCCACATGCCAGAAGCGGAACACGCGCTGGGTGGCCTCCAGCATCTGCGATTGCTGCGCCAGCGACATCTCGAGACCGGCCAGCTCCACCGCATCGGCGAGCGCACGGCTGCTCAACGGCCGACCGGCGGGAGCGACCGCTGCCCAGCGCGTGCGCAGTTCGCGCGTCCGCTTCCAGCGCAGCAGGTCGTTCGAGAGCATGTGCCAGAGGATCCGCAGCAGACTCGCATCCTCGGAGCCGCCCGGCGTCACGTCGAGGGTGCGGTCCACCACCGCTTCGCTTAGGCCCGTCGTCGCCGAGAGCAGCGCGATCAGCTCACGTCGCTTGGCCGAGACCTCATCACGCGTCAGCTCCACGCCGCTGCGGGCGCGAGGAATGCGAGTGTAGATGTATCGGCCCACGACGCCGCTCGCGATCACCACCAGCATCGACATCAAGCCGAGCCCGATCAGCCCGTCGGCCCGCCACGAGGCGTGGATCGCCAGGAGGAGGGGCAACGCCAGGGCGGACGCGACGTGGACATCCATCCACTTGCCGAGCGTGCCGAGGATGGCCAGGCGCTTGTACTTCTTGCGAAAGGGGTAGAGCCAGAGGACCAGGAAGATCAGGAAAGCGATGATGCCGGCGGTCTGCCCCACGTACCCGGAAGGACGCAGCCACGCATGCCACGGGTGGCGCACCCGCACCCCGATCGGGTCGAGGTAGTACGGCGAACCAACGAGGTTGACGATCGCCAGCGGCAGCCCGATCAGCAGGAGCCACCATATGCGGCCCTTGGGGGCCGTCCGCGCCGAGGCGACCGCCGCCGAGAGCCGGCGGGAGGGATTCAGAGTCGATCTCGGAACCGTCGTCGAAGCGGGCGTCTGTGGTGCGACCAGCTGCCGATGGCTCGGTACTTCTACGCGACTTGGTGCCGCCATGTGACTCATCCCTGCGCTGTGTCTCCAGTGAGCGCGCCGTGCATGGTATTTGTGCCGTTGCAAACCGGGGGAGTGATCTGTCCAAGGACGACGCAAGAGTTCCGACTTGCACCCGCTGAGTCCGTAGAGTATCGGACCAGCTGGCTGGCAATTGCACCTGGATAAAAATTTGACAGTGAGAATGGGGTAAAACGTGGGGAAAATCGTCAAAATGAGATTTCAACTCATTATGGCGAAATGGCTTGCTCCACTCCGAAGCGTCCCGAACCCTTCCGGTCGGCATCCGACTTCATTTTGTACCATTTACCGGACAACGAGGGTAAGACGCCGCGCCCGGATTCTATTCGGAAGGGGCGGCCTCGCGCTGGCCTTGTTTGCGCCCCTCGAGCTGGAGGCCGAGGAAGAGCACCACGCCGAGGTTGAGGGTGAGGGCAATCAACGGCTCAATTCCCGGCCGACGAATCAGCGCCCGGACCTCGATCGGGAGGTACATCAGTCCGCTGGCAACCCCCAGCCACTCCGCCCACCGGCGGGCGTGCCATAACCCGGCGGCCTCGACGAAGCGGATGATGGCATACACCAACGCAACCAGTGCGAGGAGCCGGAGCTTGGTCGGTGTCGCCTCGGTCGCGACCCGGAGGAAGATTCTGGGGTAGCGTCCAGCGGGGTCGAGGTGAAGGCGCCCAATGAATTGCTCGGCCACCTCCTGCACGTCGCGATGGACCAGCATGAGCATCCCCGAGCCGGCGAGCAGCACGAGGCCACCCTTGGTCGCCTCGAAGATGGCGGTCAGTCGGAGGCCGATCTCGCGAGCGGATCGCCGCGGGTTGCCGGCGCTCACGCCCCCTTCGTCGGTGGCGCGACCCGGGAAGCCGGAGCCTCGTCGTCGTGGAGCATCCGCAGGGCCGGCGTGTCGAGATCGTCGAACTGTCCCCCGCGCGCCGACCAAACGTAGGCGGCCACGGCGGCCGCCACCACGATCAGGGCGAGTGGGACGACGATGAACAACACGCTCATGCAGCGGACTCCAGCGTTGAAACGGGGCCGACGGTGTCGCGGTCGAGCAATCGGGGAGGGTCGGCCGCCTCGAACGACCGCCCCAGCCAACTGCCCAGCAGCACCGTGAGGGAACTCGCCGGCATCATCAATGCGGCCACCAGGGGGGAAATCAGGCCACTCATCGCCAGCGCCACACCGACTGCATTATAGCCAAGGGCGAAGCCGATGTTCCGGCGGATGACGTGCATCGTGCGCGCCGATCCTTCCACCAACCGCACCAAGGGCTCGATCCCCGGCGTGGTGAGATAGATATCCGCCGACGCGAGACACGCCTCCGCCCCGCCATGCACCCCGACGCCGACCGTCGCGGCCGCGATGGCGGCGGCATCGTTGACGCCATCACCGACCATCACCACGGGCCGGGTTGCATCACTCCGCTGCGCCAGCCGCTCGCGAACCAGCGCGAGCTTCTGCTCCGGACTCGCCCCCCCAATGATCTCCTCTGGCGCAAAGCCCAATCGCGCGCCGACCAGTGCGGCCACCCGCGGGGCATCGCCCGAAAGCAGCGTCGTGCGCCATCCACGGCGCCGCAGTGCCGCGAGCGCCGCCGCCGCATCGTCCCGCACCCGATCACCAATGCCCGCCACCGCCACGACCAGCCCATCGACGGCCACCACCACGGGGGTCAGTTCCGACGCGTCGAGTTGGGCCAGCAACTGCGCACCCCCGGTGGCGCGCTCGGCCACAAACGCGGGCGAACCGACCACCACCACGTGACCGTCGACGGTACCAACAATGCCGGCGCCCACATGGTGTGCCAAATCTTGCACCGGCGTTGTCGCGAGCCCGGGCCATGCCCGGCGAAAGCCATCGGCGATCGGGTGGGATGACCCGGCCTCGAGGGCCAGCATCATCGGCTTCACGGCATCATCCCCGATCCAGCGCACCAACGACGTGCGTCCCTCGGTGAGCGTACCCGTCTTGTCGAGAATCAATTCACCAGGATGTGTGAGCGATTCCAGCGCGTCGCCCCCCTTGATGAAGATCCCCGCGCGCGCCGCCCTTCCCACCGCGGCCGTTACGGCGAGAGGCGTGGCCAGTGCCAACGCGCAGGGACAGGTGACGATCAGCAGGGCGATGGCATGATCCCATGCCCGAGCTTCGCCGCGTGAGACCCACACAAGGAAGGTGATCACCGCGAGCACCAACACCGCGCCGACGAAATAACCCGAGAGTTGGTTGGCGAGCAGCACGACCGGCGCGCGGCGCTGCGCACTCTCCTCGACCTGCCGGAGAATCTTCGCGAGTCTGCTCGAGGCGCCACTCTCCTCGACGCGCAGCTGTACCGGTGCCGTCAGGTTCAGCGTTCCCGCGAACACCGCGGTACCAGCCGTGGCGGACGTCGGATGCGATTCACCCGTGAGCAAGGCGGAGTTCACCGAACTCTCGCCAACGGTGATCACGCCGTCAGCGGGGAAGCTCTCCCCGGCGCGCACCAGCACCTGCATGCCGGGCAACAACCCCACGACCGGCAGGTCGCGCTCGACGCCGTCATCCTCGATCACGCGCGCGGTGGTCGGTGTCAGCGCGTAGAGCAATTCAGCCGCATCGTTGGCCGTTCGCTGGCCACGCTGCTGGAGAAACCGCCCGACCAGCAGCAGGAAGATGAGGAGACAGACCCCGTCGAAGTAGATCGGGCCGCTGTCGGTGATGGTGTTGATCGCGCCACGCGTGACACCCGCACCCAGGGCAATCGCGATCGGCAGGTCCATGTGCAGCGTGCGGCTGCGCAGTGCGCCCCACGCTCCGGTGAAGAAGATCCGTCCGGGATACAGCACCGCCGGAATCGTCAGCACCAGGCTCAGCCAACGGAATAGCAAGACATAGCGCGGCTCCATCCCATGCGGACCACCGGCATAGAGCGCCAGAGCCAGCAGCATGACGTTGCCGGCGATCGCCCCGGCCACTCCAATGCGGGTGAGCATGGCACGATCTTCCCGCCGCCGCATCTCATCGCGCGCCACGCCGCGAAAGGGATGCGGCGTGTAGCCGAGCTGGTCGAGGGTCCGGGCAATGCTCGAGAGCGATACCATGCTCGCGTCCCACTCGATCCGCGCCAGTGACCGCCGGACCTCGAGCTCAGCCCGCGCCACGCCGGGCAGAAGCAGTGGCACCCGCTCGACCAGCCAGACGCAGCTGGCGCAGTGCACCCCTTCCAGATACAACTCGATGCGCGATCGACCGCCTTCAATACCCTGAACGTAGAGTTCCCCGAAGGCCGGGTGATCGAATTCCTCGAAACTGCGGCCGCTGCGCCGCACGGGCACCTCCCGCTTGTCGCGGAAGGCGTAGTACTGTGACAACCCGCTGGACTGGAGAATGTCGTACGCTGCGTGACAGCCCGCACAGCAGAATTGCGGACCGTCACCATCGTGCACCAGGGCGCGTGGCACCGCCAGCCCGCAATGCGTGCAGGCGGTGCCGATCACCGGCTCGCGTGAGCTTGGGGCGGCGCGCGTCATGGCATCGGCATCGCGGCCTCGGGGCCAGTCGCCGGCACCGGCGGCATCAGCCGATGCAGCCCGTGCATCCCGGGCAGCAGCCCGAAGTGATTGGCGATCGAGAGCAGTCCGAGCAGCACGATGACCGCGGCACTGATCATCGGCATCCGGCTCCGGAACGGCCCGAGAAATCGGCGCGCCCCGAGTCCCACGGCCACCATCATCGGCAACGTCCCGGCCCAGAAGACCAGCATCACCAGCGCACCGCGCGCCATCGATCCCGCGCCGCCCGCCGTGACGACAAAGGCATACAACCAGCCGCAGGGGAGCAGCGTCGTCACCAGACCGGTGATCGCTGCGCGAACCACTGGCGGCCGGGAACGCACTCGCTGCAGCACGGATCCCATGGCATGCTGCCACGGCGCCGGCACTCCCGGCGCTGGGACCCGCACGCCGCGAGCCACCAGCATTGCCGCAGTGCCCCACGCCACCATCAACACGCCGGCCATGACGGCCGCCGTTCCGTTGATGCCAGCGCGTGTGCCGGCGCGATCAAGCACGCCGCCCACGCTGCCCGCGATGGCGCCCAGAGTGAGATAGGAGATCAGCCGTCCGAGATTGTACGCCGCATGTCCGGCCCCCTCACGGCGCCAGGACCCCGCCGGTTCACTCGTCGCGTAAAAGCAGACGAACGCCCCGCACATCGCCGCGCAGTGGACGCTGCCGAGGAGTGACGCAACCAGGACGGCGAGGACGAGCGTCACTCCGACAACTCACGATCCGGTGGGGCGCAGGCCGGCCTTGAGCTTCCCGGGCGTCGCGTCGCCGGGACGGGCGGTGATGATCGCCGCCATCCCGGTGGTCGAGGCATCGAGGCGAGCCTCGTTGGTGAACCGGTCAGCCCCCCGCGTGGCGATCACCCGAAGTTCCCAGAGTCCGCTGCGGGTCATCGGCAGCGTGGTACGGTATTCCCCGGCGCTGTCACTGGTGAGGGTGATGTGCTGAATCTCCTCGGCGTGGGCCACCTGCACCGCCTCAACCAGGATCGTCGCACCCACCACGGCCGCACCGTTGGCATCACGCAAGTCGAGCGTGAGCGGCGCCTCGTGGCGCACCGAGATCGCCCCCAGCGAGGGCGTCAGCATCCAGCCGAGTTCGCTGTTCCGGGTGGCCTGGGCCATGGTCGAGTCCCAGGTGATCGCCTTCTGGTAGTAATCTGATTCGATGGCGGCATGCGGGTCATCGGACGCCAGACGCATCATCGCGAAGCCGACCGTGACGTCGGTGACCAGCACCGCAATGATGATCACCGGCCAGATGCGGTCCTTGGGGATGAGGGGACTCATGGCGTGGTCCCGCCCGCACTGCTTGGGCCGAGAAGGTTGAACGGGAAGTCACCGCTGAAATCGCCGGAGTCGGTGATCCGCACCGTGATGTTGTGTTGCCCGGCCTGGAACGCGCTGGTCGGCAGGACGATGAAGACACTGGTGGTCTGCTGCGCCCCGGCTGCTACCGGCAGCGGATTCTCCGGCACGATCACCCGTCCGGCGTCAGCGCCCACCACGCTGATGGCGTAGCGATGATCGTCACGCGAACGGTTCACAATCTTGATGCGGACCTGGTTGGCAACCGAGCCGTCGGCCTCCACCGTGAAGGGGACCGATCCGGAGCGGAGAATGGTGATGTCCGCCGCCGACTTCGTCCCCAGCGCCAGCAGGAAGCCACCGAAGAATACCGCGAACGCTGCGGGATAGAGGATGACCCGCGGGCGCACCAGCGTCTTCCGGAGTCCGGCGAGGGCGTCCTGCGAGGCGTAACGGATCAGCCCCTTCGGCTTCCCCACCTGCTCCATGATGTGGTCGCAGGCGTCGATGCATTGGGTGCAATGGATGCACTCCATCTGCAGGCCATTCCGGATGTCGATCCCAGTGGGACAGGTCTGGACACAGGCGCCGCAATCGATGCAATCACCCGCCGTCGCGGGCCGCTGCTTGATGCCGAGCTGGCGCGGTTCACCACGGGTGTAGTCATACGCCACGATCGTCGACTGGCGGTCGAGCAGCACCGCCTGCCACCGGCCGTAGGGACAGGCGATCAGGCAGGTCTGCTCACGGAACCAGGCAAAGTCGAGGAAGATCAGCGTGGTGACCACCGCCATCACGATGAATGGCGTTGGGTGTTCGGCCGGCGAGAGTCGCACCCAGCGCTCGAGTTCCCGCACGCCCACGAAGTAGGCCAGGAAGGTGTGCGCGAGAAACGCGGCGATCACGAGGTAGACGGCGTTCTTGAAGAGGCGTCGCGGGTGAAGCCGGCCCCGATCGCGGTCAATCGCCAGCGAGCCGCTGCGCCCGCCTTCCAGCAACCGCTCCAGTGGCCGGAAGATGAACTCCATGTAGATCGTCTGGGGACAGGCCCAACCGCACCACACCCGACCGAACAGCGCCGAGAAGAGGAAGATCGCCACCAAGCCGCTGCCCAGCAGGAGCATCAGCAACAAGGAATCGGTGGGCAGGAAGGTGGTGCCGAAGATGGTGAACTGCCGGTGGGGAATGTCCAGCAGCACCGCCGGCTTGCCGCGAATCGTCAGCTGCGGCAACCCGAAGAACACCACCATCAGCAGGTACGCGCTCAGGCGGCGGCGCGTGAACCAGCGTCCATGCGCCGGCTTGGGGCGGATCCAGTTGCGCGATCCGTCGAGATTCAGCGTCGGGAGGACGCGTTCAGTGGGGGTTGGAGCGCTCACTGTCCGACCAGTTGACCTTCCGGCGCTTTCGCCTTGGCTGGGGTGGTCCCGCGAAGCGTCCACACGTAGGCCACCACCTCTTCCACTTCCTTGGGCTTGAGGATCTTCCCCCAGGTCGGCATCCCCTTGGCCGGCACGCCGGCCGCGACGGTCGCCGCGATCTCCTCGATCTTGCCGCCATGAATCCAGTAGGCGTCGTCGAGGTTCGGCCCGATGATACCACCGCCATCCGCACCATGACAGGCGATGCAGTTCTTTTCGAAGATCGCCTTCCCCTCTGCCACCTCGTGGGCATCGCCCACCGCCGCCATCAGCGCCGCCGGGTCGGGGGCCTTCTCGTCAGGATGCGCCGCCTTGAAGGCCGCCATGTCCTGTTGGTACACCACCAGACGCCCGGGGCCGATCCCCAGCCCCCCGATGTCGAGGAAGTAGATCGGAATGAAGATGATCGTCGCCCAGAACATGGTGACCCACCAGCGCGGCATCGGATTGTCGTACTCCTGAATGCCATCGTAGGAGTGCTCCAGCAGGCGGTCCTTCTCCTTGTCGTCGGCCATCGGTCAATCCTTTCGCGTGCGCGGCTGCTGAGGGTGCACATCATCAAGTGGCATCTGGGCAGCGGACTTCCAGCGGGCGGTATTCGCGCGTCGGAACACCCACCACACAATGATCAGGAACGCCACGAGGAAGAGGACCAGGGCGACTTCGGCGTAGATCGACAGGCCGGCGTTGGCCATGATATCGGAGAGCCTCAATGGACACCTCCAGCCGTCGGAGCACTCGCCGACGCCACGGGTGCCGTGGTCGCGGCGCCCGCCTTGATATCCCGGCCCAGGCGCTGAATGTACGCCACGATCGCGACGATCTCCTTGTCCTGGAGCCCAGCGGGTCCGCCCGACTTCTCGATGTCGGCCGCGACCTCGGCCGCCTGGGCCTTGGCCATCGCCTCGGCGTGATTGATCGCGTCACCGTACGGTACGCCGAGCATCGCCATCACGTCCACGCGCTTGGGGATCACCTGCCAGGGAATCGGGGTGGTCGCGAAGAGCGCGTAGGACGGCATGATCGACCGCGGCGTCACCTCGCGCGGATCAGCAAAGTGGCGTACGTGCCAGAGGTTGGGATATTTGCCGCCCTCGCGCGCCAGATCCGGCCCGATCCGCCGCGAGCCCCAGAGAAACGGGTGGTCGTAGACCGACTCGCCCGGCTTGGAGTATTCGCCGTAGCGTTCGGTCTCGTAGCGGAAGGGTCGGATCATCTGGGAGTGACAGTTGAAGCACCCTTCCCGGATGTAGATGTCCCGGCCGTAGAGTTCGAGCGGTGTGTAGGGCTTGACCGAGGCGATGGTCGGCACGTTGGAGCGAATAAGGAAGGTCGGCAGGATCTCGAACAGCGAAGCCACGACCACGGCGATGACCACCAGCACCGTGAAGAAGATCGGCATCCGCTCCCACTCGCGATGATAACGCATCGCCGACACCCAGCCGAAGAAGCCCTCGCCCGCCGGCTTCGGCTGCGGCGTCGGTACGTAGGAGCGGCTGAGGCCCGGCGCCCGAATCACCGGGACGTCGTACCTGGCCGGCCGCGCCCGCCAGGTCATCAGGAGGTTGTAAGTGAGGAGGAACACCCCGGTGATATAGAGCGAACCACCCACCACACGCATCCAGTACATCGGCAGCAACTTGACGACCGTCTCGACAAAGTCGGGATAGCTGAGCCGCCCCGTCTCATCGAAGGCGCGCCACATCAACCCCTGGGTCACGCCGGCGCTGTAGATCGACACCACGTAGAGCAGGATGCCGAAGGTACCGATCCAGAAGTGAATGCCCGCCAGTTTCTTGCTGTAGAGCGGTGTCTGGAAAAGTCGCGGCAACAGCCAGTAAATCATGCCGAAAGTCATGAAGCCGTTCCAGCCGAGCGCGCCCGTGTGCACGTGCGCGATGATCCAATCGGTGTAATGGGCCAGTGCGTTCACGCTCTTGATGGAGAGCAGCGGCCCCTCAAACGTGGACATACCGTAAGCGGTGATGCCCACCACGAAGAACTTCAGAATCGGGTCGTCCACCACCTTCTGCCAGCCACCGCGCAGCGTGAGCAGGCCGTTGACCATGCCGCCCCAGCTCGGCGCCCAGAGCATGACAGAGAACAGCATGCCGACGGTGGAGGCCCATTCCGGCAGGGCGGTGTAATGAAGATGGTGCGGCCCGGCCCAGATGTAGAGGAAGACCAGCGACCAGAAGTGCAGGATCGAGAGTCGATAGGAATAGACCGGCCCCTCGGCGGCTTTCGGCAGGAAGTAGTACATCAAGCCGAGGAACGGCGTGGTGAGGAAGAAGGCCACCGCGTTGTGGCCATACCACCACTGCATGAAGGCATCCTGTACGCCAGCGTAGATGCTGTAGCTCTTGAACGGGCCCGCCGGGATCGACAGGTTGTTGAAGATGTGCAGAATCGCGACCGTGATGATGCTCGCGAGGTAGAACCAGAGCGCCACGTACAGGTGCCGCTCCCTGCGCTTTACCAATGTGCCGATGAAATTGATCGCGAAGATCACCCAGATCACCGCGATCATGATGTCGATCGGCCACTCCAGCTCGGCGTACTCCTTGGCCTGGGTGAAGCCCAGCGGGAGCGTCACGGCGGCACTGACGATGATCAGCTGCCAGCCCCAGAAGTGGATCCGGCTCAGCAGGTCGGAGAACATCCGCGCCTTCGTCAGTCGCTGCGTCGAGTAGTAGCAGCCGGTGAAGAAGGCGTTGCCAGCGAAGGCGAAGACCACGGCGTTGGTGTGCAGTGGCCGCAAGCGGCCGAAGCTCAGGAAGGAGATCCCGAAGTTGAAGATCGGATTGGCGAGCTGCAGCGCGATCAGCAGCCCGACCAGCATCCCCACCACACCCCAGAGGACGGTCGCGAAGAGGAACTTCCTGACGATGGCATCATCGTAGGAGAACTCTTCCATCACCACGCCCGCGGGAACCGTGCCGACATCAGCAGCACCTGAACCGGTCATGTAGTCAGCCTCAAACACAAGAAAACGAACGCCCGAACGGCCATCCCGGGCAGGAATTCAGCTCCCCCGACCCCACGGGTCGGGAATGGCGAGTATCAGGCGGGAATTATTCGGGAAGGAGTGCAGCAGGCCAAGCGGGAAAATCCCCAACGGACACGGCAAACCCCCGACGCGGCTGTCAGGGATTTACCTACACGACTCAGCTCGTGGCGGATTCCGGGTCGCTGTCGGCCAGAATCGGCGGCAATCCAAGCAGTTCCTGGGCAAGCATCAACATCGGTTCCGGCACCGACAAGGTGACCCCACCGCCGACCTGCCCCCCGAAGCCCGCCCCAAAGATCCCCACGTTTTCGCCTCCGGTGAGGACCAGGATGCCGGCCGCTTCGAGCTGCACCTTGGCCATCTCGGCTTCCATGCCGGTGCTGTAGCTGGCCACGGGAACAAAGTGCGCCGACATCAGGCCGACACCGCGTACGCTTGCTCGAGGATCCCGACCAGGTCGCGATCCACCTGCCCGGGCTCATCCAGCCGGATCTCGAGCTCCCAGCGATCGGCGGCCGGCTGCTCGTGCCGCATGATCCGCTTGTTGGTGACATCGGTCGGCGTATTGAGCGTGAGAATCAACCACGACTGGCGGGTGGAGACGCCGGCGAAGGTGGTCTTCCCGGCCAGCCGGATCATCGACTTGCCGGCCACTTCCGTCACCGGGCCCAGTTTCCGCGCGGCTTTGAGGAGGGCGGCGTAGGTCGCCTGCACCGCCGGCGCGCGATTGGTGAAGTGGGAGTCCACGGTGTTGATGCTCGACAGGGTGCGCGACATGTCCGTCACCTCGGGTCCTGCGGGAAATGGCGGGGAATGAACCGCGCCCTGCGATTCACCGTGTGTTGCCGCCTCCCGTTTCGCCCGCAATCCGGCCAGGTAGCCCTCCCCACATGCTGCAAGGTGGCTCAGTCCACCCGGATTCGCCATCTTTCACGGCTCGATTGTCGAACATCAAGCAGCACAGAGGCCCTCCCCTCGGGGCCAGTGCTCCACGCAAGGACCCGGAATGAAGTCACCGACCCATCCCGCGCAGGCCGCCCCGCTCTCCGAGGCGATGACCTACCGTCAGCAATATGCCGGATTGATCGGCGTCTCCTCCAAGGTCCCCATCACCGACGCCAGCGTGCTCAGCACCGTCTACACCCCGGGTGTCGCCCAGCCCTGTCTCGACATCGAGGCGACACCATCGGAGTCCTTCGCCCAGACGATGCGCGGCAACACTGTCGCGATCGTCTCCGATGGCTCGGCCGCCTTCGGCCTCGGCAACGTCGGCCCCGAGGCGATCCTGCCGGTGATGGAGGGGAAGAGCGTCGTCTTCAAGACCTTCGCCGGCGTCGACGCCCTGCCGATCTGCCTCAGCACGCACGACATCAGCGAGATCGTGGAGACGGTGATCGCCCTGGGGCCCACCTTCGGCGCCATCTGCCTCGAAGACATCGTCGCCCCGGCGTGCCTGACGATCGGCAAGGAACTGCAGCGGGCGATGAACATCCCGGTGGTCAACAACCACCGCGAGGCCGTGGGGGTCGGCGTGGTGGCGGGCGTGCTCAACGCGATCAAGATCGTCGACAAGAAGCTCAACTCGCTCAAGGTGGTCATCAACGGCGCCGGGGCCGCGGGCATTGGCACTGCCGAAATGCTCCGCAAGCTGGGCGTGCGCAACATCATCGTCTGCGATCGTTTCGGCGCCCTCACGCCCTACCGCCCCGAATCGATGCACTGGGCCAAATGGGAGATCGCCAAGAAGACCAACCCCGACAGGGTGCGCGGCTCGCTCGAGCATGTGATCCGCGGCGCCGACATCTTCATCGGCTTCTCGATCGGCGACGTGGTCACCACCGAGATGGTCCACAGCATGTCGCCCGACCCGATCATCTTCGCCTTCGCCGGGCCGGTGCCCGAGATCGAGCCGGCGACGGCGCGCGCAGCCGGCGCCGTGGTGGTCGCGACGGCGCAGTCGAATCATCCCAACCAGATGGACATCGCCTCCGTCTTCCCCGGTCTCTTCCGCGGCCTGCTCGATGTCCGCGCGAGGGAGGTCAACGACGAGATGCTCGTTGCTGCAGCGCATGCCCTGGCGGATGTGGTCACCTACGACAAGCTCAACCCCGACTACATCATCCCCAAAGTGCTCGACTATCGCGTCGCCCCGGCGATTGCCGAGGCAGTCGCCCGGGCCGCCATCGAGACCGGTGCCGCCAAGGTCGCCACCGACCCAGCGCTGATCGCCGAACGCACCCGGCGCTACATCAATGACGGCCACTTTCCCATCGTCCCGGCAACGGTGGGTGCCGACGCCTCCTACGCCGAGCAGTCGGTCGATCTCCACCGCCGTTATCAGGGGACGCTCGAGATCCAGAGCAAGGTGCCGATCAAGGACGATCACGTGCTCTCGCTCTTCTACCTCACCCCGGGTGCGGTCGAGCCCGCGAGCATGATCGCCGCCAACCCGGAATGGGTGTACGACTACACCATCAAGCGGAATCTCGTCGCCATCGTGTCCGACGGATCGGCCGTGCTCGGGCTCGGCAACATCGGGGCCCGCGCTGCCATGCCGGTGATGGAGGGGAAGGCCGTCCTCTTCCATACCTTCGGCGGCGTCGAGGCGTTCCCCATCTGCCTCAGCACCCAGGATCAGGACGAGATCGTCGAGATCGTCAAGCGACTGGAGCCGACCTTCGGTGGCGTGAACCTCGAGGACATCTCCGCCCCGCGCTGCTTCTACATCGAAGACCGGCTGCGCAAGGAGACCAACATTCCGATCTTCCACGACGACCAGCACGGCACCGCCGTGGTGGTGCTGGCCGGCGTGATGAATGCCTGCCGCATCACCGGCCGCAATCTCAAGGACATCTCCATCGTGGTGAACGGCGCGGGCGCGAGTGCGATCGCGGTGAGCAAGCTGCTCATCAGCGTCGGGGTCGGCGACCTGGTGATGTGCGACACGACCGGCGTGATCTATACCGGCCGCGCCAAGGGGATGAACTGGATCAAGCAGGAGATGGCCGCGATCACCAATCGCGATCAGCTCACCGGCACGCTCGCCGATGCCATGCGCGGGCGCGATCTCTTCATCGGCCTCTCGGCGGCCGGCGCCGTCACGCCAGAGATGGTGCGCAGCATGAACACGGACCCCTTCGTCTTCGCCCTGGCCAACCCCACGCCGGAGATCTTCCCCGACGAGGCGAAGGCGGCCGGTGCCGCGATCTGTGCCACCGGGCGCAGCGATTTGCCCAATCAGGTCAACAACTCGCTCGCTTTTCCCGGCATTTTCCGCGGTGCCCTCGACACCCGCGCGCGCCAGATTACCGACGAAATGAAGATCGCCGCCGCGCACGCCATCGCCTCGAGCGTGACCGACGCCGAACTCTCACCAGAGATGATCATCCCGGCGGCAATGGATTTCCGGGTGGCACCGCGGGTCGCGATGGCGGTGGCCAAGGTGGCGATGGCGACGGGAGCGGCGCGGCAGGTCGTTGACATGGCGACAATCGAGGCGCGCTGTCGCGCCTTCGAGTACGAGATCGGCCAGCTCGCTCCCGGCGCCGAGCGCGACCTCAGTCGCACCGGTCGGCGCAAGACCGACCGCTTTGCTGAAGTGGGGACCAGCTAAGGCGTCACCTGCAGCGTCAGCCAGAACGGCACGGCGCATCCCTGCCAGGTGGCGGGCTTGAAGCGGAAGCGCTTCATCGCCACCTGAAGCCGCTCCTCGTAGGTGCTCGACATCATGCCACGCGCCCGCACGCTGTCCACGCCGCCGAGCGCGTTGATGAGCAGCTTGAGCTCGATCTCCTTGCCGACATCATCACGCGGCGCCAGCGGCAGAGAAAGCTTCTGGGTTGCCTCGGGGAACCTGAGCCCCTTGAGCGATGAATCGGGCCGCCAGCGTTCCCTGAAGGCAGTGCACTCCTCGACCGTCAGCGTGCCCTGTTTCGATTTGGCGTCCTGCGCGACAGCCGGTCGGACCATCCCCATCACCAGCAGTCCCGTCACGATCAGGTGGGCGAGCAGACTTGATTGCTTCATGACGAACTCCGTTGGAGATCGTGACTCGAGAGGCACGCCACGAGGCAATCCTAGAACGTCACCTGAATCGACCGCTTGCTCACCAGCGTGGTCAAGCGAAAGGCAATCGGCCGCTGCCCCTGCTCTGGCCTGAAGACGAATTGGGCCGTCATGGTTGCACCCGCCGCGAGATCGCCGGACCAGGTCTTGTCGGTCGCCTTGTCGATCAGGTCCCCGTTCCCCGCGACGGTGGCACCATTCGGCATCAGCAATTCCGGTGTGACGTACTGCCACCCCCATCGCGCCGGCAGCAGCATGGTGTTCGTCACCTCGGCGGAGACGACCAACAGCGGCCGATCTCCCTTGGCGACACCCCCAACGGATGCGGGCTCGGACACGCCCAGCACCTTCATCTGGAATTCGTCAAGATCGAAGCGCTGGTCTCGTCGCGCCGAGGCCGCGTTGAGCAGCAGCCGCCCGTCGGGACTGAAGCTGGAGGCGATCGTGCCGAGGACCGGGTTGAGATCGTACCAGGCGATCTTCGCGCGATTCTGGTGATAGAGCCCCACCCGGAACTCGTTGAATTCGGCCGGAACCCGAACGACGCAGTCGAAGGGTATCGACTCCCCCTTGCGCAAATTGGCGTGCACCACCTGGTGCGTGTTCGGATCATAGATCCCGACGTACTTGAACGCTCCCTTCCCCGCGCCGTCGAAGAATCGGATGCTCAGGAATGCGGAAGGACCCACCGGCAACACCACCGTTGACGGATTGCCGAAGGTGCCACGCAAGACGAGCAACTTCTCACCAGCACCCGCCGTGATGTTCTCCGCCATGTTGGGGTAGTTGGTCGCCAGCCGCGCGGAATTCAGCACCAGGATGCGTTGATCGCCGGTGTCGATCTCCTTGTTGGAGCCGTGGACAACCATCTGCGTGCCAACGGTGAACGGCACTCCCAGCTGGGCCGTCTCCTTGAACGGCGCTGGCGGCGGTTGGGGGACCTGCAGGACGAAGGACGCGACCACGAGCATGGCAAGCATGGGATTGGTGCTCCGGGAGGTGGGGGGCCGGCCTGATCAGGATGAAGTGTGTGGGGAGCCGCATCCTTTCGCGACTCTGCCAGCGAGTCAGCTATTGTTCTTTCGGGTTTCCTTCGGTATACTGATACTTGACCACTACGGAGCCCTCGGCATGCTCAAGCAGCTCACCCCCGTGATGATCGTCGACCAGGTCGAGCCCTGCCTCGCCTTCTGGGTCGAGCGTTTCGGCTTTGCGGTGGAGAACCAGGTGCCGGGCCCCGACGGCAAGATCCTCTTCGCCAGCGCCAAGGCGGGCAACATCGAGGTGATGTATCAGACTCGCGCCTCGGTGGTGGCCGAGATGCCGGAAGCTGCCACCGAGCTCCAAGGACATTCGATCACGCTGTTCATCACCGTTGAGGACTTCGACAAGACAGCAGAGGCTGTGGCCGGCGCTCCGGTCATCAAGCCGCGCCACCAGACCTTCTACGGCAGCACCGAGATCTATGTGAAGGAACCTGGTGGCAATACCGTGGGGTTCGCCGCCTTCGGCAGCTGACTCCTCGCGCAGCACCGCAGCAACGAACGATCGGAGTGGGGAAGGTTGGAGCCTCCCCCCACTCCGGTCGTTTCGTTGATGACATCAGGGCGGAGTGCGAACGCTCACGGCCCTCTCAACGCGTCCAGCGAGGCGGGCACCTCGACCAGAAACTCCAGCTCCGGTCCCGCCTCGCCAAACCGGATCCGGTCGCCATGGCGGATAATCATCGGCTCGTCGACGCGCCGGCCGTTGAGGAAGGTGCCATTTCGACTGCCCAAATCGCTGAGCATGAAGCCATCGGGTGCCACCCCAACGGGCACCACTCTGGCATGAAAGCGCCCGACCACTTGGTCCTGCTGCGGATGAAAGCGCACGGCGGCCGAGCGCGCCCGGCCAAAGATCAGCTCCCGATGCTCCCCGATCGGGATGACGTCCAGCTCGGTGGCCCGTGCCCCGGAAAGGTGTCGGATGATGATCTGGACCATGGGGCTCCCGGGAGGCAAAGATGGCTCCATCCCAGAAGGCGAAATCGGCGGGCGTTTCGGCTCAGGACCCCGAGGCGGAGTCCACCACGGCACGGTAGGCCGACGCCTTCCCCGGCTTTCCCCAGGCATCGTACAGGCCGATCAACCGCTTGGCACTGGTGATCGTGCGCGGGTGGGTCGGCCCGAAGTTCTTCACGAAGACGGCATGCGCCGGCACCAGCAACGCTTCGGCCTTCGCGAACTCCTTGGTCAGGGTGTAATGATCACCCAGGACGCTCTCCGAACTCGCGATCACCCATGACGTGGCTGGGTTGTACTTCCGCCGAATCGCCAGACTCTCCTGCAAGGCCGCCTCGCCGCCGGGGAAGTCACCGAGCTGGTCGAGACAGCGGCCGAGCGTCTGCAGCGCCGCGGCAATCGACGGGTGACTCTCCGGGAGAACCGTTCCTCGCAACGCGAGAATCTTACGGCTGTCGTCGGCCGCCTCCTGATAACGCCCCTGATCGAAGATGAACATCGAATAGTTGAAGAGAGTCCAGGCATACGCCGGGTGCTGTTCGCCGTAGAGCGTCCTTCGCAGGTCGAGTGTCTTGACGTATGCGCTCTCGGCGGCGGCGGTCTTCCCTTCGAAGTCGAGCGTCCCGGCCAGAGCGTTGTACGCATCCGAGACCGTCGGATTCGGTTCGGGATGATTGGCCATCAGGATCGCCAGCGACTCGCGGCTGAGGGGCTCGGCCTCGCCCCAGCGTCCCAGCTCCCCGAGAGCGACCGCCACGTTGCCCATCGAATAGGCCACCAGGTCGTCGTGCGGCCCGAGAATCGCCTTCCGGAGATCGAGCGCCTGACGGTGGAACCGCAGGGCATCGTCGAGCTTGCCCACCTCGTGCGCCACCGAGCCGAATTCATCGAGCAGCAGCGCCCGCAGCGTATCGTCCTTGATCCTGCCGGCCACACGTACCATCTCGGCGGCATGGAAGATCGAATCGGCCCGCGCGAATTCGCCGCGCTGGATCTCGACACTGCCCAAGTTGATCATCGCCCGCACCACCCCGACGCTTTGGGGCCCGGCACTCCGACGCGCCGCCGAGTCAGCAGCGAGGAAATGCCTGGTCGCGTCGTCGAAGCGACCGAGCGAGAGGTAGCTCTGCCCCACGATGGTTTCGAGGTCGTTGCGCACCGCGGGCTCGTTGACGAGCTCGACCGCGAGCTTCCGTGCCGCGTCGTCGAGCACTTCCGATACCGGCACATCGCGCCCCCCCGTCGCCGGCTTCACCGAGCTGAGGATCGAGGAAAGGAATTGGCTGACGTGCTGAGAACGCAGCTGGGCCGCCCGGGCCCGGCGAGCCTGCACGGTGGAGACGAGCACCCCGGCCACCAGCGTGCAGAAGAGCAGCACGGAGGCGGTCACCACGCCGCGATTGCGCTGGACAAATTTCCGGAGCCGGTAACCCGCCCAGTCGCGCTGTGCCTTGACCGGCAACCCATCGAGGTATCGCCGGATATCGTTGCCCAGCGCCTCCACCGAGGCGTAGCGTCGCTCCGGTTCCTTGCGCAGCGCCATGGCGATGATGTTGTCGAGTTCGCCACGAAGTCGGGTGCGCAAACGCTCCGCCGACTTCTCTCCGCGCGCGAGCGCCGCCGGACCGGTGGCTGCCGTGCTCGACCTGGGCGCCGGTCCGATCAGAATTTCCTCTTCGAGCTGCATCATGCTCCGGCCTTCCGCATGGTGCGGCCGCCGACCGGTCACCAACTCGAAGAGCAGCACGCCGAGGGAGTACACGTCGCTGGCGGTCGTGAGGGGCACGCCACGCAGCTGCTCCGGCGAGGCATACTCCGGCGTGAGAATTCGCGCCCCGCCGCGAGTGAGCGGCATGCCGTCGTCGCCGTCGTCATCCACCAGCAGTTTCGCGATGCCGAAATCGAGCAGCTTCACCGTGCCATCGGCGGTCACCAGGATATTGCCGGGCTTCAGGTCGCGATGCACCACGAGATTCTGGTGGGCATGCTGGACTGCGGCGCAGACCTGCCGGAAGAGCCCCAAACGTTCGCGCAATGGCAACTTGCGCTGGTCGCACCAGCGGGTGATCGTTTCGCCCTCGACGTATTCCATCACCAGGAAGGGCCGGCCGTCGGCCGACACGCCGCCGTCGAGCAACGTCGCAATGTTGCGATGGGCCAGTGAGGCGAGAATCTGCCGCTCGCGACGGAAGCGCTGCGCCGTCACGTCGGAATCGAGTCCCCGTTGCACCAGCTTGATCGCCACCCGCTGCCGGTACTGGTCGTCGGCACGCACCGCCTCGTACACCGCGCCCATGCCGCCAAGCCCGATCAGCCCCACCACGTCGTAATGCCCGAGGCGCTGGCCGACCAGCGAAGGCCCGCTGTCGGCAGTACCGAGGGCATTCAGTTCGAAGGGGACCTGGGTCAGTTCGGCCGAATGGACCAGGGCGTCGATCTCGCGATGCAGCGCGTCGTCACCGGCCGTCTCGCGCGCAAGGAAGGCCGAACGATCGGTGGGAGGGAGGTCGAGCACGGCATCGAACAGCTCGCGGACCCGGCGCAGCCGGTCGATCGGATTGTCGGTCGGCTTGTCGGTGTCCACCTCAGGCCCCGCTGTTGCCGAGCTCGCGCGCCAGCCAAGCACGGGCGAACTGCCAGTCGCGCTTCACCGTCGCGGGAGAGATCTCCAGCATTTCGGCGGTTTCCTCGATGCCGAGCCCGGTGAAGAATCGCAGTTCCACCACCTGAGCCCATCGCGGTTCGGCAGCGGCCAGACGGGTGAGCGCCTCGTCCAGCACGAGCAGGTCAACGTCGCCGGCGGACCGGTCGGCGACATTGTCATCCAGTGTCACCCGGAGGCCGCCCCCCCGCTTCGCCGCCTGACGGGCGCGGGCATGATCCACCAGCACGCGCCGCATCACCTGCGACGCTGCCCGGAAGAAGTGGATGCGATCGTTGAAATCCGCTCGGGACGACCCCGTCAGTCGCAGGATCGCCTCATGCACCAGCACGGTGGGCTGCAGGGTATGATCATCCCGCTCCCGCCGCATGTGCCGTTCGGCGATGTGGTGCAGCTCGGCGTGCACCAGCCGCGACAGCCGGTCGAGCGCATCGGCGTCGCCGTGGCGCGCGGCCTCGAGGAGGACCGTGACGGTGTGCTGCGGGTCGGATGCTGGAGTCATGGGATAGTGGCGCCGACGCGCGAGACCGCCGCCGACACCTGTGCGGAAGATACCTTCAGATCGGCACCGACGGGCAATGGCATCCGCCGTGACAATGCATTCCTGAGAACCGAGGCCGATCGCCGGACCGGAAGGCCCCAAGTGGGCCGGAACAGGGAAGCCACAGCCACCGGGCATCGGAAGTGGTTGGCAAGAACGAAACGGCCCCAGGCAACGAGCCCCGGAGCCGCCCTATCATCGATTCAACCACCTGGAAATTGCCCCGCTTGGAATCGAACCAAGAGTCTTCTGATCCAGAGTCAGACGTGTTGCCAGTTACACCACGGGGCAGTAAGTCACTATACCACAACAACTTGGAACAACCGGACCAGCTGCGAGCGGGTCAAACCCCAAGAACCAGCGACCGGCAAGCCGAGAGGAAAATAGGCCGACGAGACTTGAACGCAACATCGGGGGATCCCCAACAGGCGGCAGCTTCGAGTGGCAACCCTCGAGATCAACTGCGCGGAGCGACTCCGCCAGCCCCACTACTGGAACATGAGATTGCGCTCGAAGTCCGCCGGACTCGTCGCCGCGGCCATCGCCACCTTGAGCGTGATCAGTTTCTCGCGGTGGAGATGCATCAGGTGCTGGTCGAAGGCCTGCATGCCATAGATCGGCCCACCTTCCTCGATCAGCTTCGCGATGTCGCCAGTCCTCTCGGGATCGGCAATGCACTCCTCGATCGCCGCCGTGTGCCGCATCACCTCCACCGCCAGCACCCGGCCCTCCCCATCGGCACGCGGAAGAATGCGCTGGGAGATCATCGCCCGCAGCACTTCAGACAACCGTTTGCGCACGCCGAGCTGCTCATCCGGCTCGAAGACGCTCGCGAACCTGGTCACGCCGCGGACCGCGTCGGTGGTGTGAACCGTGCTCAAGATCAGATGCCCGGTTTCTGCCGCCTGCAGCGAGACATCAACCGTGACCCGATCGCGCATCTCACCGATCAGGATGATGTCGGGATCCTGGCGAAGGGCAGCCCGCAGTGCAGGTTCAAATCCCTCGGTGTCGCTGCCGACCTCACGCTGGATCACGATCGACTTGATATCACGATGCAGGAATTCGATCGGATCCTCGATCGTGACGATCTTCTTCATCTTGCGCCGGTTGATGTAATCCACGATCGCTGCCAGCGTGGACGACTTGCCGCTCCCGGTCGTCCCGGTGACAAGAATCAGGCCGCGTTCCTCCTTCGCGATGTCATTGAGGACCGGCGGCAGGCCCAGCGCCTCGAAATCCGGGATGACGTCGGGAATGGCCCGCAGGACCGCGGAGACCGAGCCACGCTGGCTGCAGAGATTCACCCGGAATCGACCCAATCCGGGAAAGGAGTAGGAACAGTCAAATTCCGTGAGGCGACGCAGCATCTCGCCCACGGTATCCGAATTGGCCTTTTTCGAATTGATCAGGATATCCGTTGCGATGGTGGCCGTGTCGTCGGGGGTCAGTATCCGCGGGTCATCAGCCGGAATGACATCCCCGTGAATCCGCATCCGGAACGGCCCGCCCGCGCTGACGTGAACATCTGACGCCTTGCGCTCATGGGCGGCTTGGAGAACCGACTTGAATACCCCGAGAATGGACATGAGTGCCCCTGCTGGAGGAAGAGCGAGACGCGGGCGCCTGACGCGAGGGCTATCGCTTGCCGGAACACCTTACGACGTCAAAGATACTCTCTCCGAACAGAGAATCCCGGCGGTGGTGCTCCGGGGGGAACCGCTGCCACGGAACCATCCGCTGAGGGCCTCCACCGCCACCGGGCAGAGCATCCCCTTCGCCACCAGTTCGTCGAGTCGGGCCGCCACGTCGACCATCGGCATGGCGCTGCGATACGGCCGCTCCGAGGAGAGCGCGTCACAGACGTCCGCTACCGCGAGAATCCGCATCGATGGTGTCAGCGCCTCCCGATCGAGGCCGATGTGATAGCCGCTGCCATCGAGCCGCTCATGATGGGAGGCGGCCAGGGCGGCGAAACGCCGGAAGCGCGGCACACCCTGAAGGATCTCCAGCGTGTACCGGGTGTGCCGCTGCATCTCGAGCACCTCCTCGGGAGTCAGCGCGGATCGCTTGTCGAGGATCGCATTGCTGACCCCCAGCTTGCCGATGTCGTGGAGCAACGCCGCCCGCCGTAAGGTGCGCATCTCCTTCGGCTCGAAGCCGAGTGCCTCGCCGGCCGCGACCGAGATGCGGGCGACGTTCTGCGAATGCTGCGCGGTGTAGGGGCTCTTGGCGTCGATCACTCGAGCGAACGCCTCGGCGATGATATCAAGACGCTCATCATCCACGGTGATGACGCACTCCTCCGGCTCGAGCGCCCGCACCTTGGCCAGCCCATCGGTGTGTCGCACCGAATGCCAGAACCCCGCGTCGAGCTTGAAGGCATCGAGGCAGTCCACCAGCACCGGATCGAACCAGCGGCCGCGCCGCGCGTGGGCCATCTCGTACGCCGTCGTGACATCGAAGGAGTGCTGGAAGACTTCGACGGTCTGGGCGAGGGAGACGATACGACCCAGCATCGGAATCCCCGATCCACTGAGCCCCATCGGCATCCCGCGTCCATCCCAGTGCTCATCGATCGTGCGAATGGCCTCGGCCGTCCCTCGTGGCAGGGAGAGCATCACCGCGATCTCGGCGCCGCGTTCACAACGCGCGGATGTCATTGCCTTGCTGCTCTCCCGAACACGAGTGCCGAGCATCAGCGAATGCCAGGCGCGGGCGATGCCCGTTTTGCCGGGGAAGGAATGCTTGAAGAGGTAGCGCGCCGCGTCCTTGTTGGCGCTCCAGTTGGTGAGCTTGTAGGCATGCTTCAGCATCCGGTCATCGGCACCGAAGAGTGCCGTCAGACGCGACGCGTTCACCGAGCAGCCAAGATCCTTGAGGAGCAGAGCGTAGTAGAGCGCGCTCTGGTGCTCCTGGGTCATCCCCAGGTACGAGCCGATCCGCATCCCGATCATGCAGGTGCGGGCGGCATGCCCCACCGGTTGGCCCCCAGTCAGGTCGAGCGCACGCGAGAGCGCCCCCACGACCTCTGAAAGCCGGACCTCCTCATGCAGGTCGATCTTCCGCGCCGGCGTATCGCCGGCGCGAGAAGAAATGGCGCCCGCCCGCCCCCCGCCCTGCACCGGAAAGCGTCCGGAGCCGAAACGAGAGACGGCGGGCGCCAGAGCGCCGGCGAGGTGCGTGTGGTCCGGGAGGCCCGGGACACTCACCACCGAGGAGGAGTGATCGAAAGCCATACGGCGTCGGGAGGGGCAAAAACAATGCCCACGTCGGCAAGCCGACGTGGGCGATGGAGCTGAGGGGGTTCGAACCCCTGACCTCTGCAATGCGAATGCAGCGCTCTCCCAGCTGAGCTACAGCCCCGGAAGGGCCGATAACATAGGGACCGAGGGGGCTTCGGGGCAAGGACGTGACCGCGCAAGGGATGCCGGAGGGCGGAGAATGGCGGCGGTTGCTACGCTCGCTCCTCCATCCTCGATTCTCCATCATCGTGTTGGTGCGGAACATCCACCACCAGCCCATCCCTCGCGATCTGCGTGGCCGCAAAGACCGACTTGGCCTCGGCGAGCAGTTCCGGAGCCTCCCGGGTGTAGCGGGCCGAGAGGTGGTTCAGCACCAGTCGCTTCACACCCGCACGCAGGGCCACTCCGGCGGCCTCCCGCGCGGTGGAGTGCATCGTCTCGCGCGCCCGCTCCCGCTCATCCTCGCCGAAGGTGGCCTCGTGAATCAGCAGGTCGGCCCCGCGCGCCAGATCGACGATCCCTTCGTACGGTGCGGTGTCTCCGGAGATCACCACCTTGCGGCCGCTCCGGGTCGGACCGACCAGTTCCGAGGGCGAGACCACCCGCCCGTCCTCGAGGGTGACACTCTCGCCGCGGTGGATCTTCCCCCAGAGTGGCCCCTCGGGGATGCCGAGGGCCTTGGCATGCTCCGGATCGAAGCGGCCCTTCCGCTCGTGCTCGACCACGGCGTAGGCGAGGGCATCGCCCCGATGGCGGGCCTCGCCCACTACCAACTCGTAGTCACCGCGAGGCAGGCGATCACCCGGGGCCAGCTCGCGGATTTCCACCGGGAACTTCATCCGTTCCATCCCCAGCTCCACCAGCGTGCCGAGTTGGCGCTTGGCCCCGCGCGGTCCGTGCAACCGGAGCGGCGCGGTGCGCCCCTGCAGCCCAAGCGTGCGCAGCAGTCCCGGGATCCCCAGGATATGGTCGGCGTGATAGTGGGTAATGAAGACATCCTCGACCCCGAAGCCCGACCCGTAGCGCATCATCTGTCGCTGGGTGCCCTCGCCACAATCGAACAGCAACAGCTCGCCCCCCCGCTGCAGCATCAGGGCAGAGACGTTCCGCTCGACCGTGGGAACGGCGGCACTGGTGCCGAGAAAGGTGACTTCCATCACCGCGCGCTGTGCACCAGGCGAAGGAACTCCTCGCGCGTGCGCGGATCCTCGAGGAAGGAGCCGCGCATCCCGGAGGTGATGGTGCGCGAACTCTGCTTCTCCACTCCTCGCATCATCATGCAGAGATGCGATGCCTCGACCACGACACCCACGCCGCGTGGTCGCAGTTCCTGGTCGAGCGCATCGGCAATCTGGTCGGTCATCCGCTCCTGCACCTGGAGCCGGCGCGCGAAGACATCGACCACCCGGGCCATCTTGGAGAGGCCGACGATGTGGCCATCAGGGATGTAGCCAATGTGTGCCTTGCCGAAGAACGGCAGCATGTGATGCTCGCAGAGCGAGTAAAACTCGATGTCGCGCACCAGCACCATGTTGTTGTGCGATTCCGCAAAGAGCGCATCTCCAATCACCCGGGACGCGTCCTGCTGGTAGCCCCTGGTCAGGAAATGGAGCGCACTGGAGACCCGTTCCGGCGTCTTCTTCAGCCCCTCGCGGTCGGGATCCTCCCCAATGGCCTGCAGTATGGTGCGCACCTGCGCCGAGATGTCGGTCACCAGCACTCTCCTTGGATACCGGAAACGAAACGGACGGCCCCGGCGGGCCGCCCGAATCTTAACGATGCTGCCGCGCTCCGGGTTCCGGGCCGCGCCGAGGCGCCCGGGTCAGGGAATCCGGATCGTGATGCCGATCTTGCCGGGATTCTTCTTGAGTTCGTTGATGAGCTCGGTCGTCGCCTCGAGCGTATGGCGGAGATCCACATAGAGCATCGAGTCCGACGCCAACTTGCCGAGCGTCCCGTCACCGCGCTGGATCTTCGCCATCAAGGAGTCCATTCGCGAGGTCGCCGACCCCAGCTGGGCGAACAGCTGGCGCGAAGAGCGCATGGTGGAATCGAGGCCGGCCTGCAGCGACTTGGGGTCGAGAGCGCGCAGCGTCGAGTCGAGCACCGCGGTGGTGCCCTGCAGAGAACGCATCGTGGCATTCACCTGCGAGGTCGGCCCATTCTTCTGGTCCATCAAGTATTGCATCAGTCGGTCCGAGGTCTGCAGCGAGTGGCGCAGGTCGACGATCATCTCCTTGTCGAGCATCCCCTGTACCGAGGCGAGTGTGGCCGAGGCCTGGTCGGCGAGATCGGCACCCTTGTCGAAGAGCCCGGGCGCCATGACGCCATGAATGGTGTCGCCCGCTGCGAGCGAGGTGCCCTGCCCTGGATCGAGTGTGATCACGGCGTCGCCCAGCATCCCCACGCCGGTGATGCTCACCTTGGCAGCCTTGGTCGTGTGGACGGTGGCATCAACCAGCAACCCGACCCGCACATGTCCCACGCCCATGAACTGGATCTCGGAGACGCGGCCGACCGGTGCGCCGGAGACCCGTACCGGCGCCCCTTCCTTGAGGTTGCCGATGTCGTCGAAGACCACCTGGACGTCGGGGCGGTGAATCGTCTTGCCGCGAAGCCAGAGCGACCCGATGACAAAAGTCACGACGCCGAGAATGACCAGCAGGCCGATGGTTGCGTTCTTGTAGTAGGAGTTCATTTATCCATCCTGCTCAATGATCCGCCAGTTCAAAATCGCGCTCCAGGAATTCCTGCACCTCGGGCACCTTTGATGCCCGGAACTCATCCGGCGAACCGATCGCGGCGATCTTGCCGCTGGTCAGCAGGGCGATGCGGTCCGCCGTCCGGAAGGCGCCCCGCACGTCGTGGGTGACCATGATGCTGGTCACACTCAGCTCGTCACTCAACCGCTTCACCAGGGCATCGATGATGTCGGCGTTGATCGGATCGAGGCCCGAGGTCGGCTCGTCGTAGAGGACGTACTTCGGTCTACCCGCAATGGCGCGGGCGATCCCCACCCGCTTGCGCATGCCGCCGGAGAGTTCCGAGGGCATCTTCTTGGCCACGTCCGGCACCAGGTTGACCAGCTGCAGGCACTCCAGCACCCGCGTCTCCACGAACTCGTGGTCGTTGAACTGCTTCTGGTTGGTCAGGCCGAGTCGGATGTTCTCATGCACATTCATCGAGTCGAACAATGCCCCGTTCTGGAAGACATAGCCGATCGTCGAGCGCAGGTGGGCCAGCGCCTCCCGCTTGAGGAGCGCGACGTTCTGCCCATCGACGACCACCGTGCCACGGTCGGGTCGGATCAGGCCGATGATCGACTTGAGCAGGACGCTCTTGCCGGTGCCCGACGGCCCGAGCAGCGCGAGCGTCTCCCCTTCCTCGACCGTGAGCGTCACACCGTCGAGCACCACCTGCGCGCCGAACCGCTTCGCCACATCGTTGAGTTCGATCATGGGTTCAGCAGCACCTTGGCCAGCACTGTGTCGAGCAGCAGGATCACGATCGAGGCCGTGACCACCGCCCCGGTGGTCGACTTGCCCACGCCCTCGGCACCCTGCTTGGTGTTGAAGCCGCGGTAGCAGGAGATCAGTGCGATCGCCCCGGCGAAGAAGAATGCCTTGATCACCGAGTAGTACGCATCGAACGGACGAAAGAAGGCACGGGCTCCGTAGACGAAGTCCTGGGTGGATATCGGCAACGCTTGCTTGGCACCGATGAAGCCCGCCAGGATCCCGATCACATCACCGAAGATGGTGAGCACCGGAATCATCAGCAGGCAGGCCGCCACGCGCGGGAGCAGCAGATAGCTTGCCGGTGAACGCCCCAGTGACTCGAGCGCGTCGATCTGTTCGGTCACCCGCATGGTGCCGAGCTCCGCGGCATAGGCGGCCCCGATCCGCCCGGCCAGGATCAACCCCACCAGCACCGGACCGAGCTCCAGGATCACCGACTCCGACACCAGGGAGCCGACCACGTAGATCGGGATGTTGCCGGTGAACTGGTAGCCGGTCTGGAAGGCGGTCACCGCCCCGGCAAAGCCGGAGATCAGCAGCACGATGAACATCGACCCGACGCCGATGTTCCAGCACTCTTCCAACGCCCGTGGAACCCAGACCCGAACCTCTACCAGACCGCGGACCATGTCCACGATCATCTGCGAGAAGAGGCCAACCGCGGCGAGGTTGTCGAGCACCGCCCGACCCACCCGGTGCTGCACGCGCAGGGCGATGGAGTTCATCCGGGGACTGTTCCTCGACGCAGGTTCATCTGTCCTCTATCTTGCCGGTCGGTGACCCGGAAGTCCATCCCTGACGCGCGAGCCCGCCGGGCTCGGTTCAAGCGACGCCTGCTGGCGTGGTTCCGCCGTGATGGCCGGGACCTGCCGTGGCGTCACACCCGCGATGCCTATGCTATTCTCGTCAGCGAAGTGATGCTCCAGCAGACCCCGGTGGCACGGGTCGAGGGCTATTGGCCGCGATTCCTCGCCCAGTTCCCCACCGTGGACGCTCTCGCCCTTGCCAAGCCACACCAAGTCCGCGAGGCCTGGGCCGGACTGGGCTACTATCGCCGGGCCGACAACCTGCATCGCCTGGCCGTGGCGGTGGTCGCCAACCACGACTCCACCATCCCCGACGACATCGCCACCCTGCGCGCCCTGCCCGGCGTCGGCGCCTACACCGCCGGGGCCGTGGCCTCCTTCGCCTTCGAACGCGCCGAGCCGGCCATCGACACCAATGTCGCCCGGGTGCTGCGGCGCGTCTTCCATCCACGCCTCCCCAAGGGCGCCGCTGCCGACCGCCGCTTGCACGAGACCGCGCAACTGCTGTTGCCACGATCGGGAGCGTCCGCGTGGACGACGAATCAGGCGCTGATGGAGCTCGGCGCCCTGATCTGCACCGCCCGGGTGATGCGCTGCGAGCGCTGTCCGGTGCAGCCGGTCTGTCTCACGGGAGGTCGTCAGCCGCGGGCCGTGGTGCGCAAGATGCCCAGCGTCCGGTCGAGGTCACGCGGCAAGACGTAGATATGGGTGCTGAGTCGGAGATATTCGAGGCCGAACTCCGCGATGCGTCGGGTGCGGATGCGTGCCGCGCCAAGGATGCCCTGCAGCTTCTCGGCGGAAACGCCGGCCATCACGAACGAGACCATCGCCGAACGGAACGCTGGTCTCGACGGTGAGACCACCGTGATGCCGGGAATCGTGCGCAGCTCGGCATCGAGACCGGTCGCCAGCGAGCGGGCACGCAGTTCGATCGCCTCGCGTCCGATGTCGTGCTGGAAGGCGACGGCCGCGCGCAGGCCGGCCACCAGCGAATCGTTGCTCGTGCCCACATGCTCGAAGCGCTTGATCTCGTCGGCCGCCCAGTCGCCCGAGGCCACCAGCGGCCAGGTGGTGGTCATCCGATCGGGGCGCACGATCAGCAGGCCGGTCCCCTTGGGGCCGAGCAGCCACTTGTGCGTCGAGGTCGCGTAGAAGTCGGCATCGACCGCCTGCAGGTTGTTCAGCAGCATGCCCGGCGGATGCGCCCCATCGATCACGGTAATGATGCCGCGACTCCTCGCCCAGCGCACCAGGGCCTGCACCGGCTGGATCAACCCGGTGCTGAAGTGCACGTGGGAGATGGAGAGCACCTTGGTGCGCGACGTCACCTGCGCCTGCCACTGCCGCACCTGTTCGTCCTCATCGCGCGGATCGAGCAATGGCGAAAAGGTCCGGTAGACCACGCCGCGCCGCTTGGCCAGCATCTCCCAACAGCAGCGTCCGCCGATGTGCTCGTGGGTGGTGCTGAGAATTTCGTCTCCGGGCTCGAGCGAGAGGCCGTGCGCGGCGATGTTCATCGCCTCGGTCGTGTTGCGGACGATCGCCACGCTCCCGGGCCAGGCACCAAGGAAGCGCTCGATCTCCAACTTGAAGGCCGGGAGATCGACGGCTTCCTGCCCAATCATCCGTTCGAAGGCGCGCATGTGCTGGATCGTGGCCTGGAGCACCGACAGCGGACTCGCGCCCACCGTGCCGGTGTTGAGGTGGATGCCATCGATCACGAACTCGTTGGCAATCCGCTCCCACGCCGTTTCGTCATCGGCCGCAGGAGCCCGCGGGATCGGCCCAACACCGGGCACCGGTAGGGACGCCCGCGCGAGGCCCCGGAAAGCGGGCATCGCCATCGCCAGCGTGAGCAGATCCCGCCGGGAGAGCGTCACACCGCCCGGTACAGCGAACCGGCCACGAGCGCCACCAGCGCCAGCGTGCCCGAGATCGTCGAGGTGATCGCCAGCCGACGCCGCAACCGGTCAAAGTGCGGCGCGTCGGGGCCGACGGGTTCCAATCGACTCAACTTGCCCACCGTCGGAATCGATCCGAGCAGGATGACCAGCGCCGCCACGATCCCGGCGCCCTGCATCATGCCCAGCCACGCGCCAACCTTCATCGAGAGCGAGTTGTACATCTCCATGGTGAGGATCAGCCCAGACACCACCGTCAGCACCGCCCCGGGGCCAATCAGCGCCCGGTAGATCGCCGCCTGGGCATCGATGACGCCGCCCCAGACCGACCGATCCATCTTCCGGAGGGCGACACTGGCCACCATCACGGAGAGTCCGCCGCCGATCCAGAGGATGAACGAGAGGAAATGCACGAACCGCCAGAGACCATTCATGAGTTTGTCGCCGAAAGAAGGTGAGGATCGAGCGGGCGTCTGCCCGCAAAGCCTGCGTCGAGTTCGTGCCAATGGGTCAGGTGTGGCTCGCCGAGTTGCCAGCAGAGATATACCACGCGGTCCTCGTGGAAGGTCGGAAAATCGATCAGCCCCGCTTCGAAGCCCTTGAAGATGCACCCGACTTGTTCGAGTTCATCGAGACACGCCTCGATCTCCCCGGCGAGACGCCCTGCCTCGAGCCGCAACGTCCGCGCCTCGTCGGTCTCAGCCACCGCTGTGACATGCGCCTGCGCCGCCTCGAACGCCGCGACGGCCGCACGCCACTCCGGATGCAGCGCGATCAGGTCCGTCACAATGCGACTCACCAGGGGAAGGGTGCGGTCGGCCTCCTCCACAGTGAACAGCTTCGGCGTCTCGGTCATAGCTCCCTCAGGGCAGCGGTCATCGCCGCAAAACCGGCTTCGGCATAGGACGGCGACCGCTCAAGGGCAAAGGTCGCTCCGCGATCACTCACCGGACGCAGCCAGATCAGCGGCTTGGCGCCCGCACGATGCTGCCACCGTTCACGCAGCAATTCGGTGGTACCGGCCATCAGCCAGCCCATCGCGGTGTCGGTCGCGGCGATGAACGGCGGCGGAAGCTGCACCGGCGTACCCAGTTCGTCGAAGCCCGGCGCGACATCAATGGCGATCACCGCATCGCAGTCGATCCTTTCGGCCTGTCGCAGCGGCACCGTCGCCCGCAGGCCGCCATCGTAGAAGCTGCGCCCGTTCACCTCGGCAGGCGGAAAATAGGGCGGCAGGGCACATGACGCACAGAGGGCATCGATCAGCGGCGCCGATTCCCCGCCCGCCCCAAAGGCAACTTCGACACCGCTCTTCACCTCCACCGCCGTCACCGTCAGCGGTGCCGCCAGTTCCGCGAAGCTGCGCGCAGCGACCAGTCGCTCGATCGTCGCCCGGAGTGGCGCCGCCTTGAACACCGAGCGCGCCCACATGCCGCGGAACATCACCAGGCGCTCGGTCGCCAGCACATCCTCGCGCTTGACCTGGAGAAAACGCTCCAGCACCGTGTCGGGGGAGTCGCCTCCGGCGAGGGCCGCCGCCACCGGCGCACCCATCGAGGTCGCCACCCAGTGAACCGGCACGATCCCCGCCTCGCGCAGCGCACGGGCCGCACCGATGTGCGCGGCAGCCTTCGCTCCGCCGCCGCTGAGCACCATCACCACCCGCGTGTTCGCCACTAGGCGCCCTGTTCCTGGCGCAACTGTTCCGCCCGGGCGTAGCGCACGATCTGCTCGTCGGTCTCCGCGATCAGGCGCGGTACCCGGCGCGGCTTGCCGTTGCCGTCGATCGCCACGAACACCACCCGCGCGGTGTGGGTGTTTCGCATCTCGCCGGTGCTCGGCTTCTCCGCCGTCACCTCGACCGTGATGTCCATCGACGAATTGCCGACGAAATCCACGGTCGCGCGACAGGTCACCAGCGACCCGATCGGGATGCGCTCCCGGAAGTCGACCCGATGGATCGACGCCGTCACCGCGGCCCCGCCGCAGTGCCGGATCGCCGCGATGGCCGCCGCCTGGTCCACCATCGCCATCAAGTTGCCGCCGAAGAGGTCGCCCAGGATGTTCGCCATGTGCGGCATGACGAGCATGGAGATCTCGCCACGGGAGTACGACATCGAGCGGGAGTCGGGAAGGGCTGTCATGAAGTGCCTTTTGTTGATCGTGAATGGTGGATGGTGAATGGTGGATGGTGGTTCCTGCGTCGCAGGGGCCGCGTCCACCGTCCACTGCCCACCATTCACCATCCACCATTCACGGTGCACTTCAGTAGTCCACCGGCCTCAAGTAGTACTCGCCGATCGCCGTCCCGCTCAGCATCGCCACGCTGGGGAGCTTCCGCTTCCAGTGGGTCGAGTCGAGACGCTTCCGCACCAGCGCAATCTCCTGGGCGGAGAATCCTGCGTCCTGCACCGCCTCGACGGAATGCCCGCTCAGGGTGAGGTGGAGGATCATATCCGCCTTGGCGTAGCTGACCCCGAAATCCCCTTCGTCGGTCTGCCCCGCGATCAGGTCCGCGCTTGCGGGCTTGGCGATGATGGCCGCGGGCACGCCCAGATGCCGCGCGAGTGCCCAGAGCTGCGTCTTGAACAGGTCGCCGATTGGATTGACCGGCGGCGCATCGTCGGCATGCCAGGTGAAGTAGCCCAGCAATCGCTCGCTCTTGTTGCCAGTGCCGAGCGGGAGGGCATCGAGCGCGGCGGAGAGATCGAAGAGCGTGACCATCCGCATCCGCGCCATCACATTGCCGAGGCGCGCGGGAGTGGCAGGCAGGCCGGGTGCGGCGGCATAGCCATCGACCGCGCCGGTAATCTCGACGGTCCGCTCCTCGATCCCCAGCGCTTCGGTCACCAGACGGGCATGCGCGAGCGAATCCGGACTCGAGGTCCGGTACGGCATCCGGACGCCGATCACGTTCTTCGCCCCGAGTGCCTCGGCGGCGAGCCAGGCCACGACGGCGCTATCGACTCCGCCGGAGAGTCCGAGCACCACTCGACCATACCGTCGGCGTCGCACGACCTCGTCACGCAGGAAATCCACCAGCCAACGCCGGGTCAGTTCCGGATCAATGACAAGCGATGGCATCGCGCTGGATGCCCGCACGCACACCGGCTGCCTGGCTGGATGCTCAGCCGTTGGCGGGGCGGAGGCCGAGTCGCCAAGCGCGCAGGCGGGCGGTTGCTCCTCGTCGTCGAGTCCGCGCTTCCGCGCCCGGTGAAGCGACTCCATGAGTAGCGGGAGTCGCATTTGAAGATCGCCCAGCAGCGGCGATCCAGCGCGCACCCTGGCGATCTCGTCGAGGTCAATCGTGTGCGATACCGTGGCGTCGTCGAACAGCGGCGCCTGTGCCAGCACATCCCCCTCAGGCCCCACCAGCATCGAGCCGCCGGGAAAACCCTTCCCACCCTCAAATCCCACCAGCTGGCTCAGCGCGACGAAGAGGCCATGTTCCGACGCAGCGCCGCGGGCGATCTCTTCCCAGCGCGCAAGTGAATTGGGCTGGCCGGGATGGAGCGGATCGGGAACGATGCCACGCGCCGGGCTCGCCGCAACCACCGCGATCAACTGGGCGCCGTCCACAGCAGCGATCGTTGGCGTGATCGAATGCCAGACATCCTCGCACACCAGCATCGCGGCGCGACCGAATCGGGTCGGGAAGGCGCGAACCTCTCGCCCTGCGTCAACGAACCGCTCTTCGTCGAACACACCGTAGGTCGGCAGGAAGACTTTCCGGTGCACGTGCCTGAGCCCAGCATCCTCGCCACCGAGCGCGGCCCACATCGCCGAATTGAAATAGCGATCGTCGCCCCGCTCGTAGAAGCCGAGGCAGATCTCGAGCGGCGGCGCTCCGCTCCGCGCGTGACGCACAGCGAGTTCCCCGAAGAGCTCGGCCGAGGAGAAGGCGTGCTCGCGCACTCCCCCTTCGAGGAAGTAGCCGGTGATGATCGCCTCGGGGAGGACCAGCACATCGGGGGGAACCGGTGCGGCCGCCACCGTGCGGAAGAGCTGCTCGATCCGATCAAGATTCTCGGTGGGAGCGCCCTTGGTCGGCCGGAACTGGCAGAGGGCCAGCGTGATCACAGGCATGCCCCAAGATACCGGTTCGACCCCTATATTGACGACCGAAACCGACCGGGGAACTTCCATGCCACTGCTCGACACGCTCGCCGACATTCCCCGCGCCAGCCAGCCGCTGCCCTGGCTGGTAACGGCCGGACAACCCTCCGCCGAACAGCTTCGTGCCGCCCGGGTTGCCGGTGTCACCCTGGTGATCGACCTCCGGGATCCCCTGGAACCGCGGCCGTTCGATGAACCGGCGACCATCACCGCGCTAGGGATGCGCTACCTGAACGTCCCCACCGTCTCGGGCGCGCTCACCGATGAAATGCTCGACGACCTGCTGGGCGCGCTCCGATCCAGCCGCGACACGCCGACGCTCCTGCATTGCGCCAGCGCCAATCGCGTCGGCGGCCCGCTGATCGCCTATCTGATGCTCAACGAAGGGATGAGCGAGCAGGACGCCGTCAACGCGGCGATGCGGGCCGGGTTGCGGAGCCCCGAAATGATCGAGTGGGCGCTGGGGTACGTGGCCAGTCACACGTAGCGATTCGCCGCTGGCCATGACAAAGGGCGGCACTCCATCCGTGGAGCGCCGCCCTTTGTCTGATTCGCCAAGCAGCCGTCTTGCTACTGTCCGCCACCGGTGCGCGGGCGGGCCCGGGCGCCTCCGCTGGACGCCGGAGGGGGCGGCGGCGGTGAATGTGAGGGCGGCGACGAGTGCACTTCCCGCGGCGGTGCTGGCGGCGGCGACATCCGCTCCACCCGAGGTGGCGGCGAGCTCCGCTCCACCCGAGGCGGCTCACGGTAGACCGGTCGAGGCGCCGGTTCCCGGCTGGTGCCCCGCGAAGCGGTCGGCAGCGGAGCCGGGTCCACCAGGCGAGGCGGCTCGCGGAAGACCGGACGTGGCGCGTCACTGGTGCGATCAATCGGGACGCGCTGCCCCGGGTTGGTCATGGTCGCCGCCTGGACATCATTGCCGCCACCACCACCGCCCCGCGGGCGCGAACGCGTGCCACTGCTGCTGCCACTGCTGCCCTGGCCACCGGAGCTCGAGCCAGTGCTCGAGGGGGGCGTCCGCTGGGCCGGCGGCGGGCTCGACCCACGACTCGGTTCCGTGGTGCGCGGCGGGGTGCGGACCACCGGTTCGCGAGAACGATCGCCGACGCGAGTACCGGGGGACGAAGCCACCGGATCACGCCCGTTGCGACTGCCAACGTTCCCTGCCCCCGCTCCGTCCAGACGGCTCGGATTGCCAAGGCTGCTACCCAGCGGCGGGAGCGGTGCCCGCGGCCGCGAGCGGAAGCCGTAGGCGGTCGTCGGGATCTGAGGCCGCGGCAGGTTGATCACCGTGATCGGTCGCCCCTGCCCAGGGTACCGCCAGGAGGAACCGCGGTAGCCGTAGTTCGAGCCGTAGCCGTAGCCGTAGTTCGAGCCGTAGTAGTAGGGGCTGTAGAAGGGGTCGTAGCTGTTGTAACCCCACGGGTCGTAATACCCGCCCCCAAAGCCGATGGAGACACCCCATCCGCTCGGACGGTAGCCCCAACGACAGCCCAAACAATTCCAGTACGGATCGAATTCGTTGCCGTAACTGTTGTACATGGGCGGATAGGCGCCGCCCACTGCCGCGATGTACGGACCAGTGACCGAGTAGTCCAGGATGTCGTAGTCGAAGTGACCGTTGTCGGTCATCCGGGCCACGAAACGCGAGAGCTCCGATTCGGGATCGCTGGCATTGTCCTGCAGTCGCAGAGCGTCGTAGTCCCAATGGTCCCCGACGCTGAAGTCGCGAAACTTCATCGGCTCATGACTGACGGCGGCGTAGATGACGCCGGTGCCGTTGTGCTCGTCGGCCAAGAAGGTCTGCCGATCGGCGCGGCCGCGCAGCTCGTAGCTCTTGCCGCCCCGCACAAATGGATCGAGATCAGGGTCGATCGGAAAGAGCACCCGAATGTGACCATCGGTGTCGACCCGGAGGACCACCAGATAGCCGTCGTCGGCCGTCTCAACCTGAATCCGAACACGGTCGCCCGACCCGAAACGCGGACCACCGATCATGGTGATGCGGATCGGGGTGACTTCGGCGCTCGACAATGGCTTGGTGGGCGTGGTGCCTGGCGCTCCCGAGAGAGGGAGCAGGAGTGTGGCAAGTAGTGCGATCATGGGACCCTCCATACCGATAGCCTGAGACATGGTGCAGACCCCTCTATCTATATCCAGATCTGTGCCACGTCCAACAGCTTGTACCATAACAACTTACGATTCAGCCACCAGACGGGGTGTCCAAAAAAATGGACACTTCTGACTCATTCCGGGCAGCCTGGCGGGTCAGGGGAGCGAGGTCTCCCGGCCACCGTTGAAGCGGTGCCAGTACATCCGGAGCTCGGTGATCTTGGTGCCGTCGGTCTCGGCGAAGAGCGCCCCTCGGGCCTCGACCCAGTCGCCGCTCGTCCGGCGCTGGAAGACCAGTTTGAACTCGGAGGAGAACCACGGCCCGGCCACGTAGACCTCCCCCGTCGTGAAGGTTGCCTCCGACTGGTAGTAGGGGATGTCGCTCGCCCAGCCCCGGATTGCCTGCATCCCAGTGAGCGGCGTGGAGAAGGGGGTCTCGACGAACACCGCCTCCTCGCTGAACACCTCAACCATCATGTCCACCCGCCCCTTGGTCCAGCCAGCAGCGAGGGTGTCGAGGAGTTCCCTTCCCAGGGCCTTGGTGGCGTCGGCGGAGTTGGCGATCGAGTCGGTCATCCTTGGAACCTATACTGGATGCCACCGGGACGGGACGCGTCACCCCCGGCTAGATTCGGGGGACCTCCCACTCGCCCAGAGCACACCATGCCGCCACTCGACCAAGCCGCCGTGATCGCCGCGCTGGAAGCGAATCTTGACCAGCTCGAGCGCCTTGTCGGCGGGATGACACCGGAGGCGCTCACCCATCGACCGGGCGAGGGGCGCTGGACTCCGCTGGAGGTGATCGAGCATCTGGCGGTGGTGGAGCGCGGAGTGCATCGACAGGTCTCCGCTGCGGCGGCTGTGCCGGCAAGCGACCTGCGCACCGAGCGAATGGATGCCGTCATCGAAGGGGCTGCCACGGTGCAGTCGCCGCTGGTGGCGCCGTCCATGGTGCTGCCGAGCAATCGATTCGGTGACAACGCATTCGCCATCTTCCGCGATCGGCGAATCTCGACCATCAACTTGGCGCGCACGCTCGATGTCGAGTGGCGGGCACATCACGCCGAGCATCCGTTGCTGGGCACGCTGGACATCGGGCAGTGGTTTCTGCTGGCAGCCCGCCATGGCGAGCGGCACCTGCACCAGATCGTCAAGGGCGAATAGCGCTGCGCCCTACTTGGTGCCTTCGGCCGTCAGGCGCTGCAGCGCCGCCTTCGCCTCGTTCAAGCGTGGCTGATAGTCGGGGTCAGCCTTTCCCCACAACCGCACGAACTGGCCATAGGCCGCGATGGCATTGGGTTTGTCTCCCGCCGCGTCATAGACCTTGGCCAGATCATACTGGATGATAGGCAGAAGCTCCACTCGATCGAGGAAACCGTAGCGCAGCCGCTTGATCCCCTCCTCCCTCGTGGCGGGCCGAGTCACCTGCAGCTGGGCGATTCGGAGCGAGACCATCGCGACAAACGGCGGAGTACCGAAGCCACCGGTCGAGCGGATGCCCGCATCCGCCTTCGCCAGCCCGCCAGTGGTGTCGCCCTGGGCGACCATGCGCAGGCCATCGAGCGCGACCAGCGTCCCCCGGAGCCACGGCGGATAGTTCGGGCCTCCCGCGACCGCGAGTCCGGCCTGGATGGCGGCCTGCATGCGCGGCACGTCGCCGGTGTCGTAGGCGTACACCCCACGAAGCAGGTCGACAAACGGATTTCCCGGCGGCGCCTTTGCCAGACCGTTCTTCAGCGCCTGATTGAGCGTGTCGGAGGTGAAGTTGCCGTAGAACGGGACCATTCGGAGGAATTGGTAGTAGTCTAGCGAGGAGGTCTTGAACGAATCGCTGATCGCAACGGCGCCTGCCTGCTGTCCGGTGCCACCGCGCACCAGCCCGAGCGTCGCCAGCAGCTGT
>JBBRBZ010000009.1:0-48365 GCA_038205305.1 Gemmatimonadales bacterium
GCCGCCATCCACAACGCCCGACGCCTGGTCGAGATCATCGCCGAGCACGGCTCCTTCGCCGCATGGCTCGACGCCCAAGGGGAACTGACCAAGGCCGAGTGGGTCAAGGTCATGAAACAGGAATTCAAGTTCATGGGCGGCGAAATCGTCGGCGAGTTCCTGATGAGCGTCGGGAGGTTGCCGGGGGCGCACGCGGCGGACTGCCCAGTCGGAAAGCGGTTGAGGAGAACGGAGAACGGAGAACAGAGAACGGAAAAAAGACCGCCATCCTGAGCACAGCGAACGACCCAGCTTCCTCCGTTCTCCGTTCTCCAGTCTCCGTTCTCCTTCTCGGTTTCCATGTTCGTTCACTTGCATTGTCATTCCTGGTTCTCCTTCGGCCTCGGCACCTCCTCGCCCGAGTTGCTGGCGCATGCCGCCGCGCGACGCGGCATACCCGCGCTGGCCATGACCGACACCAACGGCGTCTATGGCGCCATCGAGTTCCAGAAGGCCTGTGATGCCGTGGGCGTCCGTCCCATTCTCGGCTGTCACCTGGTGGCGAACGGGCGCGAGGCCGTGGTGCTCGCCGAAAACGAACAGGGGTGGGGCGCACTCTGTCGGGCGGCCACCGCAATCCACTGGCACGACGACATCGATCTCGTCGCCCAGCTCGCGACCGACCGGCAGGGACTCATCGTCATGAGTCGCGATGCGGCCATGCTCGAGGGACTCGCTCGCCGGAGCGGTCTCGACAATCTCTACGGCGAGTTGCGTCCGGGCCCCGCCCGCCACGCCACGCTCGCCGTTGCACGACGCCTCGGCCTTGCCACGGTGGTGACCGGTGGCGTCATCGCGGCCAATGGCGAGGACTGGAACCGGCACTGGCTGCTCCGCGCCATCGACCGCAACATCACCCTCGCCGAAGTGGACGACGCCTGGCCGCGCGACGCATGGCTCCGTCCCGAGGCCGACCTCGCGCGGCACTTTCCCGACGTCCCCGAAGCACTCACCGCGGCCCGCGAAATTGCCGAGCGGTGCCAGTACCGGATTCCGATGGGACGGATCATCGCCCCGCGCGCCACCGAGACCAACGACGCCATCGGGCGGCTGCGAGTGCTGGCCTACGAAGGGGCGGTGCGTCGCTACGGCACCATCGCACCGGTGACCCGCGATCGCCTGGAGCACGAACTCGAGATCATCGCGCTCAAGCAGTTCGCCGACTACTTCCTGGTGGTACACGACATCGTGCAACATGGCCCGACCCACTGTGGCCGCGGGTCGGTGGCCAACTCCATCGTCGCCTACTGCCTCGGCATCACCCACGTCGAACCGCTTGGTGCCAACCTGCTCTTCGAGCGCTTCCTCAATCCGGCGCGGAAGGACCCGCCCGACATCGACCTCGACTTTCCGTGGGACGAGCGCGACCGGATTCTCGCCTGGGTCTTCCGCAAGTATCCCCAGCCGCGCGCGGCGATGGTCAGCAATCACAATTGCCTTCGTCTCGCCGGGGCGCTGCGCGAAGTGGCCAAGGTGCATGGCCGCCCCGCAGCCGAAATCCGCGAGGTCACTCGACGGGTGCCGATGTATGCCGGCGACGAACCGCTGCACCAGCTCTTCGCGTCGCACCCGAATTTCCGCTCGCTCAAGCTGCCCCGCGTCTGGCAGGAACTCGCCACCATCGCCGACACGCTGGTCGGCACGCCACGGCACTTGTCGCTGCATCCCGGTGGCGTGGTGATCGTCCCCACTGCACTCACCGACATCGTCCCCATCGAGCGCGCCGCCAAGCAACTCGATGGCGCCCCCGATCTCACCGTCCCGGTCATCCAGTTCGAGAAGGATGGTGCCGAAGATGCCGGGCTGGTGAAGATCGACCTGCTCGGCAACCGCTCCCTCGCCGTGATCCGCGATGCCATCGAGATGGTGCACGTCAACACCGGCGTCGCACTCGACTACACCTCGCAGCAAGCCGGTGACGATCCCGCCACTCGCCGGGCCTTCCGCACCGGCGAGACCCTCGGCGTCTTCTATACCGAATCCCCGGCATCACGACAGCTCAACCTCAAGTCGAAGGCGGACTCCTTCGAGCTGCTGGTGCTCAACACCAGCATCATCCGACCCGCCTCCAATCGTTTCATTCGCCTCTACCTCGAGCGCCTGCATGGCGCTCCGTATCAGCCGCTGCACCCCTGCCTGAGCGAGGTGCTCGCCGAAACCTTCGGGGTGATGGTCTACCAGGAGGATGTCGTCACTGTCTCGCATGCCTTCGCGGGCTTTTCCTGGTCCGCCGCCGACGGGTTGCGCAAGGCGCTCTCCAAGAAGCGCCCTGAAAAGCACCTCGCCGCCTACTTCGAGGAGTTCGTTGCCGGCGCGCGTGCGCTGGGCCGGAGTGATGAGAGCATCGAGACGGTGTGGCACATGGTCCGCTCCTTTGCCGGCTACTCGTTCTGCAAGGGACATTCATGCAGCTATATCCAGATCGCCCAGCAGAGCGCCTACCTTCGCGCCAACCATCCGGCGGAATTCATCGCGGCGGTGCTCGCCAATGGTGGCGGCTTCTATCATCCCTTCGCCTATGTAGCGGAGGCGCGCCGGATGGGCGTGGACATTCTCGGACCCGACGTCAATGCCAGTGAGTGGCGCTGCACCGGGGCCGGACGCGAGATGCGCGTGGGGCTGCAGTTCATCAAGGGACTGTCAAGCAGCGGCGCCGATCGCCTCCTCACCGAACGCGCGAGTGGTGGGCCGTTCCGCTCGCTCGATGGCCTGCGCGTCCGCACCGCGTTGAGCAACGACGACCTTCGCCTGCTCGTGAAGGGGGGTGCCTGCGATGCGATCGCGGGGGGCATGAATCGGCCGCAGCTGCTCTGGCATCTCGACGCGGCCGGCCGGCCGCCCCTCCTCCGCGATTACTCCCCCGAACGGAAGCGCCAAGACGCCTGGGCGCTCCTCTCCTTCTGCCTCGACGCCCACCCGATGGCGCTTCACGCCGAGGAGTTGAAGCGCTTCCGGCTGGCGCGGAGCACCCAATTGCAGGAGCATGTCGGGCGGAGCGTGTTGATGGCGGGGATGTACACCACCGGCAAGCCGGTGCACACCGCGAAGGATGAGCCGATGCAGTTCGCCACCTTCGACGATGGCGAGGGACTGGTGGAGTGCGTGCTCTTTCCCAATGTCTATCGCGAACGCTCGCACGTCCTCTTCGACCAGGGACCGTTCATCTTTCGCGGCAAGGTGACGGAGGAATTCGGCTCCATCACCGTGACCATCACCCACCTCGAGCGGGTGGAGCGCATGCTGGCCAGGATGAATGCCCGGACCACGCCCGGCCGCTAGTCCTGCTTGCGGGTGTAGCCTGCAGGGACCTCGAACTCCGAGGCTGCGGGGGCCTTGCTGGAGATGGACAGCACCTCGATGCTTGAGGTGAACAGCACCATACCGCCGTTGGGACTCGCCTTCGCGGGCTCGCTCTTCTTCTTGCCGAACATGCCGCTGAGTGCCCCACCGATGCTCGTCGGCGGCTTGTCGGCCTGCTGCTCGTCCGGCTTGTCGGCCCCCGCCGGCTTGGGCGGCCCCTCAAAGGTGATGGTGTTGCGAATCGGATAGCCGCCAATCCGGCCCATTTCCGCGCTCACATTGGTCAGCCACTTGGCATAAGGGTTGGTGGCCATGGTCGGGTCGATACCGAGCGCCTTCACCTGCGCCATCGCGAACGCCTGACTCACTCGAGCTGCTTCGACCTGACTCGGGTCGAACCACATATCCGCCGTGATGTGAAAGGCGACCGACTTCTCCTTGGTTTTGGTGTTCTCGGCGAAGACCGTGATCTTGATCAGCGCCTGCTCGGTCGAGAAACCATTGATCACCTGTTTCTCGCCGGTGCGCTTCGCCTCATCCACCACGGCGTAGTAGCGGGTATCGTCCTTCTCCTGCGCATCAGCCTGCTTCGCCATTTCGCGCTGCTGTTTCGCCAGCGCTTCCCGGACGTCTGCCAGTGACTCGACGGTATAGGTTCGCTTCTTCTCGTTGAGTTTGAGGATCTGATCCTGATCGAGTCGGGTGATATCGCTGCCGCTCGCGTCCTTGGAGATGATCAACACCTTGATCTTGCCCGTCGTGACCGTCTTGGCCCGATCGCTGCCGAGGATGGACGTGGTCTGTTGCAGGTCGGCGCTGGTGATGCCGGCTACCTTGAAGGTGGAGTGCTGCTGCACCACCAAGCCGGCCTGGGCGGTGAGGAGCGCAGGCGTGCCGATGAGGGTGGCGAGGAACGCACTGGCGAGAAGGGAAACCGATCGCGACACGGGCACACTCCTGAACAGGGGATGATCTCTCCAAAGGTACTTCCGAAAACCCGCAACCCCGGCCTGCCTCAGCCCGTACCACCGTCAAGGTACCCCGGTCAGCGCCTGCCGGGACTGTTTCCGACTCTCCGAGAGGGATGTGGCAATGCCGAGCAAGCTGGTCGGACTGATCTGTGCAATGACATTTGTCCCGGCGATCCTTCCTGCCCAGACGGGCCAGAAACAGGCGGCCGCAACCACCACCACCCGCTACGTCCTCGCCGCAAGCGGCAACGAGGTCCAGTACGCCGTACGCGAGGAGCTGGCAGGGATCAACTTTCCCTACGATGCGGTCGGCAAGACGAGCGCCGTCGTGGGCGCCATCGTGCTGGATGCGAAAGGGGCAATCGTTCCTGCTCAGTCCCACATCACAATCGACGTCAGCACGCTCAAGAGCGATCGAGCCAATCGTGATCGCTATCTTAAAACCAAGGCACTGGAGACGGACAGCTACCCCAAGGTGGAATTCGTCGCCACCGGCTTCCATGGCTTTCCGGCCACCCTGCCGGCCACGGGGGATTTCACCTTCGAAATGGTCGGCAACCTCACCGTGCGCACGGTCACCAAGCCGGTGACCTGGCAGGTGACCGCCACCGCCACCAACGGCGAGCTCAGCGGCTCGGCCAAAACGGCCTTCAAGTTCGGCTACGTCGGCATGGAGGTTCCGTCGGCCTTCATGGTGATGCAGCTCGAGGACAACCTCAAACTGCAGTTCAATTTCCATTTCGTGCGGGACACCACAGCCGGGTTGTAGCGGTCAGTGGCTGGTGATCGACCGGAGAAAACGGACAACCAGCCACCCCCGGCCACTCCTTCACCACTTCGGTGCAGAACGGTACCTTTCCCGAATGGCACATCCCTCCTGGCCCGGCGCCGACGAGATTGCTCAGCTGGCCCGCGACGTCCCCCCGCTGGTGCGCTTTGGGACCTCCTCCTGGACCTACCCTGGATGGACCGGGCTGATCTACGAAAAGAGCTATCCGGCCACCGGAGCCGGGGCGCGCATGCTGGCCGAGTACGCCCGCTGGCCTCTCTTCCGCACGGTCGGCATCGACTCGTTCTTCTACGCGCCACCGACCCCGAAGACGCTGCGCTCCTATGCTGACGCGCTCCCCGAGGGGTTCGAATGCGTGAGCAAGGTCTGGGACCGGGTGACGGCCCATACCTTTGCGAATCCCCGGGAGAAGGATCGCTGGGGGCAGCCCAATCCCGATTGGCTCAATGCGACACTCTTTCTCAACGAGGTCGTCGGGCCAATGCTGGAGCACTTCGCCGGACATGTCGGCCCACTGGTGCTGGAGTTCCAGACCATCGCCAAGAAGGATGGCCTCCCGGCGGCCGCCTTTGCTGCGCGCCTGGACGAGTTCTTCGCCCAGTTGCCCAAGGAGGCGCGCTACGCCGTCGAAGTCCGCAACCCGGAGTATCTCTGCCCCGAGTACTTCGCGGTGTTGCGCGCGCATGGTGTGGGGCATGTCTTCAACGCCTGGACCCGGATGCCGGCGATCGGCGAGCAGTTGTTGCTGCATGACTCCATCACGGCGCCATTCATCGTCGCGCGGGCACTGCTTCGTCCGGGCCGACAGTACGCCCAAGCCGTTGAGGCCTTTGCACCGTATGACCATGTGCAGGACGAGAACCCCACCCTGCGGGCCGATCTCACCGCGCTGGCGAAGACCGCGCTGCAGCTCCGGGTTCCGGCCTACATCCTGGTGAACAATCGCGCCGAGGGATGCGCGCCACTCACCATCGCGGCAGTGGCGCGTTCCCTCCGCGGCCGCACTGCCTCCGCCAGCTGATCACCCTTCCCGTCTGCCAGGGCTCATCAACGTCGCAGCAGCCGGAAGCATCCACTCATCCAAGGTCCCGAACGCCTGACAGGCGCCTAACATGGCAAAGCCGTGCACGGCAGCCCAGGAAGCCACGGCGCGCTGGATGACCTGGGTCGGGTCGCCGGCCCTGGCCGCGCGCCCGGTTTCCAGGGCGGCCACGAATTCCGCCAGACATTCCCCCAGCGCCTCGTCCAGAGCCACTCGACTACCTCGGCCCTTGGGGCGGGGCCGGAACATCAAGGCAACCAGTGGGGGATGCTGCCGCGCGAAGTCGAGATAGGCCTGGCCGAGTCGATCGGGGGCGCTTCGGGGCCCGTGCTGGATCGCAGCGTGGAGGGCCGACTTGAGCGCCAGGAAGCCATCGAGAGCGAGCGCCTCCAGCAATTCGTCCCTGCCCTTGAAATGCTGGTAGGCGGCACTCGCCGTCACTCCTACCGACCGGCTCAGTTCGCGCAGCGAGAGAGCTTCGGCGCTACCAGAAACCAGGGCGTCGCGACCGGCTTGAAGCAGGGCCTCACGGAGTGCACCGTGGTGATAGCTGGATCGGGAACGTGGCAGTAGCGCCTCCGGCACGGAATTCCGAGTGGAATGTATACGTTGCTTAGTTCATCTGAACATTCATTAGATACTGTTGCAACTACCATCGCTCAGACAACTTGCACCAATTCAAGCAGCGGTGCTCCCACCACAACCTCGGCCGAACGAACGACAGCCTCCGCTTTGGCAGTCCTGGTCAGCCAGAGCTTCCGAACACTGTCAAGATCGTAGCTTATCAGCCGGAGTGCAACACCAAATCGCTGCTCGAGTGCCCCAGCAGCTGACTCGAAGCGAGCCTGCCACAGTCTGGCGGATGGAGCGTCAGCCGAGACCAGCACCAGCTCCAGTGGCTCACCCAGCCCCTCTTGGCGAGTCGCCACGGCGCCAACCACGACGACGGCGAGCAGTCCGGTTCCGCCGCCACTTCCGGCGACAGCCTTCAGCTCCGACCGCAGCGACGGGAAGAAGTCCGACTCGGCCCGGAAGAGGCCGGCGATCGCCGGCGCCAAGCGGTGCCCCGCCCTCAGTCGCACGCGACGTTCCCGCCCGCCCTCGAGCTCCTCCACCACTCCGGTCCGGAGGAGGTCTGCCAGTGCCATTGCCACGCTCCGGTAGGCCATGCCTGAGCGACGAACCACCTCACGGTGGGTGAGTGGCAGCGGTGACCGGGCCAGGATGCGGAGGGCGGCCACCTTCCCCTGCGTCCCCAGGACAGCGGCGAGCGGATCGTGCAAGCAGGCAGACGCTTTCTTCTTCGCCATGCCAATAAAGTAGGCAGATGCCTACTTTATTCGCAATCATGTAGCGCAAAAGACGATTTCTGCTCCTTTCGCTCAGGATCAGGCAATTTCGAGGGAAAATCCTGCGGTTTGGCAGACTCTGGCGACCGTTTCGCCGATCTTGTTGTTCGGGGTCGAGGCTCCTGCCGTGAGTCCGATCACTCGCGTGCCGTCCAGCCAGCCAGTCGCGACCTTCTCGGACTTGGTGCGGACGGGCTGGAACCGGATCGTCCCGCTCTCCGGGTCGATGCCCGAGGCGTCCTCGATATGGTAGCTCCTGACCCCTTTCCCTTCGGCCAGGGCGGCCAGGGCACAGGTGTTGGAGGAGTTATAGCCGCCGATCACCAGCATCAGGTCGGGCGGATCGGCCAGTAGCGCCTCGACCGCATCCTGACGCTCCTGGGTGGCGGAGCAGATGGTGTCGAAGGCGCGGAAGTGTTCCGCCAGATGCTCCTCACCATGCCGCCGAGCCAGGGAGACCCGCAGGCGAGCCGCGATGGCGAGCGACTCGCCGGAGAGCATCGTGGTCTGGTTGGCGACCCCCACCCGAAGCAGGTCGGTCTGGAAGTCGAAGCCGGGCGAGGCCGAGTTGGCGAATCGATGGGCGAGTTCTGCGACATCACCGCGTCCCTCGATCCACTCGCAGATCAGCTCCGTCTCCGCCATGTCGAAGACCACCAAGTACTTCCCGCCCTCATGCCGACCGACCTGACTGGCGGTCGCCTTGGTTTCCTCGTGGTAGGATTTGCCATGGATGATCGAGGTGTAGCCATCTCGAGCATAGCTCTCCACCCGCTTCCAGACGTTGAGCACCGACCCGCACGTGGTGTCGACCAGGACGCAGTTGATGGCCCGTAGGCGTTCGAAGTCGCGCATGGTGACGCCGAAGGCCGGGATGAGAACAACATCCTCGGAGGTGATCCCGCTGAAATCCCATTGGCCGGCGGGCGGCTGTTGCAGGAAGACGATCCCCATCGCGGCGAGCTTGGCGTTGACATGGGGATTGTGGATGATCTCGCCCACCAGGAAGATCCGCCGATCCGGAAACTTGGTACGCGTCTCGTAGGCATAGTCCACCGCGCGATCAACGCCGTAGCAGAAGCCGAATTCCTTCGCGAGCCTGAAGGTGAATTCGCCCGCCACCAGCCGGTTGTCGTTGGCGCGCATCGCATCAACGACCGCGCTGTGGTAGTCCGCGGACCGCTGGCCTTCGATCTCGGCCTTGAGGCCAAAGCCGCGCCGGAAATAGGTGGATTCCATCGAGGCAATATAGACCGCTTGGATGATCGATCGTCGAGAACGGGGAACGGAGCGTGCATGGTCCATCATCAGCCGCTTAGGTGCAGCCTGCCGCCATCGCCCGGATCTTCACGCCCGCGAATCGTCCCTGCACCAGCACCGAGTCGGTACCCGCGGCGTTGAGGAGGTGGAGGGTCAGGCTGCCGGAGATGGTGGCGCCCACCTCGTCGAGGTCGACGTGCCCACTGGTGGCGCGATACGCCACCACGGTGGTGTCATCCTGGCGCAACCAGCGGAGCGCGGCAGTGGCGTTTGGTCGCGGAGCCTGTGGAGCCATCTCGACGGTGAAGATCGGGTGTGGGCCCTCGCTGATCGCATTGCCCTCGCGCAGTGCGACGACAACGCCGGTGTCGATGGCAATTCCCTCGAACTCGGCAACCCGAGTAACTGGGCACCAGTTCACGACGGCCGGGAGGGCGAACTTCGCGTGATAGCGACCCGCCACGTCGAGCACCATCATCCCGGGTGGTACCGCCGCAGCGCCCTTGCCCGCGAGGCGCGGGACGACGAAGTACGCGCCGACCGCGGCCACGAGCATGACGCCGACCACGATCACTCGCCGGCTCATCGTGGCGCGCCGAAGACCAGGTCAAAGCGGAAGCCGCGTCCAGCGGCGTGGGTGATCGGATGACTCAATTCGGCCCGCATGAAACCGCCGAGCAGCGAGAAGCCGGCACCGGCGCCGGAGAGGAAGAGCGCATCTCCGAAAGTAGCCCGGTCACCGGCCTGCCCAGCATCGAGGAAGAAGACCGGCTTGATGGCGCCCTTGCCTGGCCGACTGAGGTCGACCTGGGCCGACCAGAGGGCGTTGCCATGGGTCACGCCGAAGTCGTAGCCGCGCACGGTGTTGATCCCTCCGGCGCGAAGGGCGAGTTGCGGCACCGAATCAGCCCCCAGCGCCAGTCCACCCTTGAGCCGCGCGGTGAGCCACCCGCCCGCGAGTCGGGGGAGCCGCAGCTCGGCGGCCAGTCGCCCGGCAGCCCGACCGGATACCTGCAGCCCGTCGCCTTGCAGCGACCAACGGGCTGAGTTTCCGGTGTGATCCAGCCGGACCAACGCACCCACCGCGAATCCCTCCCGCACCGGATCGTTGCGCGGGAAATAGCCATCAGTCCCGAAGAGTCTCGGAATGGTGGTGCGAGCCGAGTTGCCCACGCTTTGCTGATCCTCGGCGCGGGCGCCGAACGTCACTTCGGTGCCAAGGCCCCAGGAGGTTTCGAAATCGAGGCGGGCGCCCTGGGCCAACAGGTAGGCCCCGTCGTCGTGTCCGGCGAAGATCCCGCGCAGAGAATTGCCGAGATTGAGGCCACGCGAGTACGGGTCGATGTCGACCAGATCCCGCTGCGCGGCGAGCGTCAGCCGGCCGCCGGGTGCGTCGCGCACGGCCGCGACGCGCGCCATGAGCCGCTCGTCGGCGAGGCCGATGCGTGCCGTACCGTAGAGATCGGTGAAGGAGATCGGGGCACGCATCTGTCCAGTGAGCGAGAGTGTGGTGCCCTCGACCCGGTTGTAGCGGAGCACCTCCCCGAACTTCTCCCAGGAGATGCCCATGTAGGAGCGACCCGTCATCTCGCCGGGAAGATCCTCGGCCAGCCGCGCGAGGTCGGTGCTGACATCACGAATGCGCTGACGGTCGATGGGGTTGTCGTCAAAGACGAGCGAGTCGCCCCATGCGGCATAGGCCTGGAGCGAGTCGGGCGGTGCGCGATGAATCTGGAAGCGTCCACCGTTGGGGAGATAGCCGGCACGATCCCGACCACGACGCATCGCGCGCCCCGTCGAGTCGCGCCGCGGGAGGGAATCACTGACGCCCCGCGGCGGCGGCGCCGGTGGCCGCCGGCCGCGCCCCGCCGTGAGCACATCCTGGCCATTGGCACCGCGGCGAGTGCGGGTGGTGTCCGGGAAGCGCGCGGTGAATGCGACCGTGGTGCCGGTGTTGATGCGGTAATCATCGAACGTCGTCCTCGCCTCGAACGGCACCACGACATTCACGCCCAGCGGGATGCTTACCTTGCCTGCAATCACCTGGCGGTAGGGCATCCAGTACCTGTTGTCCTGGAGTCCGTACTCCAGGTCGGCGTCAACCTCGAGAATCCGCGAGATGATGGAATTCTCGCGGCGCGCCGAGGCACTGTCGCCGTGGGTGGGAGTATCGGGAACACTCCAGATTTCTGTGCCGACCAGCCGAAACGTGAAGCGGGCGAGGTCGCCGTTGCTCACGTCAATCCAAAGCTTGCCGGAGACATACGAACCGTGCGTGAGCTTGGGAATGACGGTGACGCTGCGGATGGTGATGCGCTTTCCGGCGCTCGTGATCGAAACGGAATCACCCCCCACATACTGGTAGAGCTGGTCGGCACCGGGCGCGAGCGGGTGCGGGGCAGCGCGCGCACCGTCCGACTCGGCGAAGAGCCGGATGGAGTCACCGAGCGTGCGAGGAACGAACCAGGGTCGCGAGAAGGTGGACGAGATGTCCGCCCCTTCCAGCTTGGTCTGGCTTCGCCTACCGACGATGTCGAGCCGGAGGTCATTGGGCAGCTGCCATGCCACGTTGGCGTCGAGCTCCTCGACCGAGACCGACGGCACCATGGCCCACTTCCGTTTGCCGAACCCGAACGACACGCGATAGCGCAGCTTGGCGCGATAGTCGCGAACGGTGGAGTCCTGCGCGTGATGTCGCTGCATGGCGAGAGCCACCAGATCTCTGGTGGCTCGGTCGGAATAGGTGGTGGTGTCGGTGAGTGGCGCTCCGCCAAGGAGCGCGGAAAGCGTCAGGAAGTGGGAGACTGCTGGTCCCATTTGGTCCGCCCGTCCCGGTGCAGGCCGTAGGCGCGCAACCGGCGCCAGAGTGTGGTGCGTGAGATGCCGAGGGTCTTTGCGGTCTCGGCCAAACGCCAGGTGTGGGCCTCGAGCGATCGGACGATGGCGTCCTTTTCCCGTTCAGCCAGGGTGGTTGGGCCCTCACGCCGAGGGATGAAGATCGCCTCGCCGAGCTCCAGACCAGCCACTCGGAGGGGGGCGAGTCGGCCACCAAGGCCGGCAAGCTCGGGGAGAAGATCGTCCTTCTCGCCGGTGGGATCGAGCTCAACCTCGGTCAAGACCACGCGGGCGGCGGAGTTGAGGTAGGTCACCCGGCCCTGCTGGTCAAACACGACGACCCCCTCGTGGAATCCATCGAGGAGGGCCTTGGCCAACGGGGAGAAGACCGATGGGAGCGAGTTGGAAGTCATCGGCTGTGTCATAGTAGAGAGTACGCCATGGCAAGGGTTGCGGTTTCAGAAGGTGACGTGACCAAACTTCCCCGGTGGGGTGTGAGCAGGGATATTCTTCGTTCATTCATGTCCGATTCCCCATCCTCCGACCTCGTCGCGCCAGTCGTGACCCGCTCCCGTACGACCGGGGGTGTCATTCTGGCCTTGGCGGTGGTCTCCGGCGTTTCCGGGTACCTGATCGAGCCCCGTGTCATTGGCGGTGCGGTCTCCCTCGGGGCTGCCCCGATCCTGACCGTCCTCGCCACCTTGGCCGGCATCTCGGGGCTGATCGCCCTGGTCCGGGCCCCCAAGTCCTTGTCCGCACCGCAGTTGGTCTTGCTGGCTGCCGCGGTCTCGGTGCTGGTCGCGTTGGCCCCCCTCGATCGGCGGGCAGCCCAGGACACCATTTGGGGGTTCCTGCTCGTTGCTCCTTGGCGATACGCATTGACCCCGCTGCTGGTTCACTTTGCCTTCGCGGTGGGGTGGTCCCACCGGGGCAAGAGCTGGGCGGGGCTGGTCGCGGGGTGGTACCTGCTCCATGCGGGATTGCTGGTGGCGGCGATTGGAGGGCTGGCCACCAGTGAGGCGCCGCTGCTCAGCGCGGTGGACGACACCTTTCGATCCCAGATTCTCGAACCGGCGGGCCTGCTCGTCGCGGTGCTGGCCCTCAGCCTGGCCTTGGTGTCATCGGAAACGCGCCGCGCCAAGCGCCGGGCGATCGCTTGGGCCCTCGCTGGCGTCCTGATCGGGGCGGCCCCGCTGGTACTGGCGACGCTCTTTCCCGGATTCGACGGCCCGATTTCTGGCAACGCCGCGCCCTCCCACATCACCCTGGTCGTGCTGCCGATTCTCGGACTTGCGGCCGTGCTCGCCCAGCCCTTCCACGATCCAACCACCCGGGACCTCTCCGCCTACCGGATTGCCCAGCAGGTCCTCGACACCCCCGATCTCGCCACCGGCCTCCGCGACCTGGCCGATGCACTGCAGCACGAACTCGAGGCGCAGAGTGTGGTGGTGCGGATCATCTGGCCGCCGGTGGTGGTCACCGCGGGCAACGTTCGGACGCCGGTGCCCGAGAGCCGGGTCGCGCCCGAGGCCGAGACACAGGATGACGGCCGGACGCTGATCGCCCCGATTGGCCGGACCGGTGACCCGCTCGGCGATGTCCGGATCGAGGGCCGCTTCACGCATTCATTCACCGAACACGAACGCGAATGGTTGATGGCGTTTCTCCTGCCGCTCGGTTCGGTGATCCGGACCCGCTGGCGCGACCTCGACAACGAGCAGCGCACCGTCACCATGAGGCAACGCGCGGCGCATGCGGCCGATGCGCTCTCTGCGGCGAATGCGCAGCTGCCCGAGCGCATTTCCGACGACGCCATGGCGGTGCCACCGGCCGTTGACGCCCGCGAAGTGCTGACGCAGCTGGGAGAGGGTGTGATGACGGTGACGCGCCAAGGCGAGGCGCTCGAATCGGTGGCATCGGAGGTACGCGAGCATGCCAGCACCGCATCCGACGCCATCGCCCGCGCACTGGATGCCATGGGCGCCCTCAGTCTCGACCTGGGCCGGGTGATTCAGCGTGGCGATGAGATCGCCGCCAACAACGACACCGTCAGCGGCGTGGCGTTCCGCACCAACCTGCTCGCCAACAATGCGGCCCTCGAGGCCACGCGCGCGGGGAGCGCAGGACGGACCTTTGGCGTGATCGCTGAAGAGATCGGGCGACTCGCGGAGACCGCCGCCGGCACGTCAACAGCGATCGGATCGCAGACGACGGCATTGACCGAGGAGATCGCCCGGCTGCGCGCCTCGATCACCGATGTGCGTGGGGCGCTCGAAGGGGCGATCCGTGAGGCGGAGATCAGCGAGGAGGGCAGTCGACGACTCGCCGAGACCGCCGCGGCGCTTGAAGGCGCCGCACGTTCACTCCGACCGGCGGTGGAGGAAGCGAACACCGTGGCCAAGCGGCGTTCCGCGCGCGACCAGCATCTCTCCGCCACCCTTGAGCGCTTCCTCACCGAACGGTCCGTGATGACCAAGCTGCTGCTCACGCATCGGGATTCGCTGGACAAGCTGGGTCAGGCCTTGCGGCGACTCGAGGAGCCCGCGGCAACAGCCCCGGGACGGCTCGGGGAGCGTCGTTAGCGTCGCTTGCCGCGGCCACCCTGGCCGGGAGGACCCTTCCCTCCACGCGGGCGATGGCGGTCCTGGTCTTCGCGGCGCTGGCGCTCGTGACGCTTTCCCCCGCGCTCGGCCTTGCGGACAGCCGCTCGATCGAGCTGCTCGCGCAACGCCTCGATGGAGTCCGCGCTCAGCACCGCCCCTTCCTTGCGTACGGCGTAGACGACAGGCCTGTCGAGGGGCGGGAGATCGCCGGCCCGGAGTCGTCGCGCCTGCCCCTCGCGCAGCATCACGCGCACCACCGGCTTCCGATCGCGGACCGCGTACTCGAGCGCGACGACATCGCCGTGAATCTTGACGCTGGCCGGAAGCGCATCGAGGTGACGGCGTTCCTCGGCCGGCACCAGCGCATCAACGTCGAGGGACACCGGCGTCCGCTGAAACTCCTCCCACGACACCACATCCTCGAGTTGCGCGCGGACCATCGCCTGCAGTGCCGCTGGCTCGAGCGCCGTCAAGGCGCCCCCGGACCGACGCCAGTATTCATCGAGGCGGTCGACCGCGCGCTTCAGTCTCGACTTGGACGGATGCTCCACACCGCCCTTCAGGAGTGCATCAACCAGAAGATCCCGCGTCGGCGCGCGGAGTGTCTCGGGGATCTCTCCGTCCAGCGGCTCGAGTCGCGTTTCCAGCTCGAAGCCGAAGTAGAAGCGGCGCCTCGAAACCGAGAGTGTCTGCCGTTGGCGATGGTGATTGAGCACCACGGTGGGTGGACCCCAACTTGAATACTTCTGCACGAGTTCCAGCGGAATCGTGGTCCCCTCGATGCTCGCTCTCGCCACGCCCTGGCGGTCGGCGAAGTAGCGGAGGTTGCCCGCAACCGCGCCCCAGTCCTGTGCCACCGAGGTCTTTGAAATGCGGACTTCCTGGTGATCGGAAGTCATGTTGTTGAGGGCAAGATCGAAGGGCTCCACCCGGGCGAGCAGATCCACGAATCGGCTCCGCAGCTCGCGATCGGGGCTGGGGAGCTTCGCCGGAAGCTCGACATCGAGGGCACGATATGCCGAGGCGAGGCCGAGGGCGCCGTCCTCGACGGCCTTCACCAGGACGCCGCGCCGATCCGCCCAGGCGGTGAGTGCCGCTTCATCGAAGATATGCCGACGCAGTCCGTGCACCTCACCAATCGACCCGCACTCGTTCACCGCTTCCGCCAGCAGGGCATAGGCCGTGAGATGGTCACTGGCCGGGACGATCGCTCCCCGCAGGTCGCGCTCTTCGCGCGTCATCCGATGCAGGGAATCAATGCCGCTTGCGCCAGCAACCAGCGGGAGCAGCGTCGCGTCGGCATGCACGAGCAACTCTGCCCAAGGGCGTTCGACGGGAATGGCCTCCACCTCCCGTCCGTACTTGGTGAGTCGCCCCGCTTCGACGAGTCCGCGGTCCGTCAGGCGGCGGAGCGCACGCTGATACGCGGTGCGATCCAGCGGCACCGGGAGCTCGAGATCGGTCGCATCCACCCCGATGGCGGCGCAGGTCAGGGCCACTCGCTCGGCATCGCCGGCAAGCTGGAACTCGGGTGGTTGTGGCGTGAGCGAGTCAAAGTCGAGTTCGCGATCGGAGAGGATGACCACCTGGCCATCCTTGACGCGGCCATGCACCCGACCGGCCATCTGAAGAATTTCGTTGGCGCCGAGGTAGAGACGGTGCAGCACATTTCGGCCACGCTCCACCACGTTGCCATAGCGGGCGTCGTAGATGACCACCGTATCGAGTCCGGGAAGGTTCAGCGCCGATTGCCCGGCCGCGGTCATGGCGAGCAGGTACGGCTTCTGGATCTCTCCCTCCAGAAACGGCCGGATCACCCGGATCGGCATGCCGCCATGGTAGAACGCAGTGGACAGGCGGCTGAATCGTTCGCCCAGCTCGGCGCCGAGTCGCTCCACTTCGGCTCGGGTCGGCAGGAAGACGGCGACACCACGCCCCTCGCTGATGAAGCGACGGATGGTCCGTTCATCGAAGAAGAGCTCCGGCTTGCGGGCGACCACCGACACGTGCGCCTTCCGGTCCGGGTCGAATGCCGAGGTCTGGAGCACCTCGTCGCTGCGGAGATAGTCGCGGTAGAAGGCGGGATCGACCGTGGCGGACAGCCAGATGAAGCGACAGTTCAGTCGGCGTCCGAGGGCCAGGCAGAGTTCGAGTTCCGCCGACGTCTGATGGATTTCATCGACGATGATGGTGTCACCGGACGCGACCAGATCGTCGGTGAGCCATCGCCGGGCGATCCCGGTGGTGACCACCACCACATTGCACGACGGGGTCTCCGGAGTCGCCTCGCGCTCGCGGTTGACCACCCCCACCCGCAGCGGCGCCTCGAGAATGGCCTCAGCGATCAGCCGGATGCCCAGGGTCTTGCCGGTCCCGGTCCCGGCGACAATCCCGAACGCCTTCCGCTCCGTGGCCCAGCGACGGATGTCCTCGCCGTGACTGCGCTCAAGGACCGTGTCGATGTGGGTATGCAGCGCCAGTTCGATGGTCTCGCAGGCCGCCCGGGTGGGCGCAATGACAATGATCCGCCCGCGCGGACGCTCCGCCCGCCGGAACGCGTCGGGATCGGGCGGAAGGATGTGGTCACGGAGGGGCTTCACCCCCGCAACTTACACCACACCCGCCGCCCCGTCGTCAGGCGGGCAGGTCGCTATATTCGACCGCGCCCGCTCGCGAAGGGCAGGAACCAGCTCTGGAGGGATGATGCGGGGAAAGGTTTGCTTGATCACGGGTGCAAATCGTGGCGTTGGTCGAGCCACCGCCGAGGGCCTCGCACGGCTCGGTGCGACGGTGATCATGGTCTGCCGGAACCGTTCGGCCGGCGAGGCGGCACGTCAGGAGATCATCACGGCCACCGGCAATTCGCAGGTGGAGCTGATGATCGCCGACCTGTCCGTCCAGGCAGAGCTCAAGGCACTCGCCGAAGAGGTGCGCGCGCGGCACCAGCGACTCCACCTACTCATCAGCAACGCCGCCACCTACTACCAGCGCCGGACCATGACGGTGGACTCCGTGGAAGCGACCTTCGCGGTCAATCACCTGGCCGCGTTCATCCTGATCGGCGAACTGATCGACATGATGAAGGCGAGTGCACCTGCCCGGATCGTCCTGGTGGCGTCGGATGCCCACCAGCGAGTGACCGATCCCGAGGACTGGGAAAGCACCAAGGGCTACAACAGCCTGACCGCCTATTCTCGCTCCAAGCTCGCGAACGTAATGTTCGGCTACGATCTTGCGCATCGACTCGAGGCCACCGGTATCACGGTGAACAGCTGTCATCCTGGCCTGGTGGATTCGGAACTGCTCGAGGAGATGTACAGTCGCTGGTGGTCACGCTGGGTCTATCCCCTGGTGCGGCGATTCCTGACGATCACCCCGGCAGAGGGCGCGGAGACGGTGCTCTACCTGGCGACGTCTGCCGGCGTCGATGGCGTGACGGGAAGATATTTTCGCCAGATGAAGGCGGTCGCCTCGTCGCTGATCTCGCACGACTCGGTGCTCGGCGCGCGCCTATGGAACATCTCCCTCCGACTCACGGGAGAGCTTCCGCCGGTGACCATCACGGGGGAGATCATCGCATCGCATTGACGTGCGACGTGTGCGGTGAACGCGAGCGGGGGCGCCAACCGGCGCCCCCGCTCTTCGTTCACCGTCCGACGAATCGCCGGAGGTCAGCTGCCGCCGGGTCGGGACCGACCGCCCCTGACGTTGGGAACGGGTGGGGTCGCCCGATCATTCGAGCCTTGGCCGCGGTCGGCATGGGAACTCCCGCCACGATCATCCCGATGGTTTGCGCCGCGATCATCCCGGTTGTACTGGCCACGATCATCCCGATGGTTTGGGCCGCGATCATCCCGGTTGTACTGGCCACGATCGTCCCGATCACGGTTATCGCTGCGGCCCCAGTCGCGGTCGCGACCGTAGCGCTGTTCCCAGCGAACGTCCCTGGGCGGGAAGAAGTAGCGACCTCGATAGCGGTAGATCACGATCGCCCTCGCGCCGCGGAACGGTCGCTCGTAGTAGCGACCCGCGAAGTAGTAAACCGTCACCGGCGACCAGCCTCGATAGGCATCACCACGATCCCAGTCGCCGTCGCCGCGGCGGTCGTACTCGTCGATCCGGACTTCCCGGGGTGCTGCCTCGGGCCGGTAGACCACATCGGACTGTCGGTGACCAATTGGAATGTCGATGTGCACGTGAGCGGTGATCTGGGCGCCCGCCGGAGAAGCGGTGAGCAGGGCGAGCAGGGGAGCTGTGGCCAAAATCGTGGGACGCATAGCAACCTCCAGAAGTGCGTGACAGGTTCGTCTACTTCTGAAGCGAGCCTTGTGCCATTCTTCAAGTCATTGCAATATAACAACTTGACTATTTTGGCCCGAGATCGGAGTGTCCAGAAATCTGGACACCTGTCCAATCCTGTGCAGCGTTTCCTCTCGTTGGCCGGGGTGGTATGTTCGTCCCCGCAGCGATCGAGGCATCGTGACTCCGAAGGGGAACGCCGTGGGCACATTTCGCGTGAGCGTGAGCAAGGATTATCTGGCCTTTTCCTCGGCCCATTTCATCACCTTTCGCGGCCACACCTGCGAATCGCTCCATGGCCACAACTACCGGATCGGACTCACGGTCGAGGGGCCGATCGACAACGAGTGTCTCTTCGTGGTCGATTTCGCGATCCTGAAGCGGCTGGCCCGAAAGTATGTTGACGCGATCGACCATCGGGTGCTGCTGCCCACTCGCAATCCGAAGCTGGCGTTCCGCGAGGCGGACGGGAACACCTGGGTCGACTACTTTGGCGTACCGACCTACCATTTCCCTACCAAGGATTGCGCGATGATGCCGATCGCGAACACCACCGCCGAGATGATCGCCGAGTGGTTCGCGGTGCATCTTCGTGATGACCTCAAGGCCGAAGGAGCAGCACTCACCTTCCTCGAGATCGAAGTCGAGGAATCGGTGGGGCAGACGGCGACCTACTCCGAACGCCTCGACTGATCTCCGCTCCAGTGAGGTAAACCATGCGCACCAAGGAACCTGTGTACGTCGGCGAAGCACTCTCAGCGAAGCTGGCGGGACTGCCCACCTGGCAGGGCGAGCACGGCTGGCTTCGTCGCGAATACGCCACCGACGGCTGGCGTTCAACCATGCTGGCGGTGAACGCGATCGCCTTCCTCGCCGAGGCGGCGAACCATCATCCGGATCTCGAGGTGCATTGGAATCGGATCGGGGTCCGGCTCCAGACGCACTCCGCGGGTGGTGTGACCGACAAGGACCTGCAGCTCGCGACCAAGATCGAAGCCACGGTCACTTGGCAACCCAGTGGCGGTTTCCCCGGCCTCGAAGGACAATCCTCCGGCTGGGTGTCGCGCTGATCCGAGCCACCGGAGCCTGACCGCCGTGCCGGTGATCGTCCCGCTCGACCCAGCGCTCTCACCGCGCGTTGCTTTCGCGCAGCTGGGAATCCTTCCCCGACCGGTTCTCCTGCACAGCACCAGCACCGCGCACCCACTCGGCCGGTTCAGCTACTTCGCCGCCGACCCGGTGGTATCCCTCTCAGGTTCGGCGCAGGAGTGGCCCGACCTGCGGGCACGGATTCGCCGAGTGCTCGAGCCCGCGCTGCCTCACGACCCTGCCCTCCCGGCGTTCCAGGGCGGCTGGATGGGATGGTTTTCCTATGAGCTCGGGAGCGCATTCGACGCCTTCCCGGCAGTGGCGAACGACCCGTTTGGCGTACCGGATCTTTCGCTGGGGCTGTACGACTGGGTGCTGGCGTGGGATCACCAGGACCAGTGCAGCTGGCTGATCAGCACCGGCGTTGACGCGATTGGCGGGCGCGACGCGGCACGGGCCCAGCGTCGGGCCGATGCGGTGCTCACACGACTCACCCGCCCGCTGACGGAGCCCACGCCAAGGCGGATCGCGGACGGTCGCTCCGAACCGCCGGGATTGCGTTCCGACTTCTCGCCAGCGGAGTACCGCGCGGCCGTCGATCGGGTGATCGAGTACATCCTCGCGGGCGACATCTTTCAGGCAAACCTGTCGCAGCGCTTCACCGCTCCGTTCACCGGTGACGCCCTCACCCTGCTCACGGCCCTCGAGAAATCCGCCCCCGCGCCGCTCGGTGCCTACATGGCCGCGGATGGGGTCCAGCTCTTCAGTGCGTCGCCCGAGCAGTTCCTTCGGCTTGACGCGCGATCGCGCCGGGTGGAAACGCGCCCCATCAAGGGCACCCGACCGCGGTCTGGCGAGCCGGCGCGTGATGCGGCACTCGCCGAGGAGCTGGTGGCGAGTGCAAAGGAGCGCGCCGAGAACGTGATGATCGTTGATCTGCTGCGGAACGACCTGTCACGCGTCTGCGAGGCCGGCAGTGTGAGGGTCGACGCGCTCTGCCGACTGGAGAGTCATGCCACGGTGCATCATCTCGTGTCGGCGGTGAGTGGGAGGCTTCGCGACGACTGTGACGCGATTGATCTGCTCCAGGCCACCTTCCCGGGCGGATCGGTGACCGGTGCACCGAAGCTCCGGGCGACGACGATCCTCGCCGAACTCGAGCGGGTACGACGGGGCATCTATTGTGGCGCGATCGGGTGGCTCGGACTCGATGGCGACGTCGATCTCAACCTCGCGATTCGCACCATCGTGGTGAAGGATGGCGTGGCGGCAGTACATGCCGGTGGCGGCGTGACGGCCCGGTCGGTGGCGGATGATGAGTATCGTGAGACGCTCGACAAGGCGCGCGCGTTGATTGGCGCGCTGGCGGCGGCGACATGATCCTCCTGCTGGACCACGACGACTCGTTCGTCTACAACCTGGCTCGGTATGTCGAGGAGCTTGGCTACCGCGCCCGGGTCGTGCGCGCGGCCAGTGTGGGACCCGCGGAGGTCGCCGCGATGGCACCGGAACGGATCATCCTGTCGCCAGGCCCGTGCACGCCGACCGAATGCCCAGTGGCGCTGGCAGTGATTCGCGAGCTCGGACCGCGCATCCCGATCCTGGGAGTCTGCCTGGGGCATCAGTGCATCGGGCAGGCGTTTGGCGGTGTGGTGGGCCGGGCGGCGATGCCACGGCACGGCATGACCTCCGCCATCAGCCACGACGGGCGCGGTGTGTTCGCCGGGATTCCCTCACCATTCCTGGGGACGCGCTACCACTCGCTGGTGATCGCGGCGGATTCCGTCCCTGCGGAGCTCGAGATCAGCGCGCGCGCCGATGATGGGGAAATCATGGGCGTGCGCCATCGGATTCACCCGATCGAGGGAGTGCAGTTCCACCCCGAGTCGGTGCTCAGCGAGCATGGGCATCTGTTGCTGGAGAATTTCCTGCGACGAACCACCGAGTGGCAAGCGAACAAGTAGCTCAGAGCTCGCGATTGCGGCTGCGTTCGCGTCGCCAGCCGTCCATCCCGCCCACCATGCCGGCATCGCCGACGAAGCAGACCACCAGCATCACCAGCAACAGCAGGTAGGGCCGTCCTCCGACCGAGGCGGCTCCGCCACCTGCGAGCACGAGCGCGGCAACAACGAGCGCGGCGAACGACGCGGCCAGACGAGTCCGGAAACCAAGGAGCAGGAATGACCCGGAGAGCAGCTCCACCCACGTGAGCAGCCCGGCCACCAGTACCCCGTGCGGGAGGAGGAGATCGCGGACGATCGCCGAACTCACGCCGGTGGGATGGATGGCGAGCCAGGCGGAGAGCCTGATGGGCAACTCGACCTGCCAGGTGAAGGCGGTCACTGGCAGCGGCAGCACACCGCCAATGGCGTAGAAGGTCATCTTGTTGGCGGCGCCCAGCACGAAGATCGCGCCGGCAATGATGCGCAGCAGCGCGAGCGCCCGGGCAGCCGGCATGAGATCGGTTCGCTGCATGAATTCAGTCGCCGAAGGAGATGCCGAGGTGCCGGCCAGTGAGGATCACGCCGGAGTCGAGGGGGACGGTCTTGGTCTTGCCAGCCACTTCCTCCAGCGGCACGCGCGTGAGGTTGGGAGGATTGTAGGCGACCATGACGCCGTATTCGCCGTCGGCAATGGAGCGCACCGCAGCCGATCCGAATCGCAGCGCCAGCAGGCGGTCGAAGGTGGTCGGCGACCCGCCGCGCTGCAGGTGGCCGAGCACCAGCGAGCGCGTCTCCTTGCCGGTGCGTTCGGCAATACCGCGTGCCACCAGGTCACCGATGCCGCCGAGGCGATCCATCTCGCCCACGACCGGCTGGGCGCGGAGGATGGGCGAGCCCCCGCGGTGCACCGCACCCTCCGCCACGACGACGATCGAGAAGTGGCGACCGTTCCGTTCCCGGTCGTAGATCTTCTCGCAGACGCGCTCCATGTCGAACGGGATCTCGGGAATCAGGATTACGTCGGCTGTGGCGGAGATGCCGCTGTGGAGCGCAATCCAACCGGCATAGCGTCCCATCAGTTCGACCACCATGACGCGGTCGTGCGACTCGGCCGTGGTGTGCAGCTTGTCGAGCGCCTCGGTGGCAGTGGAGACCGCGGTGTCGAACCCGAAGGTGGTTTCGGTGCCGACCACGTCGTTGTCGATGGTTTTGGGTACGCCGACAACGGGGAGTCCGCGCCGCCACAGTTCGCCGGCGATGGTGAGGGAGCCCTCGCCCCCGATCGACACCAGCGCGTCGATCCCTTCGCGTTGGAAGGCGGCAATGAGTTCATAGCAGCGATCGACTTCGACCACGCGGCCATCGGGCTGCAGCTTGGGCCACCGGAGCGGATTGCCCTTGGTGGCTGCACCAAGAATGGTGCCGCCCAGGTGAGTGATGCCGCGAACCTGACGGGGCCCGAGCGGGATCAATCCGTCGCCGTCGAAGATGCCCTGGAAGCCGCGGCGAATGCCGATGGTTTCCCAGCCACGATCGGCGGCTGACAGGACCACCGCGCGTATGACTGCATTGAGGCCAGGGGCGTCGCCGCCGCCGGTGGAGATGGCAATTTTCACGAGTGGTTGAGCGCTCTCTGTCTGGGACACGGATCGCAGGCCGACGCGGCGCGCCACTTCGTCGTGGGATCACGATCGCAACATCCGCGGCGACGGCACGCCAAGCTACCGACGCCAGGCAATTTACATCAAGCCGCCACGCGGTGGCGATCGGGCCACGAGCCCCGCTTATGCTTCCCCTCATGAAGAATTTTTCCCGTGCGCTGTGTCTCCTCCTGCCGATCGTGCTCTTCAGTGTCCGATCGGGTCCAGCCCAGCGCCCGGTGAAGCCGAAGCGAGCAACGGCCGCCCGTCCTGCCGCCCACGTTGACAGCAATGCCACGCGCTACTCCCACCGCGAGCTCGCGGTGCTGCCCGGTGCGCTCTTCCCGGCCAACCGGGTGGTGGCCTTCTACGGCAATCCGCGCTCGACACGTATGGGGATCCTGGGAGAGCTGCCCCCCGCTCAGATGCTGGCGAAGCTCGATGGGATCGCCACGCAGTGGTCCAAGGCCGACACGACCCGCGGCGTGAAGCCGGCGTTGCAACTCATCGTGACCGTTGCCCAGGGCAAGCCCGGGGGCGACGCGAAGTACCGCCTCCGGCATCCCGATCCGCTGATCGCCGAGGTGGCGAAGTGGGCCGAGGAGCGCGGCTGGTTGCTCTTCCTGGACGTGCAGATCGGCCAGAGCACCGTGGCCCAGGAACTGCCGCGACTGCTACCGTGGCTCAGGAAGCCGTGGGTCCACCTCGCGCTCGACCCGGAATTCGCGATGCCCAGCGGTGTCGTCCCCGGCACCCGGATCGGCACGCTGGACGCTCGCCAGGTGAATGAGGCGATCGACGTGCTCGCCAAACTGGTGGACGAGGAGCACTTGCCGCCCAAGGCGCTGATCGTCCACCGCTTCACCGAGAACATGCTCACCAACTACCGGGAGATTCACACCGATCCCCGGGTCCAGGTGGTGATCGACATGGACGGCTTTGGCGCGCCCTCGTTGAAGAAGCGGATCTACGACCTGGTGGTCAGCCACCGCCCGGTGCAGTTCACCGGGATCAAGCTCTTCTTCAAGAACGACCACCCGATGATGACGCTCCACGACATCCTTGGTCTCGCCCCGATCCCGCTCTACATCCAGTACCAGTAGCTCATGAAGCGCCGCCTGATTCCGCTCATCGTCCTGTTGCTGCTGCCGGGACCGACCCAGGGCGGCGGCTGGCATCTGATCGCCCCACGGAGTGCGCATCGGAGCGGGACGCTCGCCGCCGAAATGGCCGAAGCGAGCGGCGTCGCAGTGAGTCACCAGCTTGCGGGGATCCTCTGGACGATCAACGATTCCGGAAATCCGCCGGACCTGTTCGCCACTGACACCCTCGGGCGCCTGCGGGGCGTCGTCACCCTGGAGGGGGCGACCAACAACGATTGGGAGGAGGTCGCTCTGGGCCCCTGCGGCGACTCGACCTGTGTGTACATCGCGGACACCGGGGACAACGGCGAGAGCCGCCCCGAGGTTCAGCTCTATCGCCTGCGTGAGCCACGGCTGCTGCCCTCCGGGTCAGGGACCGGGGCCGCGAGGTCCAGCACCCGAGAGTTCGAGCGACTGCGGCTGCAGTACCCTGACGGACCCCACGACACCGAGGCGATGGTCGTGACCGCCGCCGGTGATGTCCTGCTGGTGACGAAGGGCCGCAGTCACGGGGTGCTCGAGTTTCGGGTGCCTGCCACCGCCTGGGGGAGCCGCGACGTCGTGAGGGCCCAGCGGATCGACTCGCTTCCGATCCAGGCCAACGGCGGCTCGGGCCAACTGATCACGGGGATGGCGCTCTCACCCGATGGCCAGCGGGCGGTGCTCCGGAGCTACCGGGAGCTCTTCCCGTTCTCGGTCCAGTCCGACGGCACCCTGCGACCCATGGGGAAGCCGACCAGTTGCGACATCCTTGGCCTCGAGCCACAGGGCGAAGGGATCGCGTTCCTGGATGACCGGCGCTTGGTGCTGACAAGCGAGCGAGGGTTGTTCAAGTCGGGGACGGTGTGGGTGGTGGAGTGTGAAGTGAAGTGAACGGAGAACGGAGAACGGAGAACGGAGAACGGAGAACGGAGAACGGTGAACGGTGGATCGTGGATGGTTGACGGAGGATGAAAATGTAGTTGTTGTTTACCAGACTACTAATATCAACACTTTTCATTACAACATGTTACAGTATCCCGACACACTGGAGTAGTACCCCCCACAACTCGCCAGGCGGAGCGCTGGTTTTTCGCTGTCAAAGCGGCTAGATTTGGGGTATCGTTTCGCCGAATTCTTGGCATCCCTCGCCACGCGAGGAGTCGCTCTCTGGACTTCCCCACCACGCACCGCATCCCGCTGACCTGGCTGATCCAGAACGGCGGGCCGTCGCTCAAGTACCGGACGCTGACCGAACTCGCCCCCGAGGGGACCTTCGAGCAGCCGATCCTGATCGAGTCGCTGACCGAGCTGGTGCACTCCGGCCAAGTTTCCGCGATCACGACCAGACAGGAAGACACCGGCCTGTGGGGCGACAATTTTCTGGCGTATCAGGCCTCCGAAAAGGATGGCACCGAGGAAGTCGGCACGGTGGAGCAGTACCGCCGCCTGATCGAGCTCGGGGTGCCGACCACCACGCGTCCATTCCGGCAGGCCGACCGGGTGATGTTCCGGGCGCTGTCGCGCGACGAGGACCCGCTGCTCAACGGCGAGTTCGCGGACGCCATCGATGAGGATCCGGAGACCTTCGAGCCGTACCGGAACCTGATCCGCGAGGGGATCTGCACGGCGCTCGCGGAGGCAGGAAAGGAAGACGACCCGAGGTTGCGCGGGGCGGCGCACAAGACGATGAGTGCCGTGTCGGCCTTTCTCCGTTCTCCCTTGTCGGCCGACCCGTTCATCAAGAAGAGTGGCTCGTGGCAGTTGCATCCGGAGGCCGCTCCACCGAGCTGGCTTTCGCTGGCGACCCTTTCGGCGATGCCCTCACTGCAGCGGGAGCGAGCCGGCTTCGTGGATCGGCTCTGTCAGTATCTGGCCCAGCCGGTCGAGAGCCGTTCCTTCTCGGTAGCGATCGGCAAGCGGACCCACCGGCCGGGCTACCTGCTCTTCGGTGATCCGATCGAGCTCGACCCCAAGGCGAAGGGACTTCCCAAGGACATCCCCCTCGCACTGCACTACATCGAACTGCTCGCCGGCATGGGGATGCCTCAGCTGCTCACGGCCCCGAATGCTTCGGCGGGGTTTGCGCGACTGCTGGAGGATCTCGACGCCGACGGCGTCTGGCATCCCAAAAATCTTCGCTCGCAGCCCAAACCCAACACCCCGTTGACCTACCACTGCTGGCCGCTCAGCCCCGATGATGGTGAACTGGCCTCACGCCAGGCCGACATCACCTTCCGGCTGGCGCAGATTGCCAAGCAGCTCGGTTGGCGGCTCGAGTACTCGTGAGATGGAGTCTCGCATTGACCTGACGCCGTTCGGCTTCACACCGACGGAGAGTCTGATCTATGAGGTGCTGCTCACTGGGGGGCCCGGCACGGGGTACACTATCGCCCGAACGGCTGGGCTTGCGCGCGCGAATGTCTATGCCGCCCTCGAAGGGTTGGTGACCAAAGGGGCTGCCCGGGTCGAAGAGGGACGTCCCAGGAAGTTCCGCCCCGAGCCGCCCTCCACCCTGCTGGCGCGGCTGAGTGATCGGCAGGGTGAGGCGATGGAGCGGCTCAGCAGCGCCCTCGCCGCCTTGTCGGTGCCCGAGACCCCCACGCTGGTCGAGTTGAGTTCGTCCCGGGGGGCGGTTCAGCTGATGGGGCACGAGATCGCCCGCGCCGAGCGGAGCGTGGCGCTGCTCGCCCCGCCAGACGGCTGCCTCTCCCTGGTCCCGCATCTTCGTCGCGCAGCGGCGGCGGGGGCGGAGCTCGACGTGGCCTCCACCGCGCTGGTCCCGCTCGGCGGAATCGAGGTGGTGGTGATTCCACCGCCATCATGGCCGGGTGAGCCGGTCCTGCTGGTGGTCGATGCGCGCGCGGCTTTGAGCGGTGCCAGAAACGGCGACCAATTCACCGGGCACTGGGGAACTGCCCCCGCGTTTGTCGCGTCGGTGCGACGGGCGCTGACCGCCCTGACGGAGGGTCGATGAACGACGTGGATGATTCGGTGGACGAAGCGTTCGTCATCCTGCAGCGGGAATACCTTGCCGACGCCCCGGCGCGCATTGCCGACCTGAAGAAGGACCTCGCCGCCTTTCGGGTTGGCGAACCGGATGCGCTGGACTCGCTCCGCCGCCGGTTCCACCAGCTGGCGGGTTCGGGGGGATCGTACGGCTTTCCGCGGATCACTGAGATCGGTCGTGCGATGGAGCACCGAATTCTCACGCCGCCGCCCCTCACGGTGAATGACCTTCACTTCATCGAGCAGGCCATCCAGGACCTGAGGACGGCCTTCGACGAGGCCGCGGTGGATTTCGCGCAGCCGGTGCCGATGGGAAAGCTTCCGGGTTTCGCCTATCGCACCCTGCTGATGATGACCGAATCCCCGCTCCGCAAGGAGCTGGGCGAGTCACTCAAGGAGGCAGGCTTCGTGGTCGACACGCGCGACCATGAGGTGGACCCGTGGGACCTGTCCCCCACGGAGCGTCCCGATCTGGTGGTCCTCGCCACCGATGTGACGCCAGAGCCGCTGGCCCGGATCCGCTTCTGGTCGTCCGCCACGGCGGATCGACCTCGCGCAGTGGTGATCGCCGATCCGGGGGACCGCCTCGACCGACTCCGGAGCGCAGCGGCAGGGGTCGACGCCCTGTTCGGCAGGGCCTCGCTCCCGGGCGGCTTGGTGGCCTACGCGCGGGCGCTTGCCCAAATCGGCGCTCCGCCGGCGAACGTCGTCGTGGTGGAGGATGACCCGGCGCAGGCGCAACTGCTGGCAACATGGTTGGAACAGATCAACGCCCGGGTGCGCATTTGCAACAGCGCGCAGATGGCCCGGGACACCCTGAGCACCGACACGCCGGACCTGGTGCTCCTCGACGTCGACCTGCCGGACGTCGATGGCTATGCCGTCGCGCGCCTGATGCGGCAGGATCCCCGTCTGGCACTGGTGCCGATCGTCTTCCTGACGGCCCGCAAGTCACTGAGCGATCAGATGGACGGCCTTCGTGCCGGCGGGGATGATTTTCTGGCCAAGCCGGTGGAGCGGAGCCTGCTCCTGCAGGTGGTCCTGACGCGAACCGAGCGCGGTCGGCGGATCCGAGAACTGGTCTATCGCGACGCCCTGACCGGCGCGAGCAATCACGCCACGCTGATGGCCGAGCTCGATCACGCGATTGCTTTCGCAGTGCGACATGGCGAGCCGCTCTGCTTCCTGATGCTTGACCTCGATCACTTCAAGCGAGTCAACGATACCTACGGGCACATGGTGGGCGATCAGGTGCTGCAGCACGTCGCGGGCATCTTCCGACAGACCATTCGCAGCTCCGACCTGCTCGGCCGGTACGGTGGTGAGGAATTCGGGATCATCCTGCGTCGTTGTCCACCGGTCAACGGCCGGAAGATCGCCGAGAAGCTGCGCGATGGTCTCGAGGCCAACCCCCTCAAACTCGGTCCCGACACGGAAATTGCCGTACGCGTCAGCATCGGGATCGGCACCGCTCCGGGATCAGGCACCACCGCCACCGAGGTCGCGATGGCCGCAGATCGGGCTCTGTACCGGGCGAAGAGCGCGGGACGAGACCGGATCGAGATGGCGTAACAGCTCGAGGGGCGAGGAGGGAGAAGGGAGGAGCGAAAGGGCCGGCACCCAATGGGGGATGCCGGCCCTCGTGATGTCAGGCGACGTCCTCATGCCCGGACGAGACATCGTGTGTGGCGTCGTGGTGCGAGGGATCGGCCGCCGCCTCGACGGGGTGATCGTCGTGCACCGCCTCCACAATGTGTGCTCCATCCGCTTCATCGGGGTGGACAATCGCCATCGCGACCTCGGTTTCTCCGTGGCCCTCGGCCTGACCGTGGAGGTGGTTTAGCGGCCAGGGGAGCGGTGTCGCTGGGTGCTCGACCTTGTGGAGCTCATCCTTGAGGTGCTTGACCTGCTCCTCAAGCTCCTTGGTGTGCTTGGCCTCTTCCAGCTCCTTCTGGAGATGCTTGGCCTGCTCCTCCAACTCTCGGTCGTGCCGCTGGCGGGCCGCCTCCCGTTCCGCCTCAAGCTGGGCGGCAGTTTTGTGCTCGGGGGAGTTGAAGTTGGGGTTCATTGCGTTGCTGATCGTGGACATGACTTCTCCCGGCGGAATGGCGTGGCGACGCGACCCTCCTGATGATAGAGGCGCAGGAAACGATGGCAATGGCTCATGCCCCCAGCATGGCGGCTCGCCCCAACGAGAAAGCCGGGCCCCGCTGGGGGCCCGGCCTCCCGGAAAATCGATCTCCCGCTTGGGCTAGTGCGGGAAGTGTGACGTCAACGCCACTACGTCCTTGGGGTTTTCGTCGCCAAAGATCAGCTTGCCCTCGGCATAGCGGGTGTCCCTGAGCGCGAGCGCCAGCACCTCGCCCAACTCCTCCACGGGATACACCTCGAGCCGCTTGCGCGCCTCTTCGGGGAGGTCCTCGAGGTCCGGCGCATTGTCCTTGGGGACGATGATCCGGGTGATACCGGCGCGGAGAGCGCCGAGGAGCTTCTCTTTCACGCCACCGATGGGAAGGACGCGGCCGCGCAGGGTGATTTCGCCGGTCATGGCGATATCATGGCGCACCTCTCGACCGGAGAGCGCCGACACCAGAGCGGTCGCCATCGTCACGCCGGCGCTCGGGCCATCCTTGGGGATGGCACCCGCCGGCACGTGAATGTGGATGTCCTTGTCGAACATCTCGTCGCGGATGTGGAGGGCGGCCGCGTGTGACCGAGCATAGGTCCAGGCCGCGCGGGCTGACTCCTTCATGACATCGCCGAGCTGTCCGGTGAGCACCAGCTCGCCCTTGCCACGCATGGTCGAGGCCTCGACGAACATGATGTCGCCGCCCATGGGGGTGTAGTACATGCCGGTGGCGACGCCGATCTGGTCCATGGCCGACTTCTCCTCGGGATGCAGCTTGGGCCGGCCGAGCATCTCGCGAACCATCGCGGGATTGACGTCGAGCCGGTCCACTTCGCCCGCGGCGATCCGGCGCGCCACCTTGCGGGCGACCCGACCGATCTCGCGTTCGAGCTGACGCACGCCGGATTCGCGGGTGTAGCGCTGCACCAGTTCGAGTACCGCGGGCCCCGAGAAGCCAATCTGCTCCGTCGTGAGTCCGTTCTGCTCCAACTGGCGCGGCACCAGATACTTCTCCGCGATGGCCACCTTCTCCGCCTCGATGTAGCCCGAGAATTCCACCATCTCCATCCGGTCGAGCAACGGTCCAGGAATGTTCTGGACGAAGTTGGCCGTCGCGATGAAGAGGACCTCGCTGAGGTCGAAGGGAATGCCCATGTAGTGATCGGCGAAGGAATCGTTCTGCGCGGGATCGAGGACCTCGAGCAGTGCCGCCGCAGGATCGCCCTGGAAAGAGACGCCCAGCTTGTCGACTTCATCGAGGAGGAAGACGGGGTTGCGGGTGCCGGCCTGCTTCATCCCCTGGATGATGCGACCGGGCATGGCGCCGACGTAGGTGCGGCGATGGCCACGGATATCAGCCTCGTCGCGTGCGCCGCCGAGCGAGATGCGGACGTACTTCCGACCCATCGCGCGGGCGATGCTCTTGGCAACGGAAGTCTTGCCGACGCCCGGGGGGCCCGCGAAGAGCAGGATGGGAGAGTGCTTGCGCGCCTCCTCCTTGTCCTCGACGGTCGGCAACGGAATCTCGGCGGCGCCGGGAATGCCGGTGTCATTGGCGGGCACCTCGCCGGCAGCCTGGGACGCAGGCACCTCCGGCGTCGCCGCATCGCCGCCGCTGGCGGCGGCTGCGTCGGCCGCGGCCTGTTCGGCGCGCAGTCTCATGGCACGCACGGCAAGGAACTCGAGGACGCGATCCTTCACGTCCCCGAGGGCGTAGTGATCCTCGTCGAGGATCTGCTCGGCCTCCTTGAGATCGAGTCGTTCCTCGGTGCGTTCACTCCAGGGCAACTCGGCCACATGTTCGAGATAGGTCCGGATGACCTGCGATTCCATCGACTCGCGGCCGATGCGACGGAGGCGGCCCAGCTCGCGATCGACCTCCTTGCGGGCCTCTTCGGGGAGCTCGAGGTCCTCGAGGCGCTGCTCGAGTTCGTCGACCTCACCGGCCTCGTCTTCATCGCCGAGTTCGCGCCGGATGGTCTTGAGCTGCTCGCGCAGGTAGATCTCGCGCTGGCGGTCACCCAGTTCCTCCTGGACGCGGCTCTTGATGTCCTCCTGGGCGTCGAGCACGGAGATCTGCCGCTGGACGTGCACCAGCACGCGACGAAGCCGGTCGTCAACCGCCAGGGTCTCGAGGAGCTCCTGGCGCGCCGGCGTCTGGAGTTCGAGGTAGCCGGCCACGAGATCGGCGAAGCGGCCGGGCTCGTCAATGCCATTGAGCACCTGCTGTACCACTTCCTCGGGGAGGCCGGACTTCTGTCCGAGCTCCGCCGCCCGGGCCCGAAGCTCCCGGTGGAGCGCAACAAACGAGGGGTCATTCTCGTCAACGGGGGGAAGATCCTCCATCCCCCGGACGGTCGCGACGAGGTGGCCGTTCTCCTCATTGACCTGCATGATCATGGCCCGGCGGTCGCCATGGAGGAGGAGCTGCATGCCGGAGAGGCCCCGCTGCAGCTGCCCGATCCGCGCGATGGTGCCGACGCGATGGAGCCCTTCGGGGGTGACGTTTTCGGTGTTCTCACGCTGGGCCACGGCGAGGACGAGCTTGTCGGGCGAGGCGAGGGCGGCCTCGATAGCCTTGATGGTCATGGGGCGACCGGCGCCGATCGGCGTGGTCACGCCGGGAAAGAGGACAACATCCCGAAGGGGGAGCACTGGGATTGTCAGTCGGTCGGACATGGTAGCTCCTTTACTAATGGACCCGGTCGGTGAATCCGATCGGGTCGAGGCATTGCCTATGGTACGGAGTCGCATCCGGCGTGCCAACCCTGAGGAAGCTAAACCTGCCCTGCTGGCCGGGGTCAGTCTTGCCGACCGCCAGAGGGGCACGGGCGTTTCAGGGGGAACGGGCGTGGTCTGTCGCAACGGCAGGACCCAGCGGCACGTTGCTCGCTGGCGCATCTCTGTGCAGATTCGGGGGTTACTTCCCCTCACTGCATCTCGTTTCAAGGGATCTGAATGAGTGATGCTGCCCCGCTCAGCCTACCAGCGCTCCTGAAGGATGCGCTCGGAGACGCCTATACCATCGAGGGCGAGATCGGGCGTGGCGGCATGGGGGTCGTCTACCGGGCCCGTGACGAGCGGCTGCAGCGTCGCGTCGCGGTCAAGGTCCTCCCACCCGAGCTGGCGATGTCGCAGGAGATCCGCGAGCGCTTCTCCCGCGAAGCGCAGACGGCCGCGCGACTCTCGCATCCGCACATCGTGCCAATCCACGACGTCGGCGAGGGCAAGGGGATCGTCTATTTCGTGATGGGTCTGATCGAGGGGGAGTCGCTGGCCGCGCGGATCCGTCGTCGTGGCCGGGTGCCCGGCGATGAGACACGACGCATCATGCGGGAGACTGCGGACGCGCTCTCCGCCGCCCATGCGATGTCGGTCATCCACCGCGACATCAAGCCGGACAACATTCTGCTCGAGGGGACCCGTGGCCGAGTCGTGGTCACCGACTTCGGCATCGCGAAGGCGTTGTCGTCGCCGGGAAGCGCGACGTTGACGAGTGCCGGCATGGCGATCGGGACGCCGTCCTACATGTCGCCGGAGCAGGCGGCGGGCGAGCGGGAGATCGATGGCCGCAGCGACATCTATTCGCTTGGCGTGGTGGCGTACCAGATGCTCTCCGGCGAGCTCCCGTTCAACGCACCGACGGTGGCCGGGATCCTGATGAAACAGATCACCGAGCCGGCCCCGCTGCTGCATGAGAAGATGCCGGACATTCCGGAGGATCTCTCCCTGGCGGTGGCGCGTTGCCTCGAAAAGGACCCCGCCAACCGCTGGCCGTCGGCCGACGGACTGCGGCGTGCCCTGGAGAGCCGCAACATGGGTGGCTATCGGCCGACCGGACTGGGATGGAAGGCACAGACCCGGCCGGCGCCGGCATCGACCCGCCCGCTGACCTCGCGATCGCCGCGGCCTACTCGTCCCATTGGCGAGCGGCCGGCGCCGACGCGTCCGCCGACCCACGACAACGTCTCGCGCTCGATGCGCTCGCAGCTCGAGCGGCCGCCGCGTCCCGGCACGGAGGCGCGCGCCGACCAGCTGCAGCAGCGAGCCGGGATGCGGATGAGCAAGCGTGGGGCGCGTCGCGAGGAGCTCAACGTGCCGGAGACGGGGGAACCGATGGTGGTGCGTCAGGCGCGGGCGGAGTTCGCGCGCTGGGCGGCGATCAGCGGCGGCCTGTTCATGGTGAACGTGATGACCGGGATGCAAACGCCCTGGTCGCTCATCGTGGCGGGATTCATGTCGATCGGCCTGTTCAAGCGCTACTCGGCGCTCTGGCAGGCGGGATATTCGTGGCGCGACGTGCTGCATCGCCCCGATGCGCCCGATGCCATCCCGGCCAAGGGGGGCAAGGCCGTCAAAGCGATCGCGCCGCCAACGGCGAAGGATTTCGGCCGGTATCTCGACCGGATGGCCCAGGTGCACAAGGATCGCACCAAGATCCTCCAGCTGATGGACGACCTGAGCCAGGCCGATCGGGAGATGCTGCCGGACATCATCCAGACGACCGAGGGGTTGTACGCGCGCGCGACCCAACTGGCCGAGACGCTGCATTCGATGGATGCGATGGACATGGATGAACCGGCGCGGATCAACGCCCGGATCACCGAGTTGCAGGGACGCCCCGATGGCGAGGAGCGCGACCGGCAGATCTCGCTGCTGCAGCGGCAATACGAGTCATGCGTCGAGATCGGCAAGCGGCGGGAGGAGTTCACCGACCGTTTCGAGAGCTGCGTGCTGATGATGCAGAATGTGCGCCTCGACCTGATGCGACTGCGTCAGAGCGGCGTCGGGGCGGTCATCAACGGCCTGACCCAGGCGACCCAGCAGGCGCGCGCGCTGAGCCGCGACGTGGAGAATGCGATTGGGGCAGCGGCGGAAATCAAGGAACTGGGACGATAGACGAGAGACGAGAGGCTCATCGTCCCATGCACGAAGAAGGGCGCCCAGATCGGCGCCCTTTCTCGTCTCTCGTCTCTCGTCTCTCGATCAGTAGTCGAGTATTTCCACCATCGCGGCTTTGAGGCTCTCCACCTGCGGCAGAATGACATCTTCGAGTTGGGGCGCGTAGGCAACGAAGGTATCGGTCGCCGCGACACGGCGCACTGGCGCATCCAGCCACGCGAACATCTCATCGGCAATCTTCGCCGCGATCTCGGAGCCATAGCCCCATGAGAGCGAGTCCTCGTAGGCGACGATGACGCGACTCGTCTTGCGCACCGAGGTGGCAATGGTGTCCCAGTCGACCGGGTTGAGCGACCGGAGGTCGATGACCTCGACACTCTGGCCGGTGGCCTCGTGCAGGTCCTTGGCGGCCTGGAAGGCGCGCTGCACCACGGCACCGTAGGTGATGATGGTGCAGTCGGTGCCCTCGCGCACGACCCGAGCCTTGCCGAAAGGAATCATGAAATTCGGGCCGGGGTAGGCGCCCTTGTTGTACGCCTGACGGTAGAGATGCTTGTGCTCAAGGAAGAGTACCGGATCATCGCAGCGGATGGCGGTGCGCAGCAAGCCGTTGGCGTCGAGGGCATTCGACGGGCAGATCACCCGCAGGCCGGGGATGCCGGTGAAAATCGCGGCGCCGGTCTGCGAGTGATAGATGGCGCCACCCTTGAGGTAACCGCCGTAGGTGGTGCGCACGACAACCGGAGCGGTGAACATGTTGTTGGAGCGCCAGCGCATGAGCGAAAGCTCATTGCGGATCTGCATGTAGGCGGGCCAGATGTAATCGAAGAACTGGATCTCGACCACCGGCTTGAGACCGCGCGTGGCCATGCCGATCGCGCGACCGATGATGTTCGCCTCGGCCAGTGGGGAATTGAAGACCCGCGTGCCACCGAATTCCTTCTGCAGCCCCCAGGTCACCTTGAAGACGCCACCCTTCCCCTTCACCTCACCGAGGCTCCCCTCGCGCGAGACGTCGGCCACGTCTTCGCCGAAGACAACGATGCGCGGGTCGCGCGTCATCTCGTCCTTGAGGCAGGAGTTGAGGAGGTCGACCATGGTGGTCGGCTCGCCGGAGAACTGCGGGTCGTCCTCGGTGTCGAACTGCTCGGCCGTGGGGTCGACGTCGGGGGAGTAGACGTAGTTGTAGATGGTGTCGAGCGCCGGCTGTGGCGAGGCGATCGCGATATCGGTGGCGACGGCGATCTCTTCTTCCACGCCGGTCCGGATGACCTCGAGTTCCGCCTCGGTGGCGACCCCACGCTCCAGCAGCAGGAGCGGAAAGGTGGTGAGTGGGTCACGGGCCGCATCGGCTTCCCGCTCCGACGTGGGGCGGTAATGCACCTCATCATCGGAGAGCGAGTGCGAGTATGGGCGAATGACCTTGGCGTGCACCAGCGCCGGTCCCTTCCGCAGGCGGCAGTGGTCATGCGCCTTCTGCATGGCATCGTAGGACGCAAGCGGGTCGCAGCCGTCGACCTCCTGCACCAGCATGTTCGGGAAGCCGCGCACCAGCTCTGAAATTGACCCACCCGCCGTGTTGACCTCGACGGGGACAGAGATGGCATAGCCGTTGTCCTCGACCAGAAAGACGACCGGAAGCTTGAGGTTGCAGGCGGAGTTGAGCGCCTCCCAGAACTCGCCCTCGCTGGTGGTGCCCTCACCTGTGGTGCAGAGGATGACTTCATCGCCAGTGGAAGGGTCCGGCTGTTCTTCGTTGCTGGCGGTCCGCATGCCGACCTCGGCCGCGCCGCAGGCCTGCAGAAACTGGGTGCCGGTGGGGCTCGACACCGAGACGATGTTGAGTGCCTTATGGCCCCAGTGGGAGGGCATCTGGCGGCCACCAGAGTTGGGATCATCGGCTGCCGCGACGGCAGAGAGCAGCTGCTCCGTGGCGGTCATGCCGAGCCCGAGGCAGAGGGCGCGATCGCGATAGTAGAGGTAAAACCAGTCGTGGCCGGGCCGGAAGACCCGTGCTGCGGCGACGAGCACCGCCTCGTGGCCGGCACCGGAGATCTGGAAGAAGATCCGGTTTTGGCGCTTGAGCTGGATTTCCTTGTCGTCGAGCCGGCGAGAGAGGAACATCTGCCGGTAGAAGTCGAGGAGGTCGCCCTTTTCGAGCTTGGCGGCCGACTTCGGTCGGGATTGGGTGCGAGTTGCCATGGTTGGAAAGATGGCAGAATCCGGGGAAGTGCGGAAGTCGGGACTTCCCCCGCAGGTCGGTCAGTGGCCGCCGAGCAGCTCGGATCGGCGGTCGAACAGGGCGAGGGCGGCAATGATGTCCGGATCAGAGGCCACCGAGAGCTCCTCGGCAGCATCGTCGCCCCAGCGCACCTTGGCAGCCATGGCGGCGAGCCGACGGGCAATGCCAGCCCTGATGGCCGGGTCCGGCGCCACCGAAAGATGGAGTCGGGATTGCACCCTGGCGAGGAGCGGTGGCAGGAGGCGCTCCTCCCAGCTGGCAGAGGCATTCCGCCACGCCGCACGGGCAGCGGGGTCGGCACCGAGGGAGAAGCCGACGCTGTCGGCGATGGCCTGGTCCCACCCACTGTCGGATGCCACGCTGAACCATCTGGGCACGGAGGGTGGTGCGGGAAGGGCCACGTCGGGGGCGACTCCTCCGCCCCCAAGCACGGTGCGGCCGTGATCCGACTTGAAGGTGCGGGTGGTGTCCTGCCAGGCGGAATCTCCGGCAAAGGCGTAGTACTGCTCAAGTTTGAGGCCGGTGTAGGGCCGCTGGATGTAGCGACCGCTCGGGGAAATGACGTGTCCGATCGTCAGTTCGACGAAGCCATCCGGGACCAGGAAGCCACTCTGCATCAGTGCCTTGCCAAACGAACGCCGGCCTGCGACGATGGCCCGATCGTGGTCCTGCAACGACGCGGTGAGCGCTTCGGCCGCGCTGGCGCTCCCCTGGTCGATGAGTACGACGAGCGGGATGTCCTGGAAGTCCCCACCCCCGACGGTTCGATATTCGCGATTGACGGTCTTCTGGCGACCCTTGGTGCTGAACACGAGCGTCTTGCCCGGGAGAAATGCCGACGCCATGGTGACGGCCTCAGTGACGATGCCGCCGGGGTTGCCACGAAGATCGAGCACCAGGCGACTCGCCTTGCTGCCACGCAGCCGCTTGATGGCGGCGCGCACCTCATCGGCTGACTTCTCGCCGAACTCCCCCAGCCGCAGGTAGCCTGTGGTCGGATCGAGCATTCGCGCGAGCCGGACGGATCGTTTCGGAGGGGCAGAGCTGCGCTTGAGGGTGACGGTGAGGCTGTCGGGGTCAAGCCGCGGCCCACGTTCGAGCAACACGCGGACCTTGCTCCCCTTCTCTCCGGCCAGCCGGAGCGAGATGGCGCGAGCGTTCAGGCCGGCGGTGGGTACCCCGTCGACGGCGAGGAGCCGATCGCCGGAACGCACACCGCCGTGGTCGGCAGGTGAGCCGTCATCGACATCGAGCACGGTGGGGGTGCCATCGGCCAGGTCCACCGCGATGCCGGTGATCGCGAGCTCGCCGCGCTCGAGGGCGTTGAAGCGATTGTTGTCTTCCGCCGTGAGGAACCAGCTGTGGGGATCGAGCGCGCGGAGCATGCCGTCGATGGCCGAACGCACCAACTGGTGGTCGGTGACGGAATCGGCGTAGTTGGCGCGGACGTGGGCCACGACCGCGGAGAGTCGTTGCCACTCCTCGTAGGAACTCCCCTGGGCGGCCAGCGGAGGGGAGAAGATCAGCACGCAGGCGAGGCCTGGCAGCAGCGCACGCGGCCTCATTGCAATGTCGCCAAGTGCTGCTTCGCCTGAGCGACGCGGCCCTGCAGTCGGACCGGCGCGACGGCGACCACCTGCTGATAGGCCGCGCGGGCTTCCGGCTTCTTGCCGAGTTGCTCACGCGCCAGCCCGAGCCAGAACCAGGCCTCGGTGCTGCGGGGCATGCCGGCGGTCGCGGCCATCAACGCCACCTCGGCGTCGACGAAGCGACCGGCCTTCCCGAGAGTGATGCCGAGATCGAGCTTGAGGGAAGGGTCCTCGGGATTGACGTTGATGGCCGCCTGCCGCTCGTCGACGGCCTTGTCGTAGATGCGTCGCACCTCATAGATGTCGGCGAGCCGGACGTGGGCGATGTATTGGCCGAGGTCGTTCTCGATCACCTCGTGAAGCAGGTCGACGGCCGCGTCATCGTGACCGGCGGTGTGCTCGAAGACGGCCTTGAAGTAGCGATACTCATTGGTTCGCAGTGGCGAACGAATCAACCCCTTCCCTTCCGCCTCCTTGACCCGCTCGGCATCGCGCGAGATGAGGATATCGAAATCGGCGTTGGCCACGTCGAGATGCGCCTGATGCGCCGCGGCGATGCCCCGGAACCAGTAGGCCTGGTCCGGCACGGTGTTGCCTGGTGGCGGCTGCCGGGGGATCTGGTCGATGACCCGGGTGAGGCGGGACTCGCAGTCGGCGTAGCGTCCCTCCTCGCAGTCGGCGAGGCCACCGACGTACTCGGCGAAGATCTCACCGAAGACGAGCTGCATGTCGAGATAGTCCGGACTGCGATCGGTCACGGCCATGATGCGCATGTCGACCAGCGGATTGATCAGGAAGGCGTGGCGATACTCATGGTTGAACTGATCGATCGCCTCCTTGATCTCCTTGCTCGGCTCCTTCCCCTTCATCACGCTCAGGTCGCCCAGGTTCCGACCGCGGGCAATGGGCAGGTACGCGAGTGCGAGGTGGGCCTCGGCGAATCGCGGCTCGAGCGCGACGGCGGTGCGCAGCTCGCGGTTGACATCGTCCCATCGCTTGGCGTTCCAGTAGGCGAGGGCGACGTTGTAGTGATTGAAGTGGTCGTTGGAGTCGCTGCGCACCACCTTCTCGAGTTCCGAGAGCGACTTGGGCAGCTTGATGCTTCCCTGAGCTGACACGACAGCAGGGGCAGCGACCAGGAGAATGGCGAGCAAGAAGCGGGGGGTCACGTGCATCTCCGACGTCAGAGTTGGTACACGATCTTGCCACCGACCAGGGTCATGCGAACCACGACGTTGCGGATGGAGTCCGCTGGAATTTTCCGGATGTCGCGATCGAGAATGACGATGTCGGCGAGGCTGCCCTTGGCGAGCGTGCCCCGGCGCTTCTCGGCGAAGACGCCGTAGGCATTGGCCGAGGTGTAGGCGTGCATCGCCTCCTCGACGGTGATCCGCTGTGCCGGTACCCAGCCCCCTGGATTCTTGCCATCGATCGTCTGCCGGGTCACGGCGGCCCAGATGCCAAGCAGGGGATCGATCGGCGCGACGGTCCAGTCGGAGCCGAACATCAGCGCGGCCTTGCTGTCGAGCAACGCACGGAAGGGATAGGTGGTGGCGATGAGCTCGGGACGGATCCGCTTGAAGGCCCAGCGGCCGTCATCGGCCAGATGATACGGCTGCACCGAAGGGATGATGCCGCCGGCCGCGAAGCGCGGAATGTCCTGCGCGCGCAGATGCTGGGCATGTTCATCACGGAAGCGGCGGTCGCGGGGGCCATGCGCGGCGGCGACCGAATCGTAGATGTCGAGCAGGAGCGCGTTGGCCCGATCGCCAATGGCGTGCACCGCGACCTGAAGGCCGACCGAGTCGGCGGCACCGATCCAACGACGGAGGGAATCCTCCGGGGTGACCAGGAGCCCGTGCGAAGTGGAGTCGTCGAGGTAGTTCTCGAAGAGCAGTGCCGTGGTGGAGCCGAGGGAGCCGTCGATGAATCCCTTCACGCCGGCGAGCCGAATCCAATCATCGCCCGGTCCGTGGGCCGCCACCGTGTCGGCGACCTTCTTCCAGTCGGCGAGGGCGGGATAGAAGGCGACGCGGAGGGTCTGGGCTCCGGCAGCTCGCAGCCGGCGGAGCGCGGCGATCTCGTACCATGGCGCCGAGACGGCAGATACGGCCGCGACACCGCGCGCATTGGCATAGCGCATGGCGCGGGCCAAGGCGCTGTCCGCCTGCTCCGGCGTAGGCTGGGGGATGGCCGCAAAGAGCGGATCCATCGCGCCGTCCTTGAGGAGGCCAGTGGGCGCCCCACTCTTGTCGCGGACGATCGTGCCGCCGGGCGCATCGGGTGTGGCGGCGGTGATCTGGGCGAGCGTGAGTGCCCGTGAGTTGGCGACGCCCATGTGGCCGTCGAGCCGCTGGACGAAGACGGGATTGTTCGGGGTGACGGAGTCGAGCCACTCCCGGCGGGGCAACGGGGAGCCGACCCAGCGTTCGTGATCCCAGTTGCCACCGAGGACCCAGTCGCCGGGGTGCAGCGTCGCGGCGTAGCGCTTGATGCGCTGGATGAACTCGGCGGGGGAGGCGGCGTCACGCAGGTCGACATAGCCGAGCTGGAAGCCGCCGTCGGCAAAATGCACGTGGTCATCGGCGAAGGCCGGCAGGGCGATGCCGTTGCCGGTCGAGATGATCCGGGTATTGGCACCGAGGAGGAGCCCGATTCGGGCGCTGTCGCCAATGGCGACGATCGAATCTCCCCGGATCGCCAGCGCAGTCGCGGCGGGGTGGACCGAATCGCCGGTCCAGATGGTGCCGAAGATGGCCACGTCGGCCGAACCGACGCCGGGTTCGCAGGCGGCGGCAAGGAGGAGGAGCGGGAGGAGTCCGCGATGCAGATTCATCGGTCAGCGCCTCGCAAGTCGGCGTAGCGATTCCAGCTTCTCGAGTGCGCTTGACCCCGGGGCAGGGGCGGCCGGCGCCACCGCGAAGAGGTCGCGAATATCGAGCAGAATCTCGAGCATCAGCTGGTCCCGGGTGTAGGCGCTGTCGAGCTCGACCATGCGGGCGGTTTCATCGCCGGCGCGGGCCCGTTCGTACGACTCACGGTAGAGTTGGTCGAGGTTGGCGAGGATCTTGTCCCTGTGACGCACAGTCGGGTCCCTGAGGATGGCGAGGAACTGATGGAGGAATGGAAGCGATCGGGTGCCGGAGCTTAATTGTACTCCGCCGGACGCGATGGGGGAGCTACCCGCCGGGGAGGCTCCTCCCGGGCTTACTTTGGAGCGTCCAACACCGAGGAAGGCCCGATGTCGCTGACCGAGTCCCAACGTCGCGTGGACGCCTGGATCTCCCAGTTCAAGGAAGGGTACTTCCATCCGTTGACGAACATGACCCGCCTGGCTGAGGAGGTGGGCGAGCTCGCGCGCGAGATCAACCATCGCTACGGCGAGAAGACCAAGAAGAAAGACGAGCCGGAGGGCGATGTGGCGATGGAAATGGCCGACATTCTCTTCGTGATCATCTGCATGGCCAACCGGGAAGGGATTGACCTGCAGGAGGCGTTTGACCGGATGATGGCCAAGGTCGAGCACCGTGACACGACCCGCTGGACGCTGAAGGAGAAACACGCCCCGTGAGCCAACGCCCCTCCACTCCGATCATCGCGCTGACCCTGGCGGCCATTCTGGCCTGCGGATCGGCGCTGCCCGCCCCGCAGATGCGCGCCAAGATCGACGGTCTCGCCGCGCAGGGCGATTCGCTGGGGCTGGCGAAGCTCGCCGCGCAGCAATGCGAGCACGGCTCGAACAGCGCGAAGCAGAATTGCTACGAGGAGTACTTCGTGGCGGTGGCCTCGAGCGATCGGGTACGCCTTGCCCTCGGCGCGCTGGCGGCCCTGGCCCAAGCGCATCCCGAGGTGGGACTTGAGGGACATGGCTACACCCACGTCATCGGCATTCGGGCGTGGAAGCCCGGCATGGATGTGGCCACCGTCTTCAAGGGCTGCACCGGCCTGTTCCAATCGGGCTGCTACCACGGCGTGATTCAGGCCTACCTGATGGGTGGCAAGGAGGGTCCCCTCGATTCGGCCCGCGCCGCCGGGCTGTGCGATCACATCGCCTCGGCTGGCACCGAGCAGTGGTTGCGCTTCCAGTGCGTGCACGGCTTGGGACATGGCTTCGAGATGGTGAGCAACTGGGAGCTGCCGGCAGCCTTGAAGCAGTGCGACTGGCTGGTGAGTGCCTGGGACCGGAATGCCTGCTACGGTGGAGCATTCATGGAGAACGCCGTGGCGTCCACACCCGGCGGGCACCATTCGGCGATGCACGCCTTCGCCGCAGAACATGCGATGGACTCGATGCCGAAGGCCACGATGGGCGATACGCACGGCCGGGCAGGGATGGCGGGTATGAAGATGCCCGACCTGAAGGAAATAACCTTCAAGATGCGGGACTCGACTGACCTGCTCTATCCCTGCTCGATCGTCGACTCGGTCTATCAGGCTTCGTGCTACCAGCTGCAGGGCGGACTGATCCTGACCGCCGTGAAGAGCGACTTCGCCGCCGCGGCCAAGGAATGCGACCGCGTCTCCCACCCGATCTTCCGTGCCGAGTGTTACGTGAGTCTCGGAACCAATGCCAGCGGGTTCACCGCCCAGAACACGTCGAAGGTGATCGAGTACTGCTCGCACGGGGATCCTTCCTATCAGGCCTTCTGCTTCGTGGGCGCCGTCAAGAACTATGTCGACGTCACGGCCAACGCGGACGACGGCCTCACATTCTGCCGGGCGCTCGACGCGGGCGTGAATCGTGATAAGTGCTACAACGCGGTGGGTGAGGAGGTGTCGGTGCTCTACCCTGACGCCCCGCGACGCGAGGCGGCGTGCCTGAAGGCGGGGCACGATGGCGAGACGATGTGCAGAATTGGGGCGCAGTTGCCGGAGAAACATGAGTGACGAGGAGCGAGGAGCGGGATTGGGAGTAGGAGCGACGCATGCGTCGCCCCTACAACCAAACCCGCGGCAAGTCGACGAGTTCGGTGAAGATGGTGAGGTAGGAGGCGTAGCGCTCCGCGGTGATCCCACCGGCTTCGAGGAGTGCGCGCATGGCGCAGCCCGGTTCGGTGCGGTGAGTGCAGTCGTCGAAGCGGCAGGTCCCGATGTGGGGCACGAATTCCGGAAAACATTCATCGAGATGGGCGCGCTCGATGGCCCAGACACCGACCTCGCTGAACCCTGGTGTGTCAGCGACGAATCCCCCCTGCACCAGCGGAATCATCGCGGCCGTGACGGTGGTGTGGGTGCCGCGTCGCAGCTTGGCGGAGACCTCTCCCACGCGCAGTCCAAGACCGGGTTCCAGCGCGTTCAGCAGCGAGGACTTCCCTGCTCCGCTCGGGCCGGTCATCACCGACTCCTTGCCGACCAGCCGTTCGCGGAGGAGATCGATCCCGACACCGCCCTTCGCGGCGGTGGAGATGATGTCGTAGCCCGCGTGGGCCAGGTGGGCGATGACCGAGTCGGCCGAGGCGAGGTCACACTTGTTCACCACCACCATCGCCGGGATATCGTTGGCTTCGGCGACGACGAGCAGACGGTCGATGAGCTGGGGAATCGGCAGCGGATCGGCGGCGGCGGTAACGACGACAACCTGATCGACATTGGCCGCGACCGGGCGCGTACCGCGACCGCCCGGGATGCGTCGCTCGAGGATGGAGTGCCGCGGCTCGACGCCGTCGATCGCGAGGATGTCTTCGGTGAGGGTGGCCGGATCGAAGCGCACACGATCGCCCGCCACGGCGCGATCGACCTCGCGTTTTGCCTTTCCCCGCAGCACCGCCACCCGCTCAACTCCATCCACCAGCACCCGATAGCTGCCGCCCTCGCGCGCGAGGACGACGCCGATCGGTGAACTCACGCACGCTCCGACGGGTTGGCGGCGATCAGCTCGTCGAGCGCGGCCTTGACGTCGTAGAGTGACAGCGCGCCGAGTCGCTCGCGGGCCTCGTCGGGTGTGGCGCCCATGACCAGAAAGTCGGTCTCGAGATGTCCGGTGGGGGAGTCGCCGGCGGGCGACCAGCGCACGAAGAGGAGAGCGCCGCCGAAACGGCCGTTGGCATCGGCTTCGTCGTCGATCCAGAGTCCCACCGAATAGGCCTGACCATCACTGCCGGAGAAGGCGGCGGCCCGGTCGTGCTTCGCCATGTAGCCACCGAGCGTGAACTCCGTCACGACTTCCGTCTGCCTTCCTTGATGATGTTGCCGAGAATGAAGGCGATGTTGGCGGGGCGCTCGGCGAGGCGACGCATCAGGTAGGGATACCACTGGGTGCCGAACGGGATGTAGACACGGATGCGATACCCCTCCCGCACCAGCGCGTCCTGCAGGTCACGACGCACACCGTAGAGCATCTGGAACTCGAAGCGATCGCGGGCGATGTCGTGCTCCGTCACGAAGGCCTTCGCCTTGGCGATGATCACCTCGTCGTGGGTGGCGATGCCGGGGTAGTTCCCCTCGGTGAGCAGCGTCTCCATGAGGCGGACGTAGTGGGCATCGACGTCCTGCTTGTCGGGATACGCCACCGTGGCCGGCTCGAGATAGGCACCCTTGCAGAGGCGGACCCGGGCCCGCATGCGCACGAGCTCGTTGATGTCGCTGGTCGAGCGTCGGAGTGCGGCCTGAATGACGAGTCCGGTGTTCTGGCTGAAGTCGGCGGCGAGGCGCTGGGCGTAGAAATCGATGGTGCGCTGGGTGTAGTCGGAGCCTTCCATGTCGAGCCGGACGAAGGCGCCGAGTTCTCGGGCGACCTCAAGGACGGCGCGAATGTTCCCCTCGCAGAGTCCCTCGTCGATATCGAGGCCGAGGGCGGTGGGTTTGAGGGAAGCATTCACCTCGAGCCCCGCGGCGCTCATCGCGCGGAGGATCGCGATGTAGACATCCCTCGCCGATTCCGCCTCGGCCGCCTGAGTCACGCTCTCGCCCAATAGGTCCAAGGAGACGGTGATCCCCTTGGCCTTCAGCTCCAGCGCGGCGGCGACCCCAGTCTCGATCGTCTCGCCGGCCACAAACCGCGACGCAAACTTCTTCGCGAGGCCGTTGCGGCGGACGAAGTTGAAGATCGATTGCCGCTTCGAGAACCAGAGGAGGGTGGAGCGCATCATGCGGGACGGAGCCTCGAGCCAAAGGAGGATTTGGTGGTGGTTGGGGAAAAGTAGCAGGACGGAGCACAGAGAACGGAGAACGGAGAACGGAGAACGGAGAACCGAGAACAGAGAACAGAGAACGGAGAACCGAGGACGGGGAGGGGAGCGCGGAGGTACCCAGATCAGGGCCAGCTCGTGGCGGCAAGCACGGATCGAGGCTAGGCTTTCTCCGTTCTCCGTTCTCCGTTCTCCGTCCAGGAATCTCCCGCATGCCTCAGGAGCCCGTCTCCTACGCCCGCCGGCTGGGCCTCTTCTCGGCCACCATGCTCGTGATTGGCGGGATTATCGGGTCGGGCATCTTCCGCAACCCGGCCGAGGTGGCCAATCGGGTCAAGACGCCGTCGCTGATCCTGCTGGTCTGGGGGATGGGGGCGGTAGTAGCGCTGATCGGGGCTTTCGTCTTCGCCGAGTTGGGGCAACGGCGCCCCAAGGTGGGCGGTGGCTATGCCTACCTGCGCGAGGCGTTCGGGCCGCTCGCCGGCTTCATGTATGCCTGGGCGCTGCTGCTGGTAATGGCAACGGGGGCGATTGCCGCGGTGGCGATGACCTTCGCGGGCTACCTCGCGGCGCTGGTCGGCTGGCCGGAGTCGAGCCAGCCCGCGCTGGCGGGGGCCGCGATCGTGCTGCTGACACTGGTCAACATCGTCGGCGTGCGGCCGGCCGCCTGGACGCAGAACGTCTTCACCATCCTCAAGCTCGCGGCGATTGGGGTGCTGGTGATCGCGGCCTTCTTCCTGACGGGTCGGGCCGCGGCCGACGTGGTGCCGGCGGTGGCACCGCCTTCAGTCTTCCTCGCGCTGGCCTCGGCGTTGGTGCCGGTGCTGTTCGCCTTCGGGGGGTGGCAGCAGACCAACTTCGTCGCCGAGGAGATCGTCGATGCCGAGCGGAACCTGCCCCGGGCGCTGGTGCTGGGCGTGGTGGCGGTAGTGGCGGCGTACCTGCTGGTGAATGTGGCGTATCTTCGGGCGATGGGCCCGGTCGCCCTCGCGGCCAGCACCGCCCCCGCGGCGGACACGATGGCGGCCATCGGCGGTGATTTCGGCCGTCGGCTGATTGCAGTGGGGATTGTCGCCTCGACCTTCGGCTTCCTCAACCTGGTGATCCTGGTCTCGCCCCGGGTGTACCAAGCGATGGCGCGGGACGGGCTCTTCTTCGCCTCGTTCGCCAAGCTCCACCCGACCTGGAAGACACCGGTCGCCGCGATCCTGCTGCAGGGCGCCTGGGCGCTGCTGCTGCTCTACTTCAAGAAGTACGGCGAACTGAACGACTATGTCGTCTTCGGCGACTGGATCTTCTTCGGACTGAACGCGGTGGCGCTGTTCATCCTGCGGAAGAAGGACGGCAACCTGTCGATCACGGCCAAGGTGCCGCTGCATCCGTGGAGCACCCTCGTCTTCATCGCGGCAGCGATCTACGTTGTATTTGGTTCGGTGACCTCGAACCCCGGCAACGCCCTGCGTGGCGCCGGATTGCTGCTGGCCGGCATCCCGATCTTCCTGTTCTGGCGCGGACGCGCCGCTCGGAGCTGAATGTTCACCCCACGCACCATCATCGAGCCGTTCCGGATCAAGAGCGTCGAACCGATCCGGCAGACCACCCCGACCGAGCGTGACATCGCCCTCAAGGCCGCGCACTACAATCTCTTCCTGTTGCGGGCGCGTGACGTCCTGATTGACCTGCTGACCGACTCGGGCACCGGGGCGATGTCGTCGCGCCAATGGGCCGGGATGATGATGGGCGATGAGTCCTATGCCGGGGCCGATTCGTTCTACCGCTTCGAGGCGGCGGTCCGGAAGATCACCCGCCTCAAGCACGTGATCCCGACACACCAGGGTCGAGCGGCGGAGCGCATTCTCTTTGGCGCGGCGGTGAACGCCGGCGATATCGTTCCCAACAACACCCATTTCGACACCACCCGCGCCAACATCGAGGCGCGCGGCGCCGTGGCGCTCGACATCCCGATCGCCGAGGGACGCCGGCCCGAGGTGAACCACCCTTTCAAGGGGAACATGGACCTCGAGGCGCTGGAACGGCTCCTCGAGGCCGACCGCGCCAAGGTGCCGCTAGTGATGATGACGGTGACGAACAACTCTGGCGGTGGCCAGCCGGTGTCACTCGAGAACCTGCGCGGCGCGTCGGCGATCTGCCGAAAGCATGGTGTCCCGTTCTTCCTCGACGCCTGTCGGTTCGCGGAGAACTCGTGGTTCATCAAGATGCGCGAGCCGGGGTACGCTGCGTCCACTCCCATGGAGATCGCCCAGGCGATGTTCGCCGAGGTGGACGGCGCGACGATGAGCGCCAAGAAAGACGGCATGTCGAACATCGGCGGCTTCCTCGCCATCAACGACGATGATCTGGCGCGCCGCTGCACCAACAACCTGATCCTCACCGAAGGGTTCGTGACCTACGGCGGGCTCGCCGGCTACGATCTCGAGGCGATTGCCGTGGGGCTCGAGGAATCACTCGACGAGGACTACCTGCGCTACCGGATCGCCTCGGTGCAGTACTTGGCCGATCGCCTCGTCGCTGCCGGCGTGCCGATCGTGACGCCACCGGGCGGCCACGCGCTCTACATCGATGCCAAGGCGATGCTGCCGCACATTCCGCAGAGTCAGTACCCGGCGTGGGCGCTCTCGTGCGCACTTTACCTCATTGGCGGCGTGCGCTCGGTGGAGATCGGTTCGATGATGTTCGGCCAGCAGCCCGACGGCAGCGAGAAGCCAGCGGCGATGGAGTTGGTGCGATTGGCGTTCCCGCGGCGAGTCTACACCCAGAGCCACGTGGACTATCTGGCCGAGGTGCTGCTCTACGTCAACGAACGGCGGGCGTCGATCAGTGGAATGCGGATTGTCGAGCAGCCGCCGGCGCTCAGGCACTTCACGGTGAAGCTGGCGCCGGTATCGGAGCAGATGATCGAGGCGTAATCCTACGGGGCGTAGGGGCGACGCATGCGTCGCCCCAACGCCCCCGAGGATTACGCCACGATCAACAGCACCCATAACCGCGCCCCCATCACCGTGAAGTGCCAGAGCGCCGGCGGCAGCTCGACAATCCCCATTACACAGATAGACGCCCGCCCTTCGT
>JBBRBZ010000010.1:0-44537 GCA_038205305.1 Gemmatimonadales bacterium
GCTGGACGTGGCGATCTACAACAAGGACAACCTGGCCAACCCGGCGATCAAGTTTGCTTTCCCGATTGACCCGGTGAACGGACAGGGCACCCGCATCTACACGGCACAGAACACCGACTTCGGCAACGCCCGTGGTGTCGACGTGACGCTGCAGCGCCGGATCGGCAACTACCTGAACGGCACGCTCGGCTACTCCTACATCAGCGTGAAGAACACCGGCACCGATCCGTTCTCCTACATCAACTCCTTCGAGGCGATCGTTGGTGGCAATGCGGAACCGCCACTCGCGGCGCTGCCGCTGAGCACCTCGCGTCCGCACACCCTGACGGGGCAGTTCAACATCTCGCTGCCGAGCGATTGGCGGTCGGGGACGCTGCTCGGGAAGGTGCTCCATAACACCGGCATCTTCACCACCTTCCGTCTGGCGTCGGGCACCTCCTACACCCGCTGCACCGCGGCCGACGCGGCTTCAGTCAGCCTGAACAGCAACAGCGGTGCGGCATGCGGCTCGCTGCCTGCCGTCTCGGGGTACAATGGGGCGCGGTTGCCGATGTACAAGCAGTTCGACACCCGCTTCACCCGCGAGTTCCGTCTCGCCGGACTGAACATGACCGGCTATCTCGACGCGCGGAACATCCTGAACCTCAAGAACACCACCGTGGTGTGGCGCACCACGGGTACCATCAGCAATGGTGCCTATGCCGACGTGCTCTGGAAGGCGGACTCCAACAGCTTCGCGAACTTTGGTTCGCAGAGTGGCACCAAGCAGGCGAACGGCGATCTGGTGCTGCCGACCAGCATTGCCGGGTGCGCCGGATTCAAGAACGGCACCACACCGACCACGGTGCAGTGCTACAACTACGTTCGTTCTGAGCAGCGGTATGGCAACGGCGACGGGGTCTATACCCTCGCCGAGCAGAAGGCAGTTTCGGATCTGAATCGCTACACGAACACGTTTGCACCGTACAACTTCGTTACCGGGGGCCGTGCGCTCCGGTTTGGACTTGAAGTAGCATTCTGACCACGGCCGTGCCCGGGTGCCGGCTCCAGCCGGTGCCCGGGTGCGGGCGATTACTCAGACGCGAGGATTCAATGCACGCACTGCGTGGTACGCGGAGACTGTTGGCGGGGATTGCCCTGGCAGCCTTCACCATCGGGTTTATCCCTGGCTCGGCGATGGCCAAGCCGTGGCCGAATGCCAAGGTGGACAACTACAAGTTGTTCGCCAAGTCATTCTCCAATTTCGCGGCAAACCGAGTCTCCCTGGGTCTCTCGACCCGCGGTGAAGTCGGTGTCGATTCGACCGGCTCAGGCACGGTCGGCGGCGGCTACTGGCCCCGCGGCACGGCCGACGAGTATGTCTTCAACTCGGGCCTGCAGATCGCCGGCATCATCCAGGGCGCCAAGAGCGCCAGCAACCCCTGGGGCGGCGACACCACCGGTGCCTTCTTCTTCGATCCGAAGGGGACCACGCGCAATGGCGCGGAAGTCACCCCGATCTACAACTCCAACAATCCGGACGACGTGGCCAACTGGCCGGCGGCCGGCCTCGTGCCGCAGGGCGACGCAGGGGAAGCCCTGTTCGATCCGCTCCTCCGTGGCACCATCAGCGCTTCGCAGGGTGACGAGTGGTGGGTCACCTGGGAAGGCGACCCGGCCTTCATCTCCGGCCGCACCCATCCGCTGGGCGTTCTCGCCGAGTACCGCATCATGGGGTGGAACTACCCCAGCGGCAATGAAGATCTCGCCTATGTCATCGTGACGTTCTACAACATCACGTCGACCAATGCGGCGGACTATACCCAGCATCGCCCGGCGATGCGGTCGATCCTGCTTGACCAGGCGGCCAAGTTCCAATCGCTCAACAACGCCAAGTTCGGCATCACGCTGCCAGCGGGCGGCTACACCATCGGCCCCATGTACGCCGCCTTCGCGGCCGACATGGACGTGGGTACCGGGACCAATTTCATCTCGGTCAACCTGCCGTTCGCCATGGGCTACTCCTATCAGAGCAATTTCTACACGGCACCGGGCTGGATCTTTGATCCATCGATCTTCGGCTCGCCGTTCTTTGCCGGTGTTGGCTTCATCGGTACCAAGTATCTGAAGGGTCCTACGGGTCCCGGCAAGATTCAGCTCTTCTCCGGCAATACCAACGGCGCCCTCGGCTTCTCTGATCCGGGCACCGGTCTGCAGTTGTTCCGCTACCTCTCCGGCGGCGTCATTCCTGGGCTCGATTCGCCGTGCACTGGCGCCTACGTGCCGCTGCGCGACCATATCTGCTTCATCCGGCACACCACCGGCGTCGACACGCGTCACTTCCAGTCCTCAACGGCGCTGACGGTGGCACCGGGCCAGTCGGCCTCGATCGTCATCGCGTACATCTTCGCGGCGCCGGTGCTGTTGCCTGGCTTCACGGCGACCAGCGCAGTGGAAATCGACCCGGGTGAACCGCTGATCACGGCCCATCCCGACTCGATGCTGGCCCACTTGGGTGCGACCGGCAAGCCGGGCGTACCCCGGGTCGACTCAATGACCGGTTTCCTCGCCTACAACGGCCAGACGGACCTCAACACCGATGGCAGCGAATATCAGCCGGTGCAGAGTGATTTCAAGGTTCTGCCGAAGTCGTTGCTCGGTAAGGCGCTCGTCGCCCAGAGCGTCTTCGACAACCACTTCCTGCTCCCGTTCGCCCCGGAAAAGCCGGCATTCTTCCTGATTCCTGGTGACAAGCAGGTCACCATTCTCTGGAAGCCGTCGCCGACTGACCAGGCGTCTCCCGGAGCCACCGGCGACGCGTACTTCACCATCGCCGGCTCGGCCACGACCGCGCTGCCTGGCGGCGGGACGACACCAAACTCGCTCTACGACCCGAACTACCGTCGGTTCGACGTCGAAGGGTACCGGATCTACCGTGGCCGCACCGATGCGCCGAACGCGCTGAAGCTGCTGGCCCAGTTCGACTACGCCGGAACGGTCTTCTCGGATTACGGCGGCAACGTCCAGAATGGCAACTGTGCGCCAGAACTCGGCACCTTCACGGATTGCCCCAAGACGTTTGCGGTCACCACGCCGGGCGTCACCAGCACCGTCCACCAGGATTACCCGATCAACGGGAGCCTCGTCCAGGTGAAGTACGGTGATCGCGACAAGTTGGCCAACGGCAAGACCGTCACGTTCCACGCCGACACGCTGCTCACGGGCGACAACGCCGGCTTCCCGGCACCGTCCGACAATGGCGTCCCCTTCGTCTTCCTGGACAAGGCAGGAGCCGCCGGCTGCACCATCTGCGGCGTCTACAACGGCGTCAAGTACTTCTACTCGGTCACGGCGTTCGACGTGAACTCCGTCACCTCGGCTCCCAGCTCGCTGGAATCGCCACGTTCCACCAAGTCGGTCGTGGTCGGTGGCCCGGGAGCGAACTACGTCAGCGAAGGCAGCGTCGCAGTCAAGGGACCGTACGGCCGCGACGTCCTGCTCACCGACAAGACGGTGGCCACGCTCGACCCGGCCACCGGCAAGTTCAACAAGAAGGCGCCGCCTTCAAACGCGGCCACCGTGGCGCTCAGCGCCTTCGTGACCCAGGTGCTCAAGGCGGGTGACGTCGCGGTGACGCTCGACTCGATCATCTACGTCTCATCGGGCGATGGTGGCACCACGGTCACCAACCAATGGTTCTCCTCAGGTTGGGTGAACTTCTCGATGCAGGCTTCGAGCGCCGAGGCCGCCTATACCAACGGCTCGCTCTCCTCGGCGAACTTCACCGCGCTGACGGCCGATCCGACCCTGGCCGCAGCCTATGGTGGTGGCGCGGGATACAATCTCCCGGCGGTCATTACCGTGCAGTCGCCATCGGGCTACACCACCGGCAACCGCGGCCGTGGCTGCATCAACGGCGGCACCAGCACGGCGGGCACCGGCTACTTCGGCAGCGCGCGCCAGTGCATCTACGGCGGTCCGCGCTGGTTCGTGGGTGACGCCGAAACCAAGAGCAATCCATCGGGCGACAACGCCGACGCCTTCGATGGCCTCGGTACTCCCGTGACGCTGAGCAATGCCGGTGAACTGGCCGGTGTCTCCCGGATCTTCTGGCCGACGGAGTACTTCAACACGTCGAGCAGCTGGCGCCGGGTGAGCGGTTCGATGGGCGGCTTCATTTCCGCTGCGGACTACCGCATGTACTGGGGCGCGGCCGGGCACGTCGATTCGGTCATCGACTTGACCCACAACACCGTGGTGCCGTTCTCGACGGACATCAAGGCATCATGGGGTATCCTGAACAACTCGGCGGTGCCGGCCACCACAGCGTACGACGGCCGGGCCGTACTGACCTACACCGATATCGGCTGCGTGGCCCCATTCAAGGGCAATTCGACCGTCGGTGGCTCGATTGCCTGCAGTGGAACCGCGGCCGCGCTCAGCCAGACGGCCATCCCGGGCCCGGTGTCGATCTGCGCCACCGGTGACATCGCCTGCAACAAGACCGCGGCGGTGATGGCGGGTCAGGGCTTCGTGATCTATCTGAAGGGTGAGGTCTTCGTCATCGAACTCGCCGGCGGGTTGCCGGCGTCCGGCGCCGCCTGGACCATGCGCGACTACACCGGTGGTGTGGTGGGCGGCAAGGGTGTGGCCGGCGACTTCGGACCGTACGTCTTCCACCCCGATCCGGTCCGTCCGTTCACGGCCCCGGGGCTGACGTACAAGTTCGCCGTCAGCACCACCAACGCGCTCGTGGCCACCACGGAGGAGACACTCTCCAAGGTGCACACGGTGCCGGATCCGTACTACGTCACCAGTGCCTACGATCGTACTGCCACGACAAAGGTCATCAAGTTCGTGAACCTGCCGACCGACGCGACCATTCGGATCTACACCGCCAGCGGCATCCTGGTGCGGGTCCTCCACAACACCACGACCGTCTTCCAAGGCATCGTGGACTGGGATGTGCGCAACCGGTCGAACCAGTTCGTATCCAGCGGCGTGTACTTCTACACCGTGGAATCTGGCGGCATCAGCAAGACGTACCGTCTGACCATCGTCAACTACGCGAGTAACATCCAGTAACTGTCTAACGAACCACACCCGGGTCTGGTGGCCCGCCCTTGGCGGGCGCCGGACCGAAGGAGACGATACCAGATGATCCGGTCCCGCTTCGCGAAAACGTTCCTGATGGCTGCCTTGGTCGGTGCGCCGGCCTCGCTGATGGCCCAGGTGACCTCCACGGCCGATAACACCGGCTACGGCACCACTGCAGCCGAGTTCCTGCTGCTCGGCGCCAACGCCCGTGGCATGGCTCTCGGCGGATTCTATTCCGCCGTCGCCACCGACGTCGGCGGACTCAACGCCAACCCTGGAGCCCTCGCGCTGATCAAGCGCCCCGGGGCCCAAGGATCCCAGCTCGACTGGGTCGGCGGCTCGAAACTGAATTGGGGGGCGGTCGCCATGCCCTTCGGTGGCGGCTCCAGCGCCATCGGTTTCCAGCTCGGCACCTTCGGCTTCTCCGACCAACCGGTCTACACGCCGCAAGCAGTTGACGGCACCGGCGAGTTCTACTCGGTGAGCGAGCAGTTTGTCGCCGCCACCTTGGCCAAGAACTTCTCCGACCGCTTCTCGGTCGGTATCACGGCCAAAGGCATTTTCGATCGACTCGGCGAAGTCAGCGGCAATGCTTTTGCCCTCGACTTTGGTACGCACTTCCATTCGCAACTCGCCGGCAAGGCGGTTCGCTTCGCTTTCTCGGTCACCAACCTTGGCAGCGAACTCACCTACAGCGGCCAGTCGCTTCGCCAGAAGATCGCCCGCGACTCCCTGCCTGGCGATGGCGATATCGGGACGCTGTTGCAGTCGGCGCAGTACGAGACGTCGGCGTTCGCGCTCCCGACCATGTTCCGGGTCGCGCTCGCCTATGACGTCATCTCCATGAAGGACGCCCACCTCACGCTCGGCACCGAGTTCAACCAGATGCGGACCAACAAGGCCGCGTATGGCGCCGGCGCGGAGTTCGCGGCGGATCATCTTGGCGGGACCTCGTTCGGTTTCGCGCTGCGCGGCTCGTACTCGTCCAACCCGTCTCTCGCCTACAGTGTCGACCCGGGTTACATCAAGCCGGACAAGGACAAGAAGCAGGGCTTCGCCTACGGTGGTGGCGTGAACCTGACGTCCCGCAGCGGCTTCTCGCTTGGCTTCGACTATGCCTGGAAGCAGATCGGCCAGCTGGGCAACGCGTCCTTCTACACCTTCTCGCTGGGCTGGTAAGGCAAAGGATGGATCGCATGACAGGGCAGTGGAGCGTCACATGCTGACTCGACATTTGGCGGCGGGACTTCTCGCCGCCACGCTCTCCGGCACCGCCGCGGTTGCGACGGTCGCTTGGCAGCGCGATGACACGATGGAGCTGCACGCTATCCGGTTTTACTCGCCGGGGAACGGGCAGACCAGCGTGTTGGCGCTAGTGCAAGTGCCCTACATGCTCGCCACGCCCGTCGGGGAAGGGGCAGCAGCCCACCTCGCCTACGTGGTCAGCGTGAACATTACGGATGACCAAGGGAAGGTGTACGCCAAGGAGAATTTCGAGCGGCACGCCCCGGCCTCGTTCCGTGTGGCCGGTGCGGCGGGGATGGAAGAGTTTCGATTCCTGGCGAAGGGCGGCAAGTACACGATGGCGGTTGCGGTGAAGGACTCCGCCACCGGCCGGACGGTCTCCGATACGCTCGAGATCCAAGCCTATGGCGATGCACCGGCCGCCTCCGATCTGCTGCTCGCCAACGCCATGCGGATCGCACCGGCCGAGGACACCTCGTCGCTTCCCGGTGAGACCTCACGCGGCGCCTTCCGCTTCGTGACCGCGCCCACCGTACGCATCGACCTGACGCACCCGGACATCGCCTACATGATCGAAGCGTATCCGAACCAGGACGTCAACAGCACCCTGACGTTTTCGGTGAGGACGCTGGACGGCAAGGTCATGGCGCCTCTGCTCCCCATCCCGCAGAAGGTCCCGGCGGGTGGGGGAGTGCTCAAGGGGCAGTTCTCGCTGGAAGGGCTCCCAGCGGGAGAGTACGTCATGCACGCGGCGCTCAAGCTCGGTGGCCAGACCATTGAACGCGACACCCGGTTCGCCGTGACGGAAGCCGCGGTGGCGCTCGCCTCCAGCATGGCCTCCGCTGGTGCCAATCGGGGGAGCGACGAAGCCTATTTCAATTCGCTGCCCGAAGACTCGCTCGATGCCGCGGCCGAAGTGCTGCCACTCTCCGGGGCGCCGAAGCAGGAAACCGACATCTACAAGCGTGAATCGATGACGCTTGCGGCCAAGCGTCAGTTCCTGATCCAATTCTGGCAGAAGCACGACCTGAACAAGAGCACACCGGAAAACGAAGAGCGGATGCGCTTCTACGACCAGATCGGTTACGCCAACTTGCACTTCGGTGAGCGGGGGCGGCCAGGCTGGAAGACCGACCGGGGCCGCGTCTACGCCCGATTCGGTGCGCCACAGGACTCGCTCCTCGGGATCGCCGACGGCAAGGCCCCGTCCTACCTCGTCTGGCAGTACCGTGTGGGCCGGGGCAACTGGTTCATTTTCGGGGACCGCAGCAACAGCAACCGGTTCACCCTGATCAAGTCGAATGCCAATGGCTTCACCGGCACGGGCACCATCATCGAATCGCTCTCGCTCGAAGTCTCGGAAAAGATCGCGATCTGGTTGGGGCTCGATCAGTGCTATTTCCGCAAGCAGGAGCAGCTGGGTGGGGCGTCGACCTTCACCAGCGGTGGGGTGACGACGCAGCTCGGCAGCACCTCGATGACCTGTAACTAGCAGTGGATTCCAAGGCAGAAGCGCCGACATTGTGGACCTATTTTGAGGAGAACTGATATGAATCGGATGGCTTGTGGGACTGCCGCTGCCTTTGCCCTGGTGGGTACGGTCGCGTGCTTTTCGAACCCCGCGAACGACTTGAACAATGGCACCTATCACATCGTCGAGGCCGTGCCGCTTGTGGCATTCACGAAGGTGGGCGATTCGCTCCAGCTTCGGCTCCGGCTGGTGAACGATGCCAACAAAGGCGACGTCACCTCCTTCACCGTCTCCGGAGTGCCCGCCGGCATCTCGGTCCGGTATGACGACAAGTTCCGACCGTACTACCTGAACGGCGCAGACACGCTGACTGTCCCGGTGGACAAGGACATGCAGCAGTACTACGTCAAGGGCGTCGCTCCCGGCAAGTACACCTTCACCGTGACTGCGACCGCCAACCCCTCAGCGCCGGCAGCCACCGTCACGATCACGGTCGAGGCGAAGACCATCGCGATCAGCCGGACCACCGGTATCGTCGCCGGCGATACCCTTACCCTGACCGCGCCTGCCGGTTCGGTGTTCTCACAGACGTCGGCCGTCACCTTCGCGACCGCCGGCACCATCGGCATCGCCTCGCGCTCGGCTGACTCGACCCAGATCCAGGTCATCGTCGGCCCCGGCACAGGCGGCATCGCCACCATCACCAAGGTCGGCACGCTGGCCAATCTGGCTGTCGGAACCGCGTCGGTCCCGACGGCGACCGCCATCAATAACGTTCCCGCGATTGACCTCGGTCCGGCGCTGAGCAAGACGACCGCTGTCGCAGCCGGCGACGCGATCGTGATCACCGCGCCAGCGGGCAAGGTCTTCTCCCAGACCTCGGTCGTGACCTTCCCGGCCGGTGCGTTCGTCGTGGCGTCGCGCGCCGCCGATTCGTCGTCGATCACCATCACCGCTGGTCCCGGACTTTCCGGCGCGCCGACGGTCACCAAGGTTGGCTTCAAGAACGCGGTGGTCCTCGGCGTTTTCACCTTGACGGCGACCAACGCGATCTCGCCGGCTGTCCCCAGCGTGACCGTGGCACCGACCACCCTCTCGACGGCAAGCCCGGCGTTCGGCGCCAGCATGACGGTGACGCTCGGCGGCTCGCTCCGTTTCCTGGCCGGCTCGAAGATTCTGGTTGGCGGACGGCAGGGTTACATCCTCGCGGTTTCCGCCGATAGCTCGACGGCTACCTTCGTGCCTATCGGTGGTTCGACCGGTACCGTGAGCTACACCGGCATCGCGCTCTCGTTCCTCAACGGCGCCCTGCTCAACGTGGCGGGCGACAAGACGGCGACGGTCGGTGCGGCGACATCTGACCCGAACGCCACCGCCTTCGCCACCGCGTCGACCATCACGCTACCCGCAGTTGGCGCCACGATGGTGCTCTCCGATGGCGGCGCCTTCACCGCCGGCGGCCCATGCGCCTTGGCCGGCGGCAACGGCTGCCGCTACTACAAGTTCACCACCGCCGGCCCGACCACCTTGGCGATCGAACTCCGCTGGGATAACGGAACCACCACCGACCTCGGCGGATACTTGCTCAACGCGGCTGGCACAGCGCTGGTCCAGTCGGGCAACGCGGCCGACAACGCGGGCAACCAGGCGGGTGGCCCGGAGACGGGTACCTACACCGCTCTTCCGGCGGGCACCTACACCTTCGCCATTGTCTATTACAACTCCGGCCCTCAGCCGCCGTTCTTCCACCTCGGGATCAAGCGGACACTGTAGCCCGCTGACGTTCGAGTGAACAAATCGCCCCCTCCTCAGGCTTGCCTGGGGAGGGGGCGTTCGCTTTGCCCCTCCTCGCCGGCTCAGGCGAGTGGGTTGGACCCCTCCCTGGCGCCATCGCCCAGCAGTGACGCCAGATCCTCGCCGTTGCGCCATTGCATCTGGAAGAGTCGCGAGTAGATCCCGCCGGTGCGCAACAGCTCCGCGTGGGTGCCCTGCTCGACGATGCAGCCGTGGTCGAGCACCACCAGGCGATCGGCCCGCTGCACTGTGCTGAGCCGGTGGGCGATGATCAACGTGGTCCGTCCCACCAGCAGCCGCTCGAAGGCCGCCTCGATCAGCCGCTCGCTCTCGTTGTCGAGCGAACTGGTGGCCTCGTCGAGCACCAGCACCGCTGGGTTCTTGAGCACCGCACGGGCAATGGCAATGCGCTGCCGTTGCCCGCCGGAGAGCTTGATGCCACGTTCACCGACCCGTGACTCATAGCCCTGGGGGAGTTCGCTGATGAAGTCGTGCGCGTTGGCCACCCGGGCGGCCGCCTCTACCTCCTCAGGCGTGGCCTCGGGTCGGGCATAGGCGATGTTCGCCCGCACGGTACCGCTGAAGAGCGCGGGCTCCTGTGGCACCGTGCCGATGGCGCTGCGCAGTTCGTGCAGCGAGAGCTGCCGGATGTCGATGCCGTCGAGCAGGATCTCACCCGTGTCAACGTCCCAGAAACGCGGCAGCAGCGAGGCGATGGTGGTCTTGCCCGACCCCGACGGTCCCACGAGTGCGACGATTTCGCCGGGACGAAGGTGCAGCGAGATATCGTCGAGCGTCGGGGCGTCGCCATCGCCCTTCAGGTAGCCGAAGCGCACGTGGCGCATCTCCACTTCGCCCCGCAACGGGCGGGGGAGTGGCGTGGGGTGCGGCGGGTCGGCGATAGCCGGCGTCATCTCGAGAAATTCGAACACCCGTTCCGCGGCACCGATCGCCTCCTGGAAGCCGCTGAAGAAGGTGGTGATCGCGGCAATCGCGGCGGCGATGGTGATGGTGTAGAGCAGGAACGACACCATCGAGCCGACGGTGAGCTGCCCCGACAGCACCAGGCGGCCACCCTGCCAGAGGACCCCGGTGATGCCGCCGAAGACCGTGAAGGTGATCACGCCGAAGAAGAGTCCGCGAATCCGGCCGCGCTGCAAGGCTGCCGTCACCACCGCCCCAATCTGGCCACCGTAGCGACGCGATTCGGCCGGTTCCTGCGCAAAGCCCTGCACCACCCGAATCTGTGAGAACGCCTCCTCGGCGATCCCAGTGGCGCCGGCCACTTCGTCCTGCACATCGGTGGTGATGCGCTTGAGTCGGCGGCCGAAATAAAAGCCCGAGGCGACCACCAGCGGCACGACACCCAGGGCGGTGAGCATCAGCCGCGGTTGCAGCCAGGTGAGCAGGATGATGCCACCGGTGAGGGAGAAGAGCTGCCGCGAGAATTCCGCGATCTGGTGGCTCATCACGCCCTGCAACAGCTGGACATCGGTGCCCAGCCGCGAGGTGAGCTCCCCGGTCCGTCGCTCAGCGAAGAAACCCGGCGGCATGCTGATCAGCTTGTCGAACAGTTCGCGCCGAATCCCGGCCACCGCGCGTTCACCGGTGGCGGTCAGCCAGTAGGTCTGGATGTAGTTGAGCACGCCCTGTACGGCGAAGAGCGTCAGCAGCCCGAGCGCGATCCGGTTGAGCTTCCCGCTGGTGGGGGCGTCGAGCATGAACCGCACCACCAGCGGGAAGGCCAGGGCAAGCGTCGAGGAGAGGATGAGGGTGGCCGTGGCGATCGCGAGTCCCCCGCGATACGGCCGGACGCGTGGCCAGAGTCGAAGCAGCGCCCGGGGTGAGCGCGACCGGCGAGGTGTGGTCAGCTCAGTGTCCCATCTTCATCGGCGGGGGAGTGACCGACGCATCGGCGGTGAAATTCACATGCTGGGGCAGGGTGATGTGCCCCAGCGGGACCCAGCGATCGACGGCCATCGCCACGAACAGCAGCGCCAGATAGGAGAGCGAGAACTTGTAGAGCCGCCACGAGGTGGGCGTCACGCCGTCCTCGCGCAGGATCTTCCAGCAGAGCTGCAGGAATCGCGCGCCCAGCAGCAGCGCCGCCAGGCCGTAGAGCAGTCCGGTCACCCCCAGCAGCGCGGGCATCAGCGTCAGCGGGATGAGCATGAGAGTGTAGAGCATCATCTGTCGCTTGGTCTCGGCCACGCCGTGCACGTTGGGCATCATCGGGATGCCGGCATTACCGTAGTCGCGCTGCTTGTTGAGGGCGAGCGCCCAGAAGTGCGGCGGCGTCCAGAAGAAGATGATGGCGAAGAGGTAAAGCGCGCCGAGGTCGAGTGTGCCCGTCATCGCGGCCCACCCCACCAGCGGAGGGAAGGCGCCCGCGGCGCCACCGATGACGATGTTTTGGGCGGAAGTCCGCTTCAGCCACATGGTATAGATGAAGACGTAGAAGAGCAGCCCCGAGAGTGCGAGCCATGCCGCGAGCGGGTTCACAAACGTCCAGAAGATCGCGAAGGCGCTGAGGCCCAGGGTCACGCCGAAGAGCAGTGCCGCACTGGCCGGGATCCGACCCGTCGGAATGGGGCGGAGCTTGGTGCGCGCCATCCGGGTGTCAATGTCGCGGTCGAACCACATATTGATGGTGTTGGCGCCGCCCGCCATCAGGTAGCCGGCGAGGGTGACCCAGCCGATCTGCGCCCAGGTCGGCACCCCGGCCGAGGTGATGAACATCGGCATGATCGTGGTCACCAGCAGCAGTGAGATGATCCGCGGCTTGGTGAGCGTCACCAGGTCGGCCAACAGGGACGGAGTGGCCGATGTCATGGCCGGTGCTGGCGAGGTATGCGGGGCGTAATTCATCGACGGCAAACTGGCCTCTCCACCCCGGCCTAGGCGCCGCGGCAATTCAGTGTCACTATTACGACCATACTGTTCGGGGTCGAGCGACCCAAAGTTACCCGGCCGCGGCCCCCCCCTCAAGCAAGCCCCAGCGGCAATTCCAGGAGCCCACCACCGATGGCCCAGCCCAACCCCGCTGGCGAAGATCGCCTCCCTCGCAATCTCGGCCTCTGGAGCGCGGCCGCCATCCTGGTCGGTACCACGATCGGGAGCGGCATCTTCCGCGTCCCGGCGAGCGTCGCCGCGACGCTCATGGCCCCGGGGCCGATGCTGCTGGTTTGGGTGATCGGTGGCCTGGTGACGCTCACCGGCGCCCTGAGCGTCGCCGAGCTGGCGGGGGCCTATCCCCGCTCCGGAGGGATCTTCGCCTACATCCTCGAGGCGTTCGGCCCCTTTCCGGCGTTTCTCTACGGCTGGTCGGAGCTGACCGTCATTCGGGCCTCGGCGATCGGCGGCATTGCCACCATCTTCGCCGAATACCTCGGCTTCTTCTTCCACTTCACGCCCCAGGGCGTCCGCTACGTGGCCGCGATCACCATCCTGCTGATCGCCCTGCTCAACTACCTGGGCGTTTCCTACGCCTCGGCGCTCATGAACGTCACCACCATCCTCAAATACGGCGCCGTGGCCGGGCTGGCACTCTTCGCCTTCACGGCGGGGAATGGCGACTTCGGCCACTTCACCGCCACTGGGCAGGCGGTGACGGTCTCGCTGATGCTCACGGCACTGGTGCCGGTGATGTGGACTTACGACGGCTGGTCGAACCTCTCGTTCGTGGGCGGGGAAGTGAAAGACCCTGGGCGCACGCTGCCGAGGGCACTGATCCTGGGGACGGCGGCGATCGTGGCGATCTACCTGCTGATCAATGCCGCGTACCTGTACCTGGTGCCGGTGGAGGAGATGGCGGGGGTGAAGCTGGTGGCGGCCGCCGCAGCGAGCCGGATTCCGATGTTCGGCAGTGCGGGGGCAGCGATCATCTCCGGCATCGTGATGGTCTCCTGCTTTGGCTCGGTCAATGGCTCCCTGATGACCGGGCCGCGGGTCTTCTTCGCCATGAGTGACCGCGGACTCTTCTTCCCGTCGATTTCCCGGGTCTCTCCCCGCTTCAAGACGCCGTCGGTGGCGATCTGGCTCGCCGCCGCCCTGGCGGTCGCGTATGTGCTGCAGAACGACTTCGCGGCGCTGGCCGACCGCTTCGTGCTGGGGACGTGGCCGTTCTACGCCTTGGCCGTGGCGGGAGTTTTCGTCCTCCGGAGGACCCAGCCCGACGTGCCCCGGCCCTACCGGACGCTCTGGTACCCGGTCACCCCCATTCTCTTCCTGCTGGCGTCGTTGGGAATGGTGGCCAATGCCTTCCTGACCGACCCGAAGGGGACCGGGACGACCTTTGCGATCATCGGGGCGGGGATTCCGGTGTATTTCGGGTGGCGGGCGTGGAAAGCCAGATAGACGAGAGACGAGGGGGGCAACTGGGCCCGGAAAACCAGCTCTATCAAGAATCCACTATCGTCTCTCGTCCCTCGTCTCTCGTCTCTCGTCTCTCGGGCTCTTGGAGAATTCCGACTCTCCGGATTGTCGCTTGCGAAGGTACGCTTGGGACACGACATTACCCGCGCTGACGCGGGCGGGACCACCCGATCGGCAGCACCCTTTCCTCTCGGATTTCACAGGAGAAGCAATGCAGCGAATCAAGCGTATGGCGTTCACCCTGCCGACAATACTGTTGGCCCTGATCGGCTTGCCGGCACTCGCCGCAGCACAGGGCGTGACGACCGGAGCCGTTCGAGGGAAGGTTGCCGATGATGCGGGTCGCCCTGTCACTGGCGCCGTGGTGACGCTGGTGAATGGTGAGACCGGTCTGAGCAGCGTGGTGTCCTCGCGAACCAACGGTCAGTTCAACTTCGAGAACGTGACCCCGGGCTTTCCGTTCTCCGTCACCATCCGCGCGGTCGGTTTTCATCCCAGCACCCACGACGGCATCCGCGTCGCGCTTGGCCAGGTCGTGACACTCGACGTGAAGCTCACGGCGTCGGCGCAGAGCGTGGCGGACATCACCGTGAAGGCCGCGCCTTTGAGCCCACTGCTGTCGCGCGCGCGAACCGGTGCGTCGGTGACGATCTCTGATTCGTTCATCAGCCGGTTGCCGACGCTGTCGCGCAACTTCACCGATCTCATCAGCATCGCCCCGCAGGCGAACGGTTCCTCGGTGGCCGGCCAGAACAATCGCTTCAACAACATCCAGATCGACGGTGGCGTCAACAACGACCTCTTCGGGCTCGGTTCGACCGGGACGCCGGGTGGTCAGGTGAGCGCCCGGCCGATTTCGATCGAGGCGATCAAGGAATTCCAGCTGCTGATCGCGCCGTTCGACGTGCGCCAGGGTGGCTTCACCGGCGGCCTCGTGAATGCGATCACCAAGTCGGGCACCAACACCTTCCATGGTTCGCTCTTCGGCTTTGGCCAGAATCAGGATCTCGCCCGCGGCACCGTCGATCGTGGCCTGCTGGGCAAGGACGTCCTCACCAGTTTTCACGAATATTCCTACGGCGGCACCCTGAGCGGCCCGATCATCAAGAACAAGCTGCAGTTCTTCGCGGCACTTGATTTCAAGACCCGCTCCTCGCCGTTCTCGCAGTATCTGCAGAACGACGTCGCGATCGACTCCGCGGCATTCGGTGTCACGCAGGCGAAGGCGGACAGCGTGGCGGCGTGGTCCCTCGCGCACCTTACCGACGCGGGCACGGCCGGTCAGGTCAACCGCGAGTCGCCCGACCACAACCTCTTCTTCAAGCTGAACGGCCAGGTCTCGAACAGCGGCCAGGTGGAACTGTCGTACAACGACGTCAAGGCCAGCGATGGCTCACTGATCCGCAGCTCGTCCTTCTCCAGTTTCCGCAGTGGCTATGAGCTTGGCAACGCCGGCTACACCATCAACAACCGGACCCGCAGCGGCCGCTTCCGCTACAATCTCTCCCTCGGCGGCGGGCTGACCAACGAGCTCCTGCTGGGCTACCAGACCATTCGCGATCTTCGCAACCCGGGCATGAACACGCCGCTGATCTTCGTCGGTGGGTCGTCGTCGGGCTCCGGTAGTGCGATCGCCATCGGTGCCGAGCGTTTCTCGCAGGGCAACGTGCTGAAGCAGGACATCATCGAGATCTCCGACAACCTGTCGATCGCCAAGGGGAACCACCTCTTCACCCTCGGCACCCACAACGAGCTATTCAAGTTCTACGATCAGTTCTTCCCGGGTTCCTACGGTGTCTGGGGCTTCGCCAGCGCGAATGATCTCTTCGCCGGGACGCCCAACCACTACGAAATCGCCCTGCCGCTCCGGGCCAACGGCCCACTGGGCGAGTTCAAGGTCAACCAGCTGGGTGTCTACGCGCAGGACGTCTGGAACATGACGCCGAAGCTGTCGCTGACCTACGGCCTCCGGATGGACGCACCGTCGCTGCCGACCAAGCCCGACGCGAACGCCGCCCTCGCCGCGATCCAGTTCACCCACACTGACCTGGGTGTCACCGGCTCGACCGACGTGGCCAACACCTCCGATTTCAGCACGGCGTCGCTCATTTCGCCGCGCCTCGGCTTCAATTTCGACGTGAATGGCGATCAGTCGACGCTGGTGCGCGGTGGTGTCGGTGTCTTTACCGGCCGGCCGCCGTACGTCTGGGTCAACAACGCCTATGCCAATTCGGGCCTGACCCAGGCAACGCTTTCCTGCAACGGTTCGGCGATTCCGACCTTCACCACCGACATTGCGTCCCAGCCCACGACCTGCGTCGGCGGCGGCGCACCCAACCCGCCGAAGCCGTCGATCGTCTATTTCGACCACGGCTTCAAGTTCCCCCAGACGATGCGCGCCGCCTTTGGCATCGATCACCAGCTGGGCTGGAACATGGTGGCCTCGCTCGACCTGCTCTACACCCGCACGCTGAATCAGTTCTATCTGAACGACGTCAACCTCAAGGGTGTCCAGAGCACCGAGTCGGGCGAGGGCGGCCGCCTCCAGTATGGCGTCGCCGGCACCCCGAACTCCTCGGGCATTGCTTCGACCATCTCGCCGACGCGCATCAGCAGTTCCTACAACGACGTCATCCGGCAGTCGAACGCCAGCGGAGACAACTCCTACTCCGCGACCATCCAGCTCGACAAGCGTTTCAGCGACGGGCTGTCGTTCAACGCCGGCTTCACGCACTCGGCCACCAAGGATCGCATGTGCATGACGTCGAGCATCTCGAACTCGAACCTCAAGTTCGCCGTACTCCAGGGCCCGCTCGGCAATCGCCCGCTGGAGACGTCCTGCTTTGATGTCCCCAACAAGCTCGCGCTCACCGGGGTCTTCAACATCCCGCTCGGCTTCCGCGCCTCGCTGACCTACGTCGGCTCCTCGGCGACCCCGTTCACCTACACGGTGAACAACGACGCCAACGGCGACGGGCTTGCTGGCAACGATCCGATTTACGTGCCGAAGACCTCGGCGGACATCAGCCTGAAGAACGCCTCGGACTGGTCCACGCTCGATGCCTACATCAAGGCCGACAAGTGCCTCGAGAGTGCCCGCGGCACCCTGCTCACGCGCAACACCTGCCGTGGGCCGTGGCAGAGTTTTGTCAACGCCCGTCTGAGCAAGTCCATCCCGACCGTCAGCGGCCAGTCCCTGGAGTTCACGGCCGACATCTTCAATCTGCCGAACCTGATCAACTCAAGCTGGGGCGTGGTGAGGTCCACCACCGGCTTCGAGAACCAGGCGCTCCTCGACCAGAGTGGCTATGATGTCAACAACCACCGTGGTCAGTACACGCTGAAGAACCAGACCAGCTACAACGCCGTGCTGGCCAACGCGTCACGCTACAAGCTGCTCCTCAGCGCGAAGTACATCTTCTAGCCTGGAAACCGCACTGGCATGAGCGGGGTGGGGAGGCGAAAGCCTCCCCACCTCTTTTTTGGTACCCACCACAACAAATGCCTGGCGGCGCAGGAGAAATGCCGCCGACTGATTTGATGGGTGGTTGATGGCTCGGCGGCAACTATCGGACACCCGCCACCGGAGTCCCGATGCCACGTGCCATTGTCGTCGCCGCGCTCACCCGGACCTCGCCGCCCCTGCTCCTTCCCTCGACGGCACCGCGACTCTCCGGCTTCGGTCACTGGCTGCGGAGCCAGCTCGAGGCGCTCCAGGGCGAATGGCGCAGTGCCTCCTGTGTCCGCCTCACCTTCGCCGCCAGCGCCATCCGGCTGGTCTGTGCGCTGCCGCCGCACCTCCCGCCATTCGCTGCGGCACTCGCCGTCGCGAGAGCGGTGCGCGAGGAGTCCACCTGGGCGGCCAGGAGGGCAGGGTGGATCGCACGGGATGGGGAGCTCTGGCAGGTGGGCGGTAGCCAGCTCTGGTGCCTGTCAGGCGAGGGTCGCGAACCGCAGCAGGACTACGACTTCACCCGCCAGAGCAGCACCAGGGCGAAGACGAAGAAGACGATGTTCATCGACCAGGCCGCCAGCCACGCGGCGATGATCGCCTTGCCGCCCACGGCCTTCATGATCTGGATGCCAGTGAGATAGATCAGCGTGGTGCTGAGCGCGATCGCGAGCCCCAGCGCCGCCCCGGCACGCGGGTTGGTGATCGACAGCGGCGCTCCGAAGAGCGCCACCACCAGGCAGGCGACCGGAATCGCGAACTTGAGCGGCAGGTCGACGGCCAGCATCCCGGGATCGTTGCCGGAGCGCTTGAGCTTGGCCAGATACGCCTTGAGCTCCGGATAGGTCATCTCGTCGGCCTTGAGCCCTTCGTCCATCATCGCCGATGGCGGATCGCTGAAAGCGCGAGCCTGCATCCGCTGGAATTCGAACGTGCTCGGCAATCCACTGTCGGGGATGAAATGACTCGCCCCGCGATAGAGCACCCACCGCGCCGGCTTGCCCGTCCACTGCCCGCTGTCGGCCGAGACCACCCAGCGCCCGCCCAGTGCTGGGTTGGCCTGCTCCATGGTGGGCTCGATGACGGTGCGGGCCTTCAGGTTGAGCGTCTTCACCGCCCAGTTCCAGCCGGTGGGGGACGCATACCCGAAATAGGTGCGCAGCAGCGTCTCGCCATCGCTGCGCTCCTTGTGGTACGACTTCTCCTTCAGCGTGGTGAAGGAGGAGAGCTCCTGCAGGCCGTAGTCGAGCGGGACCGCCAGTGCGGCCAGGAGCAGCAGCGGGGCGACCAATCGGTAGAACGACACGCCGCCCGCCTTCACCGCGGTGAGCTCGCTGTTGCGACCCATGGCATTGAGGGTGAACACCGTCGCGAAGAGCACGGCCGCCGGGAGCATCTCGGCGGTCTTGTTCGGGAAGTAGTAGAGCTGCCCGATGAAGATGTTGGGGATCGTCACGCCTTTGAGCACCAGCTTGCTGAAGCGCTCCGAGAGATCGATCAGGATCGCCACCGCCGGCAGCCCGAGCGCCGAGAGGACGAAGGTGCCGAGCCATTGGCGCAGCACGTAGCGGTCGAGCACGCCCATGACCTTCATCGCGGCTTCCGGCGGAGTCGTGCGAGGAGGTCAAACAATGCCCCGACGATTCCCGAGGTGCGGGCGGTGCCCATCTCCCGGTTCGCCGAACGAACCGCCAGCAGCCCCAGCAGGGTGAAGATGACCAGCGGCCCCTGGATCGCGACGAAGGGGGAGAGGTAGCCGCGCTTGGCGACGTTCTCCCCACCGATGAGCAGGATGTAGAAGCCGAGGAAGATCACCATGCTGGCACCGATCACCAGCCCGATGCCACTGCGCGGATACTTGAGCGCCAGCGCCATGCCGAGCAGCACGAAACAGAACGACGCCAGCGGGATGGCAAACTTCTTGTGATACTCCACCCGGTAGCTGAGGGCGTTGAGCTGGTAGCTTCGCAGTGTCTCCACCTGGGCGTCCACATTGTAGCCGCGGGCGATCGACGGCTGTCCGCCGGGCAGCTGGGCGGGTGGCACCAGGAAGGGTGAGATGCCGACGTGGCTCGAGTCCGGTGGCCGCACCGCCGGAGTCTCCGGTTGTTGGGCCGGTTGCTGGACGGGCTGCTGCACGGGCGGGCGCGACTCCGCCTGGGCCTTGGTCGGCAGCAGGTGGTCGATCCAGTCCTCGAAGCGGAGATACCATTTGCCGCAGCGCGGCGCGAAAATCGGCCGCACCTGGGTGCCCTGGAGTGCGAGTGGCGGCAGGCCGACCAGGGTGCGCAGGTCGTTGCGGGTGGTGCTCTCGATCTCACGACGCTGATTGGTCGCGTTCCAGTCTTCGATTTCGGTGGCGCCGAGCAGCTCGCAGCCGGTCATGTCGCGATCGCCCCGCGAGTTGGCCCCGATGGCGCGGTTGAGCTTGCTGGAGACGTCGCGAATCCGGTAGGTGGTGCGGCTGAAGGTGGTGCGCTGGAAGCGGCCACTTTCGCCCAGCCGGAACTCGTCGGTGGTGCCGTGCGCGAGGTCGAGCAGCAGGTCGTCGCCGTCGGGCGATTGCCGCATCAGGCCGCTGTCGGCGTGGATGATTCGCGTGACACCGTAGTTGCCAAGATCGTAGATGGTGATCTCGCGCATCGAGCTGGTGACCGGATCGATGACCGTCGCCTCCAGCACGTAGGTGGCCGGGTTGAGCGGATTCATGACGCCGGGCTGGAACGTCAGCGTGGGCGACGTGTGGAAGACGGCATTCTGCAGTCGGGAGAACTGGAGATTGCTGCGCGGCACCAGCTGATCGTAGAGGAAGAAGTTCAGCAGCGTGACGAAGATCGCCGCGATCAGCGCCGGCCGCGCCATGCGCCAGACCGAGATCCCGTTGGCGTACATGGCCACCAGCTCGAGGTCCCCCGCCAGCTGGCTGTAGCCGTAGAGCGACGCCACCAGCACCGCCATGGGCAGCGACAGGGCGAGCAGGGCAGGGAGGGTCAGCACGAACGCCTCGACCATCACCATTGGCGACAGGCCCCGGCCGCCGAACTTGTCGATCAGCATCGCCAGCTGCTGCAGCAGGAGCAGTCCCGTCAGCGCCGCAAGCCCCCAGATGAAGGGGGCGGCGAGTGCGCGCAGGATGTGCCGGGAAACCAATCGCATGTACGGAGGGCCGCGTTCCGGTTTTGGGTTTCCAAGGGACGGGCGTAGCTTTCCGAATTCCAACTACCAAGCTAATCGCAACTACCCGACATCGTGACCATTCGCCACACCCTGCTCGCCTTCGTTTTCGGACTCCTGCCGGTCGCCGCAGGGGCTCAGGTCACCACGACCGGGGCCGCCGCCGGGGCGTCCGACACCACGAGCTTCCAGGTCAGGTTCCGGCTGCCGACGGCGGACTTCGAGGTTGGACGCGTCCGGCTGCCTGCCGCGCTCACCCGGCCCTGGGTGACCGGGACCCTGATCCGACCAAAGGCCGTCACCGCCGTGTTCGACTCCACCCTCGCCGTGCTGGTGGCCGCCCGAGGCGACGACGCCCGACGCGCCCACATCCTGCGGACCGCCGGCGTGGTGGAGGAGGGGAGCGGGCCGATCCGTCGCACCGGCCTGTTCGGGCTTTCGGCGACGACCGCGGACCTGCAATTCGACGATCAATCGTCCCTGATCTTCAACATCAGCTCCGCCCGGCAGCGCAATCTCGCCTGCACCCCGGACCTGATCCAGAATCCGCTCTCCGGTTGCACCGGGGGCTTCACGCCCCCCAAGATCGACAACACCCTCGTGCTCGGCGCCCGCGGCCTCATCGGTCAGCGCGTGCACCTCAACATCGACCTCGACACCCGGCGCGATTTCGGCAACAGCAACATCATCCAGGCCTACTACAAGGGGCTCACCGACGAAGTGGTGCAGGAGTTCAACCTCGGCTCGGTGCAGTTCCACGCGCCGCCGTCGCGCTTCCTGGGCGCCGCGGTGCCGACCAACAACTTCGGTGTCGAGACTCGCCTCGAGTTCGGGCCCTTCTCCGTCCAGGCGATCGCCGCGACGCAGAAGGGCAGTTCCGTCGCCTCCCGCACCATCCGGATCGGCGACAAGACCAGCCAACCGCAGGACCGTCTCGAGCGCGATCTCGAATTCCAGTCGGGAAAGTTCTACTGGTTGGTGAACCCCGCGATCGTGCCGGGCTTTCCAGCCGTGGACATTCTCAACCTGAACGGCGTCACCGTCGCCCCTTCCGCCCAGCCCACCGGGCAGGTGCGCGTCTACCGCTATACCTCCGCCTCGGCGAGCAATCCCGGCAACCCGAACGCCAATGGCATCACCGCCATGGGGGTCAATGGCAACGACGCGGTCGGTCCGCTGCGCTGGACGCTGCTCAAACCCAATTCCGATTACTGGGTCGATCCGTCCGGGCTCTGGATGGTGCTGAGCACCCAGCTCGACCCGAACGACTTTCTCGCCGTGAGTTACCAGACGACGAATGGCGGGAAGGTGGGAACCTTTCCTGCCGCGGATGACCCGACGCGCTCCGACACCCTCCTGTTGATCAAGTATCCCAACCGCGGGCCGGAGTCGCCGACCTTCCGCTATGCCATGCGCCAGGTCTACCACGTCGCCGGCAAGGATCTCACCCGCAGCTCCGTGCAGCTGGCGATCGAAGTCGCGCGCTCGGAGCGGCCCGAGGGCGGCACGGGCACCTACCTTTCGCTCCTCGGGCTCTCGGTGCCGAGCGATCCGGCGCTGTTCGATACCGACAACCGGCTCTTTCCCCGCACTCGTGATCCCGGCGCGGATCAGGTTGTCGAAGACGTCTACATTGTCTTTCCCAACGCCGAGCCGTTCGCCAACGCGTCCGTCCTGCCGGCCAACGTGCGGGCCGACTCGCTCTACCGAACACCGGAGTACTTGCTCTTCTCGCAGGGCCCGCCGTCCACCTTCGCGCTCCACCTCCAGTATCAGGCGGCGAGCATGGGCGACCGCAACGGCGTCTCGCTCGATGCCACGCAGATCAAGGAGGGCAGCGAGCAGATCTACGTGAATGATCTGCTGATCAAGCGGAGCGTGGACTACACCATCGACTACTCCACCGGTCAGGTGCGCTTCGTCGATCCGATCGGCCTGCTCGGTCGCGGCGTCGCGGTGGTCAACGCGAAATTTGAGCAGAAGGGCTTCTTCGCAGTCGCCCCCACCTCCATCGCCGGGCTCACCGGGACGTGGAAGAATCGCTGGGGCACTGTCGCGGTCGCCGCGCTTTATCAGGCCGAGGCAACCGCCTTCAATCGGCCGATGCTGGGCTTCGAGCCCCGCTCGTCACTCATCACCGGGGTCACTGCGCAGCAGGATTTCTCGCTGCCGGCCATGACCCGACTGATCAACAAGCTCACCACCAGGCGATCCAACAGTCCGTCGTCGCTGTCGCTCCAGGGCGAGTTGGCAGTGTCGCGCCCGAATCCCAATCGGAACGGCTCCGCCTATCTCGAGGAGTTCGAGAGTGACGGTGCCCTCGATTTGGCGATGTTCGAGTCGAGCTGGGTGCCGGGCTCGATCCCCAATTCGCCACTGGGACTCGGCACGTTGGCCGGCTTCAACAACGGCTTCGACCCCGCCGACGCCGTGCAGCTCGGCTGGCAGAGCTCGCCCCTTGGCGCCAATGGCAAGGCGATCCGCCTCTCGCCCAAGGACATCGACCCGTCCATCAAGTACACCAACTCACTCGCCTTTCAGTCGGCGCCAGTGCTCTTCATGACGCTGCACGCCGACACCGCCGGCGGCCTGCTGCGCGGGACCTCCAACCATGCCAACTGGACTCTGCCCAAGCGCCCGCTGGCGCCGCGGTGGCGGACGCTGCAGACCTCGCTCTCGTCCACGGGGATCGACCTCACCCGCAACTCGGCGATCGAGTTCTGGGTCTTCGAGGGAACCGCAGGCGGGACCGGGGCGCTCGAGAGCAATCACGTGCACATGGTGTTCGATATCGGCAAGGTGAGCGAGGATGCCCTCACCATCGCTCCGGAGAGCCTGGCGGTGAACGGCACCGACTCGGTCTGGACCGGGCGGCAGTACCCCGGTCGGGGGCATCTCGACACCGAGCGCTCGTCGTTCGGGACATGGAATGCGCTGTCGGACGACAACGGTGTCCTGGCCGACCGTCCCGACTCCATCATCGGACCCGGCGGGATCGTGATTCGGACGCCGAAGCTCTGTCGGCGCACCCTCTCCGCCGACGTGCCGGTCTATCCCTGGGGTGATCTCGGCGCCCGCTGCACCGTCGGCAATGGCGGCATCCCGGATGGCGAGGACCTCGACGGCGACCTGGTGCTCGATGCTCAGGGCCCCAACGACGACGTCTTCCGCTACGTGGTGGATTTCTCCGACAGCAACTACAAGGTGCGCTCGCGCGAGCTGTTCGACACGCTGACCGGCAAGACGTCGAAGTGGACGCTCTACCGCGTGCCCTTGCGCGACCCGGCCGCCACCATCGGCGCACCGAACATGCGCCTGATCAAGGAGATGCGGGTGGCCGTGATCGCGCCGCCCGCCATGGGCGGAGATGATCCGGTGATCCGCTTCGCCTTCGCGCTGCTGCGGTTGACCGGTGCGCCGTGGATCGCTCGTGCCCCGGCGCCGATCGCGGGCATCTCGGGATCCACCGCGGAATCGCAGGGATCCGTCACCATCGCTTCGATCAGCACCCAGGATGTCGATCTCGGCTACACCCCGCCACCCGGCGTGACCGATCTCCCTGTCAACGTCGCCAACGACCCTTCCCAAGCCTCGCAGCAGGTGAACGAGAAATCGCTCCGCATCATGGCCACCATGCTTGACGGCGGCCGCCGGGCCGAGGGCTACATCCGGCTGTCATCGGGCGCGCAAAATCTCCAGGCCTACAAGCAGCTGCGCGTCTGGGTTCGTGGCCATGGCCCGGGGTGGGATGGCGGTCCGCTGCGCGCCTATGTGAAGGTGGGCAGCGACGCCTTCAATTTCTACATGTACCAGGGTCCCGCGAATACGGCCAACTGGGACCAGGAGATGGTGATCGACCTCGACACTTGGCGACGGCTGCGCACCCAGCTGGAGCTGCGCATCTACCGCAACGAGGCGCCGAGCGGGGCGGCGGAGTGCGGCGGCGATCCCCAGGCGTACGTTGCTTGCGACGGCGGCTATCTGGTGCAGGTGCGCGATCCGCAGGTGAATCCGCCGAACCTGGTGGCGATCCAGGAGGTCGCCGCCGGCCTGTTGAACACGGCGGCGGTGGGTGGCGTGATCGGCCAGACCGAGCTCTGGGTGGACGACATCCGCCTCGATGCGCCGGTGGCCACCACCGGCATCGCCGGGGCGCTCTCGGCCCGGCTGGCGATGGCCGACGTCGCCACACTCGACATGACCTACGTCTCGCAGGACCCCAACTTTCGGCAGATCGGCCAGAATCCCACCTACCGCGGCACCCAGACGCTGGCGCTGGCCAGCACCGTGCACGTCGAGCGCTTTCTCCCCACTGGACTGGGCCTTGGCATTCCCTTCACTCTGTCGAGCTCCACCGGCCGGGTGAATCCGGTCCTCCTCACCGGTTCCGACGTTCTGGCGACCGAGGTCGCGGGATTCCGCCGGCCGACGAACCAGAACACCCAGTGGAGTGTCAGCGTCCAGCGGACCAGCATCGCGCGGTCCGGGGCGCTGCTGCGCTACCTGGTGAATCCGCTGCAGTGGTCGGCCAACGGCAGCTCGTCGAGTGCGCTGACCGAATTGAGTCGCGCCAATGCCAGTGCATGGAACACCAACCTCAGCTACAACCTCGCCTTTCCGCGAAAGGGGTGGTCGCTGGGGTTCGGACCAGTGGTGAAGGGGTTGCCGGGGTGGCTGCGCAACAGTGACGCAGGGAAGAGCCTGGTCGGCAGTCGCGTCGCGCTGCTGCCCACCTCGCTGCACTACACCAGCACGCTGTCACGGTCGATCGGTGACTTCACCTCGTATATCGTGCCGATCGAACGACTCGCCGACACCATCCTCCGGCCGCTCAGCAACGAGCAGTATCTCTGGCGCAACGGCGCGGGATTTTCCTGGCAGCCGATCGGCATGGTGACCGCGACGTCGGAGTGGCAGAGCAACCGGGACCTGCGCCACTATGCCGACTCGACCTCGCTCGGTCGACTGGTCGGGGCGTCACGGCATGCTTTTCTCGGCGCCGACGTGGGGGTGGAGCGCGACCGCTCGTTCACCAACACGGTGCAGCTCGCGCCGCGCATCTCGCGCTGGCTGCATCCGCGCCTGACGATCGGGACGACCTTCAATCTCTCACGCTCGCTGACCAGCCGGAATCCGGTGCAGGTGCTGGGCGACACCGCCGGCGCCTACATCCTGCCCCAGACGCTCAACAACTCGCGCTCGGTGGAGGTCGGAGTGAACGTTGATCCCGCCTTTCTCGTGCGCGACCTGTTCGGCGACTCGAGCGGGGTGACGCACGCGCTGCAGCGCTTGCGACCCTTCACCTTCACCCGCACGCGGACGCTGCAGTCCACCTTCGATCTGGCGACCTTCTCGCCCGACTTCGGCTACCAGATGGGACTCGGAAGCTTCGAGACCTTCCTCGCCCGTGATGGCCAGCGGGCGATTGGTGGCGCGCGCTCGCTGCAGACGTCAGGCAACGCCTACATCGACCTCCCCGGGGGCTTCGGGGCGTCGTTCACCTACAGCCTGAGCGACTTCGAGCGCTACCAGCGGAACCTCTCCACCGCCTTCCTGGTGACCACCACGCACCAGCAGACCCCAGGCGGCGGGGTGAAGTGGACGCGACCCTTTTCAAGCGGGCCGCTGGTCTTCCTCGATGCCTCGGTCGACGTCCAGCGCCAAGTGGCGTCGTCCATCACCCCGGCGGAGACCGGCGCGCCGACGACGATTGACAGCCGCACCACCAGGACCACGCCATCGCTTCAGCTGCAGTTCCGCAACAACATCGGCGTGCACATCGGCAGCGACATCGGCCGCTCGCGCGGCGAGTCCAATGGCAACAGTACCGTGGGAACCAACGACAACCTCCGCGCTGACGTCTCCTGGGTGGTGCGCCTCCCGCAGAGGCTGTCCAAGCTGCGCAAGAACCTGAACAGCAGTCTCTCGGTGGAGAACAGTTCGTCGGTCACCTGTCTGCAGCGTGCGGGCGACTCGCTCTGTGTGCCATATTCCGATATTCACCGCTTCGGGCTCACCGGCACCTTCAACGCCGACCTGGCCACGTCGTTGCAGACCTCGCTCCAGTTCGGCTGGGTCCTGCAGGACATCCGGAACCTGCAGCGCAAGACGTCATCGATCACCATCGGGGTCGGGATCACCGTCCCCCTCAACTTCCTGAGGATGTGAATGTCGACCACGCGACGCATGGCGATTGTGGCCTCCCTCCTGAGTGCCTGCGGAGCGGGCTCCGCGCCGAGGCCGAAGGAGTTCGACGGCAAGCAGGCGATGGCGAATGTGGTCACCCAGGTCGGCTTCGGCCCACGCGTGCCGGGGACGCCGGGCCATGTCCGTGCCGCCGCCTGGATCGATTCGATGGTGCGTGGCCGGGCTGACACCGTCATCACCCAGCGTTGGTGGCACCACCCGGCCCACGGCGACTCGGTGGAGATGATCAACATCATGGCGCGGCTCAACCCGGCCGCCACCGATCGCGTGCTCTACCTCGCGCACTGGGACACCCGCCCGCATGCCAGCAACGACCCCAAGGACACCCTCGGCGTGATGCCCGGGGCGAATGACGGTGGCTCCGGAGTCGCCATCCTGATCGGCGTGCTCGACGCGCTGCTCAAGAACCGGCCGACCATCGGGGTGGACCTGCTCTTCGTCGATGGCGAGGACTTCGGCTCCTTCGATCCGCCGCGCACCGACGTGCTCATCGGAGCCGAGCACTACGCCCTGAATCCGATCGAGCCAAAGCCGCGCTTCGCCGTGCTGTTCGACATGATCGGCGGGAAAGACCTGGTGATCCCCCGGGAATCGAATTCCCAGATCGCGGCTCCCGAGGTGGTGGATCAGGTGTGGGGCATCGCCGCCCAGATGGGCTATGGCCACATCTTCACCCAGCAGCTTCAGTCGGTGACCGACGACCACATTCCGCTGATCGAGCACGGCGGCATCCGGGCTATCGATATCATCACCGACCTGAATCGCTACCCCGCCTGGCACACCACCGGCGACACCCCCGACAAGCTCTCGGTCCAGAGCCTCGAGGCGGTGGGCAATGTCGCCGTTGCCGTGATCCGCGCCGCGCAGGAAAAGCCCTAGCCCCGGCCCACGGGGACCCCACCTTGGAGGAGTGAGCCCCAAGGAACGTCGTGCCCTCGCCCTGCTGCTCGGCTTTGCGGCCGTCGGCCACGTGGTCCGGACGGTGGGTGCGGCGCCGTCGTCGGCCCCCCCAGCGGCCGTCCTGCTCGATCCCGCCCGCGACGGCGACCCGGAAGCCCACCGCGACTCCATCAAGCGCCTGGCGGCCCCGCTGGGCGCCGATGAGCGCATCGACGCCGACTTGGCCTCCGCCGAGGAGCTCGCCCGGGTTCCCGGGATCGGTCCGGCGACCGCTCGCCGGATCGTGGCGGATCGCGAGAAACATGGCGCATTCGGAGGGCTCGCTGGGCTCGACCGGGTCCCGGGGGTGGGTCCGGCGGCGCTCGCCAAATGGGCCCCCAGACTCATGTTCACTGGGTCGCGTGCCGACACTCCTCTCTCGAATGAGGCGGGGCAGATCGACCTCAACGGCGCAACTGTGGATGAACTCGACGGTCTTCCCGGAATCGGGGTGAACCGGGCTCGGGCCATCATCGCATTTCGCGACAGCGTCGGGCCTTTCCGGGATGTGGCAGCACTGGCCAAGGTCCCGGGAATCTCCCGCGCACTGGTCGATCGATTGGCGGCCCATCTCCTCGTTCGCTGACATTTGATCAGGGCGCAGTGTCGCACCCTGAGGGCACTTCCCTTGCACCTGCGGAAGGCGATGACCGGACCCGTTGCTCCTTCACCCAGCCGCTCCGCCACCAGTGCGTCACACGACCGCATGGGGGAGCTTCTCGTCTCGCAGGGGTTGATCACCGAGGATCAACTGCGAGCGGCGTTGCGTGATCAGGCGACTTCGCATCACCGGTTGGGTTATGTGCTGGTGAAGCTGGGGTTCATCGACGAACTCGATCTGACCAAGGCGCTCGCGCGACACTTCCGGATGCCCGCCGTCGATCTCTCGCGTTTCGAGGCCGACCCCAAGATCCTCCGCCTGATTCCCGCCGACCTCGCCCAGAAGCGGATGGTGCTCCCCCTCAAGCGCGAGGGGCGCACGCTCACCGTCGCGGTGGCCGATCCCGCCGACCAGGGCCTGCTCGAGGATCTCAAGTTCATCACCCGCTTCGATCTCTTCCCGGTGCTCGCCGGCGAGCAGACGCTGCGGAACCTCATCGAACGGCACTACGAGAGCGGTGATGAGCAGCTGCAGACCATCCTCCGGGAGATGGAGGGGGTCGGCGACGATGTCGAGGTGGTGGCCCAGGAGGACGACAGCGACAAGGCGATGGAGGCGCTGGTCGATGACGCGCCGGTGGTCAAGCTGATCAACGGGCTGCTCACCGACGCCGTCAAGCGCGGCGCCTCCGACATCCACATCGAGCCGTTCGAGCATGAAATCCGCATCCGCTATCGCATCGATGGCGTGTTGCTCGAGGTCATGAAGCCGCCCATCAAGATGAAGGCGGCGCTCACCTCGCGCGTGAAGATTCTCTCGCAGCTCAACATTGCCGAGCGGCGGGTGCCGCAGGACGGCCGGCTCAAGCTCAAGATGGGTTCGCGGGTGATCGACTTCCGCGTCAGCACCCTGCCGGTGCTCTTTGGCGAGAAGATCGTGCTCCGGATTCTCGACAAGGGCAACCTGACACTCGACCTCGCCAAGTTCGGCTTCGAGCCCAAGGCCGAGGCCGACCTGATGAAGGCGATCCTGAACCCCTACGGCATGGTGCTGGTGACGGGGCCGACCGGGTCGGGCAAGACCACCACGCTCTATTCCGCCCTGCAGCGGATCAACACCGTCGACACCAACATCATGACGGCCGAGGATCCCGTGGAGTACAATCTCCCCGGCATCAATCAGGTCCAGGTGCGCGGGGAGATCGGGCTGACCTTTGCGGCGGCGCTCCGCGCGTTCCTGCGGCAGGACCCGAACATCGTGATGATCGGCGAAATCCGCGACCTGGAGACGGGCGGCATCGCCATCAAGGCGGCCCTCACCGGCCACCTGGTGCTCTCGACGCTGCACACCAACGACGCCCCGAGCACGATCGTCCGGCTCATCGACATGGGAATCGAATCCTTCAACGTCGCCAGCGCTGTCAACCTGGTGGTCGCCCAACGGCTGGTCCGGCGCATCTGCGGGGGTTGCAAGACGGCAGTATCATACACGGCGGAAGAATTGCAGGCGGTGGGGGATGACCTCGCCGCCCGCAGCGACATCCAGTTCTACCGGGGCGCCGGCTGCGACCAGTGTGGTGGCACCGGCTACCGTGGCCGGGCCGGGCTCTACGAGGTGATGGCGATGTCTCCCGCCTTGCGGCGCATGATCCTCACCGGTGCGTCCAACGCCGACCTGAGGGACACCGCGGTGGCCGAAGGGATGCTGACGCTGCGGATGGACGGCATCAAGAAGCTGGAGAAGGGGATTACCACGCTCGAGGAAGTCGTCAAGGAGACCGCTCAATGACCCAGCCCGACGGTGCACCGTCGCTCAACCTCCGTTCGCTGCTGGAGGAGATGCTCTCCCGCGACGCCTCCGACCTGCACCTCACCACCGGTGTGCGGCCCAAGCTGCGCGTCGACGGCGAACTGGTGAATTCCAGCGTCGACCGGGTGCTCGGGGCCAAGGACACCCTGTCGCTGGCCTACTCCGTGCTCACCGAAACGCAGAAGAAGCGCTTCGAGCAGGAGGACGAGCTCGATTTCTCCTTCGGCATCCAGAACCTTGCCCGCTTCCGCGGCAACGTCTTCAAGCAGCGCGGCTGTGTGTCGATGGCGATCCGGATGATTCCCTTTTCGGTCAAGTCGTTCGAGGACCTGAAGCTGCCTCCGATCGTGGCCAAGCTGGCCGAGCGGCCTCGCGGCCTGGTGCTGGTCACCGGCCCGACGGGTTCGGGCAAGTCCACCACGCTCGCCGCCATGATCGACAAGATCAACAAGGAACGCAGCGGGCACATCATCACGGTCGAAGACCCGATCGAGTTCATCCACCGCCACCAGCGCTGTATCGTCAATCAGCGCGAAGTCGGCACCGACACGCGATCCTTCTCCTCTGCGCTCAAGTACGCCCTGCGCGAGGATCCCGACGTGATCCTGATCGGCGAAATGCGCGACCTTGAGACCGTCTCGGCGGCGCTGACCATCGCCGAGACCGGCCACCTGGCCCTCGCGACGCTGCACACCAATTCTGCGCCCGAGGCGATCAACCGCATCATCGACGTCTTCCCGAGCAACCAGCAGCAGCAGGTGCGGGCCCAGTTGGCGTTCGTGCTCGAGGGCGTCATCACCCAGGCGCTGCTCCCCAAGCTGAGCGGCCGCGGTCGAATGATGGCCGCCGAGATCATGGTGGCAACCCAGGCCATTCGCGCCGTGATCCGCGACGACAAGGTGCACCAGATCTATTCGCTGATGCAGGCCGGCAAGAAGCACGGCATGCAGACGCTCAACGATTCGCTCTACCAGCTCTACCTCTCGCGGGAGGTCTCCAAGGAGGAGTGCCTCCGTGTCTCATCCAACCCGTCGGAATTTCTGCGGGCGATCGGCGAGACGCCAGTGGAAGAGCGCGCGATCCTCTAGGCAGCAGGACCCGGTTCCCGATAGGAGGGGCGTATGCCCGTGTTTGAGTACACCGCCAAGAACGCCACGACCGGACAGATCCAGAAGGGGACCTTCGATGCCCCCAACCGGGACGAAGTGGTCGGGCACCTGCGCAAGAACCGCCTGCTGCTGGTGTCGTTGCGTGAGGCGCCGAGGGAGATCAAGTTCTCGCTGCCGGGCAACGGCATCAAGACGCGGGACATCGTGATCTTCACCCGGCAGTTCGCGACCATGATCAACAGCGGCCTGCCGTTGGTGCAGTCGTTGAACATCCTGGCGGCGCAGACCGAGAGCCCCAAACTCAAGGACGTCACCCGCGGCGTGGTCTTCGACGTCGAGGCCGGCAACACCTTGGCCGACGCCTTTTCGAAGCACCCGCAGGCGTTCAGCCAGCTCTACGTCAACATGGTCGCGGCCGGCGAAGCCGGCGGCATCCTCGACACCATTCTGCTCCGGCTGGCGACCTTCCTCGAGAAGAACGACAAGCTGGTGCGCAAGGTGAAGAGCGCCATGATCTACCCAGCCGTCATTTCCACCGTCGCCGCCGGGGCGATCGCCGTGCTGCTCATCTTCGTCATCCCCGTCTTCCGCGACATGTTCTCGTCGGTCGGTGCCGAGCTGCCGCTGCCGACCCGGATCGTCATGGGGATGTCGGACTTCCTCAAGACCTTCTGGCCCGCGGTGCTGCTCGGGATCGGCTTCATTTCCTTCGCCTTCCAGCGCTACTACAAGACGCCCGACGGCCAGCGCCGCGTCGACGGCTTCCTGCTCGCCTTCCCGGTGCTCGGCGACGTGCTCCGCAAGTCGGCGGTGTCGCGCTTCACCCGCACCCTCGGCACCCTGATTTCTTCCGGCGTGTCCATTCTTGACGGCCTGGAGATCACCGCCAAGACCGCCGGCAATACCGTCATTCAGGATGCCATCATGGCGTCGCGCTCCTCAATCGCCGGCGGTGATACCATTGCCGGCCCGCTCGACAAGTCGGGCGTCTTCCCGCCGATGGTGATCTCGATGATCGCCGTTGGCGAGCAGACCGGCGGCCTCGACGAGATGCTCAGCAAGATCGCCGACTTCTACGATGACGAAGTCGACATCGCCGTCAGCGGCCTGCTCTCCCTCATGGAGCCGGTCATGATCCTCTTCCTCGGCGTCATCGTCGGCGGCATGATCGTGGCGATGTACCTGCCGATCTTCAACCTGATGCAGACGGTGCAGTAACGGGGCGATGCATGTTGGGGCGACGCATGCGTCGCCCCTGCATGCGTCGCCCCTGCATGCGCCGCCCCTACCCCCATCCCGGCCTCCCGACGTATTCTTTCCCGTCCCTCCCCGACGACGTTCTCGACCTTCTCCAGGATCTCGCATGGCATCCAGCCCCGACCAGGCCACGCCGTCGCGTGCCGACTTCCCGATGGGTGGCCTCCTCGGCCTCGGCTTCGTCACCGACTTTCTTGACACCCTCGGGATCGGTTCCTTCGCCACCACCACGGCCGCCCTGCGCCTCTTCCACCTGGTCGATGACGAGGACATTCCCGGCACCATGAATGTCGGTCACGCCATCCCGACCATGCTCGAATGCATCATCTTCATCATCCTGCTCGGCGGGATGATCGACCTGCCGACCATCGTGAGCATGGTGATCGCCGGCGGGATCGGGGCGTGGTTCGGCGCCGGCGTGGTGTCGCATCTTCCCCGGCGCACCATTCAGCTCGGCATGGCGATCGCGCTCATTGTCACCGCGGCGTTCATGGCGATTCGGATGCTGATGAATCTCTCGCTCACCGAGGGCACCATCGGATTCACCGGGCTGGCGCTCGTGATCGCCGTGGTGGGGTCGCTCGTCATCGGTTCGTTGACCTCGCTCGGTATCGGCAACTATGCCCCGACGATGGCGATGACCTACATGCTCGGCATGAACTCGAAGGCGGTCTTTCCGATCATGGCAGCCTCCGCTTCACTCATTCTGCCGGTCGCCGCGTATCGGTTCTTCCGAGCTGGCCGCTTCGACAAGCGCGTCGCCACTGGGCTTGCGATCGGCGGGATTCCGGGGGTGCTGGTTGCGGCCTACCTCATCACCAACTTGAATCTCACCTATGTGAAGTGGATCGTCGTGGCGGTGCTGCTCTACACCTCCGCCACCCTCTTCAAGGCCGCGATGGCCGAACCGAGGCCAGCCCGATGAAGATCCGCGCCATCCGCGCCTATCAGGTCGATCTCCCGTTGCACGAGGGGAGCTACAAGTGGTCCGGCGGCAACTCGGTCTCGGTGTTCGATTCAACGGTGGTCGCGGTGGAGACCGATGAGGGTCTCACTGGCTGGGGAGAGATCTGTCCGCTGGGCCCGGCCTACCTGCCGGCCTACGCCCGTGGCGCGCGCGCCGGCATCGCCGAACTCGCACCGCAGCTGATCGGCGCCGATCCGCTGGCGCTCGGCCAGCTCAACGAGCAGATGGACAGCGCCATGCGTGGCCATCCCTACGTCAAGTCGGCCATCGACATGGCCTGCTGGGACCTGCTCGGCAAGGCCAGTGGGCTGCCGGTCGCCACGCTGATGGGAGGGCATGTGGGCGAGAGCTTCGCGCTGTATCGTGCGATCTCGCAGGAATCACCCGCCCAGATGGCGAAGAAGATCGGCAAATACCGCAAGGAAGGGTATCGCAAGTTCCAGCTCAAGGTGGGCGGCGATCCCGATATCGACATTGATCGCATCAAGGCGGCGGCTGCGGTGCTCGAGCGCGGCGACGTGCTCATCGCCGATGCCAACACCGGCTGGACGCAGCACGCCGCGGTGCGAGTCGCCGATGCCGTCCGCGACGTCGATGTCTACATCGAGCAGCCCTGCCTCACCTACGAGCAGTGCCTCGCCGTTCGGCGTCACACCGATCGCCCGTTCGTGCTCGACGAGGTGGTCGATGGCATCGACATGGTAGTGCGCGGCATCGCCGATCAGGCGATGGATGTGATCAATCTCAAGATCTCGAAGGTCGGTGGTCTCACGCGCGCGCGGCAGATCCGTGACCTCTGCGTCTCCCTGGGCATTGCCATGACCATCGAGGACACCTGGGGTGGCGACATCACCACCGCCGCAATCGCGAGCCTCGCCCACAGCACGCCCGAGCGCTTTCTCTTCACCTCCACCGACTTCAACTCCTACGTCACCGTGGCCTTCGCCGACGGCGCTCCCCAGCGCTCCAAGGGCCGTCTGGCGGCCTCCCGCGAGCCGGGACTCGGTGTCCGGCCCCGGCTCAAGGTGCTCGGCAAACCGGTCTTTACCACGTAGAAGTACGGCCCCGCTTGCTCATCCTCCGACGGCGCGACTTATTTCGGGCCGGTTTTGGGGCATTCCGTCCCTTCCTATGGAGCGGGGCATGAGACTGTTGGGAGTGTGGTGGTTCGGTGGACTCATCGGCCTCGTGGCTGCTGGAGCGTCACCCCTCGCGGCACAGGACAACTACGAGATTCAGGTCTACCCCGGCACGACGATGCCGAAGGGGACCACGATGTTCGAGCTCCACAGCAACTACACCGGCAAGGGCAGCACAGTCACCACCAACGGGATGCTCCCCACCAACCACGCGCTGCACGAGACCATCGAGATCACTCGCGGCTTCACCGATTGGCTCGAGGTCGGCTTCTACCACTTCATGTCGTTCCAGGACGGTGACGGCCTCCAGTACGTCGGCAATCACCTCCGGCCCCGCATTGCGGTGCCCGAGCGGCTCAACTGGCCGGTGGGGCTCTCGCTCTCGACCGAGGTGGGCTACCAGCGCATGGAATTCTCCCGGGACAGCTGGAGTCTCGAGATCCGGCCGATCATCGACCAGACCATCGGTCGATTCTACTGGGCCTTCAACCCGACTCTCGGAGTCGGGTTGAAGGGTGCCAGCGCGGGACAGAGCCCGGCGTTCGAACCCAACGCCCAGATCGGCTTCGATGCAACCAAACGCGTGAATGTTGCGTTGGAGTACTATGGCGGCCTCGGGACCTTGTCCCATCTCGAGTCGCTCAAGACGGCCGAGCAGATGCTCGTGCCGGCGCTCAACATTGATTTCGGTCCGGAGTGGGAGTTCAACGTGGGGGCCGGCATCGCCCTGACCCCGGCGACCGATCACGTGACCCTCAAGATGATCGTGGGTCGCAAGCTGGGCGGCAAGAAGGCCTCGCCCCAGTGAACGCTTCAACCAGGATGGCTGCTCACATGTCACGTATTCCGTTCGTTGCCGCACTGCTGATCGCCGCCCCGCTGGCCGCGCAGCAACCCCAGCGTCCACCCGTCAAGGTCGACCCGGTCGGCGATACCTCGATCTTCGCCCCGCTCACCCTGCCCACGGCCAACGTCTACCGGAGTGGCAGCGGTCGGCCCGGCGCGAAGTACTGGCAGAACCGGGCCGATTACGATCTCGCGGCCACGCTCGACACCGCCACCAAGACCCTGCATGGCTCGATGACGCTCCGCTACACCAACAATTCGCCCGATACGCTCGACTTCATCTGGATGCAGGTCGAGCAGAACGCCTTCAAGGCGGGATCGCTCAACTCCTACATCTTCCCCGAGAACTCCCGCTTTGGCGCCCGCGGCTTCGAGGGCGGCGACATGTTCGAACGGATGGAGCAGGTCGTCCGGACGAGCGCCAAGGCACCGGTTCGTCGTGTGAAGCTCGAGACCCGTGACAATGGCACGGAGATGCGGGTGGACCTGACCGAGCCGCTCGCACCAGGCAAGACCGCCACGATCGAAATGGCGTGGCACTTCCTGATTCCCGAGCACGGGGCCGACCGGATGGGCCGCGACGGCGCGCTCTTCGAGCTGGCGCAGTGGTATCCGCGGATGAACGTGTATGACGATGTACGCGGCTGGAACACCGAGCCTTATCTCGGGCAGGGCGAGTTCTACCTCGACTACGGCAACTACAACCTCTCGGTGACCGTCCCGGCTGGCTACATCGTCGCGGCGACCGGTGCGCTTGCCAATGCCAGCCAAGTGCTGACGCCGACCCAGATCGCCCGGCTCGCCAAGGCGGCCAAGTCGGACACGACCATCGCCATCATCACCGCCGCCGAGCTTGCCAGCGGCGCCGCGCGACCGACCAAGAGTGGCACCGCCACTTGGAAGTTTGTGGCGAAGGATGTCCGCGACGCCGTCTGGGCCGCCTCACCCGACTATCAGTGGGACGCCTCGAGCTACAAGAACTCGCTCGCCATGGCGTACTATCGGCCAAGCGCGGCGGTGAACTGGCACGACGCCGCCGACCAGGCGCGCATGTCGATCCAGGAATATTCCGAGCGCTGGTATCCGTACCCCTGGCCGCAGATCTCCGCCGTGGAAGGGCCGATCAGCGGCATGGAATACCCGATGCTCGCGATGGAGACCAAAAGCCAGGACGTCTACGATCTCTACAACGTGGTTACCCACGAGATCGGGCATATGTGGTACCCGATGATCGTCGGCTCCAATGAGCGGATGCACATGTGGCAGGATGAGGGCTTCAATACCTTCATCAACACCTTCTCCGAGGGGCGCCGCTATCCCGAGAAGGGTGACCAGATGGCCCGCGCCGCCCAGGAGCGGAACATCATTGAGCAGGTGATGGCCGCCGGCGTCGACAAGCCGGTCGATATCAATCCCGATCGCATCTCCCCGAATCTCCTCGGTCTCTCCGCCTACTACAAGCCAAGCGTCGGGTTGCAGCTGCTCCGCCAGGAAATCCTCGGACCGCAGATCTTCGACGACGCCTTCCGTGCCTACACTGCGCGCTGGGCGTTCAAGCACCCGACCCCGGCCGATTTCTTCCGCACCATGGAAGATGTCAGCGGCCGCCGGCTGGACTGGTTCTGGCGTGAATGGTTCAAGGAGAACGAGCGCTTCGACCAAGCGGTCGAGAAGGTCACCGTCAAGGACAGTATCGTGGATGTCGTGTACGGCAACCACCAGCGTGGCGTGCTTCCCATCCGGGTGCGCTTCACCTTCGCCGACAGCACCACCCAGGATCTCGACTATCCGGCCGAGGTGTGGAGCACCAACACCACGAGCTACCAGCGGCGCTACAAGTTTGGCAAGACGCTCACCCGCGTCGAACTCGATCCCGATCACCGGTTGATTGACATCGATCGCAGCAACAACGTCTGGAAGCAATAGAGGAGAACGGAGAACGGAGAACGGAGAACGGAGAACGGAGAACGGAGAACGGGTGCATGGGGTTCCGTTCTCTACTCTCCGTTCTCCGTCCTCCGGTTCTTTTTCTTCCAGGCCTCGAGCGCGAGCGTGACCCGTTCCGTCACGAAATCATGGACCCGTTCCATGTAGTCGAGTCGATCCGTCACGGTGGCGGAGAGGGCCGGCAGCCGCTTGGGGACCTGGTCGAGCACTTCGGCCATCCGGCCCCAGCGGCCGATGGCCTGCTCGAGACGCCGGGCGTGGAAGTCCGCGCCAACGGTGTAGTAGTCGCGCCGGTCGCGGGGCCGCTTGGAGCGCACCAGGACGCCACGCCCTTCCAGATGCCTGGCTTCGGTGCTCACGCTCGCCTTGCTGACGCCCAGCTCCTCGGCGAGCACGTCGAGTGATACCGGCTCCTCGCTGAGCAGGAGGTAGGCGAAGATGCTCCCGGCGATGCGGGTGAGGCCGTCCAGCCCCACCGCGCGTCCCATCTCCTCAACGAACCATCGGGTCTGACGATTCATTCGCGGCTCACGTCGCACCCACAGGTGCCCGGGCGATCCAGCCACCCCAGCCATCAACCAGGTCGACTACGCGCTCGAAACTCATCCGTTCAAGGACGGCCACACCGATCGCCGACCGACTCCCGGACTGGCAGTACAAGGCGATCGGAGTATCGCGAGGCAGGGCCTCGAGCGAGTGCGTGAGCCGTCCGAGTGGGTGCAGCTGCGCCATCTCCAGGTGTCCGGCGTTCCACTCGTTGGCCTCGCGCACATCCACGATGGTGAACCCAGCATCCGCGAGGTGCTCCGCGTCGGCGATCAGCTGCCGCTCGATCTGCCCACGCCGGCTCGCAAACTCGGGCGCCGCGAGGGCGTCGGCGCGGAATGCACCACGCACCCGATCGAGGCCGATGGAAGCGAGTGCCGTCTGCGCCGCGAGCGCCGCGGCCGAATCGGACGTGATGAGATACAGGTCGCGATCGTAGGGGAGCAACCACCCCGACCAGTTGGTGAACGCCCGGTTGAGGGGAATGTTCAGCGTGCCACGAAGATGACCCTCGGCATACTCCGAGGCGGGTCGCACATCCACCAGCACGCCGCTCCGCAGTGCATCATCAATCGCGGCGGCGGGCAGTGCGGCCGGGGCGTTTCGCCGCCCGAGCACCGGCGGCCCCTCACGATTGATCCGCTTCATCTGCGCGAAGTAGACCGGTGGCGAGGGCTGCCCCTCGAGCACCGCCGCCACGAACTGCGATTCCGTCAGGTCGCCGAAGGCCCAGTTGGTGCGCCGCTCGTAGCCCAGCGTGCTGGTCGGCATCGCACCAAGGGCCTTGCCGCACGCCGATCCGGCGCCATGTCCTGGCCAGATCTGCAGGAAGTCCGGCAGCGATGCGAGGCGCTGGAGCGAGCGGTGGAGATCTCGCGCACTGCGCTCCATGGTGCCCGCGACACCCGCCGCTTTCTCGAGCAGGTCGGGGCGTCCCACGTCACCCACGAAGAGGAAATCGCCGCTGACCATCGCCACCGGGTCGTTGCTGCGTGTCGTGTCCCGCACCACGAAGGCGAGGTGCTCCGGCGTGTGCCCCGGCGTATGCCAGACCTCCAGCTTGACCATACCCAGCGTGATGACATTGCCATCGTGGAGCAACTCGGCTCCGTCCTGCACAGCGAAGGCGTACTGCCAATCATCGCCCCCTTCGGCGGAGAGCATCGGCGTCGCGCCGGTGGCGGCCACGAGTTCCCGGGTACCCGAAACGAAATCCGCATGGATGTGCGTCTCGGTCACGCGGGTGATGGTGATTCCCTCCTGACGCGCGGCATCGAGGTAGGGCGTGATGTCGCGCGCCGGGTCGATCACGATTGCCTCGTTGGTGCGCTGGCAGCCGATCAGGTAGCTCGCCTGCGCCAGTCGGTCATCGTAGAAGCGTCGAACCAGCATCCCGCTCTCCTGTGCCCCAGAGGTGTTCGGTCAGAGCAGTTCCTTGCCGAGCAGAAAAATAGCTAGAACGACAAGGAACACCGAGAAGCCGCGGGTGAGCGCCTTGGCCGATATGCGCGGGGCCAGGCGCGTGCCGATGGCCATCCCCACCAGTGCCGCGGCCGTGACCATCGCAGTGAGGCGCCAATCCAGCGTGATATGCCCGACGAAGGCCCAGCCGGCCGCCACCGTGTTCAGCGCGATCACTGCCAGCGACGTGGCAGTCGCCTCGGCGATCGGGAAGCCGAGCACCCCCGTGAGCGCCGGCACGATGAGAAAGCCGCCGCCCACGCCCACCACACCGGTGAGCGTGCCCACCGTTAGCGCCGCCGGGATCATCTGGAGGATGGGCCCCGCCGGGCGGGCTTCCGGTGTCCCCGCGCCCATCCGCGCGGCCCGTCGCCACATCGCGAAGGCCGCGCTGAACATGGTGATCCCGAACAGCAGCATGCGTGGGCGATCCGCGAGGCCGAGTCCCAGCCCCGCGGCCACGCGCGAGGCGACAATGGTGACCAGCGCGAACGGCGCCGCCGCCATCAGGCGTAGCTGCCCAGTCCGCCACCGCGCCGCCGCGCCTACTGCGGCTGCAATGCCGACGATCGGAAGCGACATCGGGACCGCGATCTTGGGAGGGATCCCCAGCAGGTAGACCAGCACCGGCACGGCCAGAATGGAGCCGCCGCCGCCGAGCAGGCCGAGCGAGAGTCCCACGGCCATGGAGCCGAGGAGGGCGAGTACCGTGGACATCGGAGCCTGGGAAGTGGGGAAGGCCGGGGTGGACGGCCTATGGTAGCGCCCGAAGCGCATCTCCCGCAACCAGTGACGGGTGGTTGACCCCGGCGGCCGACAGCGAGACTTTCTCGGGATGGATTCCTCGCCGCCGTCCGCCCCACCCAGTCAGCTGCAGACCGAAATCCGCCAGACGCGACCGTTCCAGTCGCTCCAGCAGGAGGCGCTCCTCTCGGTGCAGCGTACCGCCTCACTGATCGAACGGGCCAGCGCGCGCGTCCTCAGCCGCGAGGAGCTCTCCACCGCCCAGTACAACGTCCTGCGCATTCTCCGTGGTGCGGGTCCCGAAGGGCTGCCCACGCTGGCCATCCGCGACCGGATGATCGATCCCGGGGCGGCCATCACCCGACTGGTGGACCGGCTGGTGCAAGCCGAGCTGGTGACGCGCGAACGGGGCAGCGATCGCCGCATGGTGCATTGCCGCATCACCACCGCGGGACTGGATGTTCTGGCGCGCCTGGATCCGGTGATGACTGCGACGGCGGACGAGATCGCAGGAAAGCTTCCGCCCGAGGAACTACGTGCCCTGATCGATGTGCTGGCGCATCTGCGGAGCACGGCCTGCGAGGGGAAATCAGCCGAAGAGCCGGCCGAGGATCTTCCCGAGGATTAGTGCCCGAGCGCGCGCTCAAGCAGCGCGGCAAGCCGGACCGCGGCCCGTTCCATCTGCAGGATCAGCGGCGCCCGGGCCGAGTCGACATAGGCCTGTCCGAGCTCGAGCGACTCGGGCAGGAAATGGTACACCACGTCACGTGACACGTCATGGGCCTGCATCGCCCAGTCTTGTGGTGTGCCGGCCGCCATCGCCGCGAGGTCGGTCCGCCGGGCGAGCAGGCCCTCGAGGTCGGCCACCATCTGATCGTCGCTCCGCCCCAAGGCCTGCAGGAGGCCGCTGTCCCAGACAGCATGCAGATTGGTCTGCCTCCCCATCAGCGTGACCTTGACGTCGTTGCCGCCCTTGTCGCCGCGCTCGCCAGAGTGGAGCGGCTGATGCAGGTCCTCGGTGAAGTGCACCACGAACTTCAGCGCCTCACTCCGCTCGGCCTTGGGGCGGGACGTGTCACCGAGGATGGCGAGATAACGGTTGAGCGCCGCAATCACGCAATTGCCCTCGGCGCACCAGCGGACCGAGTCGTAGCTGGTGTCGCTGATCGGGATGTCGACGTAATGCCATGCCACGGTCCCCGGGCGGTCGCGCCGGATTTGGTCGGCCCAGCTCGAGATATCGGTCAGGGTGGTGTCACCGAGAAGCTGGGCGATCGCCTCACGCGTGGGGGCCGAAAGGCGCGACGCCGCCACCTGGGTGATGATGGTGTGGCCGTCGGGGCCCCACGGCGGTGCAGCCGATGCCGAAGCGGCAGGCGATGGAAGCATTCCACAGAGCAACGCGAGCAGCAGGAACGGCATGGTCATCCTCGACGACAGGCTACCTTGAGGGGCGACGGATTCGACCCGTCATCAGTGTAATCGATCACTCGAAAATGTGGCGAGGTGTGACATGACCGCGACCGAGGTCGTCTCCCGGGTCTCACCCCTCTCGGAGGAAGTGGCATGAAGCAGGTGTGGTGGCATGCAGCAATCTTGGTGCTCCTCGGCGGTGTCCCACTCGTCGCACAGGAGACCGCGCCGCGTGCCGATTCCGGCCGCATCACCAACGCCGGCGTCGCCCGCGCGAACCTCGCAGTCGACTCGGTCTTCATCAAGCGGACGCTCCGCGCCGACACCATCGAGATCGGCGACTTTACCGGCTACCTCCTCGCTCGTCTCGGTGCACCCCCGTTCAATGATTCGCTCAAGTTCGTCGTCACCGCCGATTCCACCCGCGCGCGCATCTCCGGTCGGCTGATGGATTTTCCGCCGAGCGAGCGCGCCGAGCTCGGGACGCTCTTCACCTTCATCGATTCGACCTCCAACTTCACGGTCGACATCTCGATGCCCCAGGGGAGCGATCGGCTGATGCGCTTCCGGCTGCAGCGCGTCACCGTGCGCGGCATCCCCCTGCCAGACTTCTTCCTGCTGCCGGCGCTCGCGGAATACAGCAAGCGCTATCCCGTGCTCGCTGATGGCGGTCGGGAGTTCCTGGTCGAAATGCCACCGGGCGCCACCGCCAAGCTGGTCGCCAACGGCATCGCCATCTACCTGCCGGTGAAGCGCAAACCATAGATGGCCGATGCCCGCGCCGCGCTCAGGCTCCCAGATTTCCGACGTTTCCTCGCCGCGCACTTCACCACTACTCTCGGCGTGCAGATCCAGGGCGTGGTGGTGGCGTGGCAGATGTATCAGGACACCCACGACCCGCTCTCGCTCGGCCTGATCGGCTTGGCCGAGGCGCTGCCCAACATCCTCACGTCACTGGTGGGCGGCCACACCGCTGATCGCACCGATCGGCGCTCGCTGGCCCTCATCGCGACCATCGTCCTGCTCGCCTGCTCCGCCGCGCTGGTGGTGCTCGCTGGCTTGCCTGCCAACCAGGTGCACTGGCGCATTCTCGGTGTCTACCTGGTGATCGCGACCAGCGGCATCTGTCGCGCCTTCCTGCAGCCTGCGCGGACTGCGCTCGCTGCGGCGATGGTGCCGAGGCACATCCAGGCCAACGCGGTCACTTGGCGCAGCGCTGTCTGGCAGTTCGCCGCGGTGCTCGGTCCCGCGCTCGGCGGGGTGCTCTTCGCCTGGATCGGGCCACAGGGGAGCTACATGGTCGATGCCGCGCTGCTGGTGGTCGCCCTCACCGCCTTGTTTGCGATCAAGCATCGCGGCGTGCCGGCACAACGGCCGGGGGAGAGTCTTCGCGATTCACTGAAGGCGGGGGTGCGCTACCTGCGCGGCCAGCAGATCCTGCTCGGCGCCATGACGTTGGATCTCTTCTCGGTGCTCTTCGGTGGCGCAGTCGCGCTGCTGCCGATTTTTGCCGCTGAGATCCTGCATACCGGCGCGTGGGGCCTCGGTGTGCTGCGGGCGGCACCGGCGGTTGGCGCGATGCTGATGTCGATCTCGCTTGCGTTTCGCTCACCGATGGAGCGCGCTGGTCGTTCGATGCTCCAGGCGGTGGCCGTCTTCGGCATCTGCATCATCGGCTTCGGCGTCTCGCGCAGTTTTTGGCTGTCGTTCGGCTTTCTGGTGCTGAGTGGAGCGGTCGACATGATCAGCGTGGTGGTGCGATCCACCCTGCTGCAGCTGCTGGTGCCGGATCACCTGATGGGGCGGGTCTCGTCGGTGAACGCGATCTTCATCGGGTCGAGCAATGAGATCGGTTCGTTCGAATCGGGACTCACCGCCAAGCTCTTCGGGGCGGTGCCCTCCGTGCTCGTGGGCGGTGGCATCACGCTGGGAGTGGTGGGGCTGACCGCGTGGCGCGCGCCGAAGCTCGCCGCGGTGGGGCGCCTCGAGGATGTCGGGGTGACGTCCTGAGCCAGTTCACCGCGGCGCCGTCCCCGGCGGTGCAGCACGCAGATATTGCGACGGCCATGACATCGTTTCGCCGAGTGCGGTGGCGGCGTGCATCGGCCAGTACGGGTCGCGGAGTTCCTCGCGGGCCAGCAACACTACGTCGGCATCGCCGCGGGCAATGATCGCGTCGGCCTGGTCGGCTTGGGTGATCAGCCCAACGGCGCCGGTCGCGATGCCTGCGTCATGCCGGATCTCCCGGGCGAAGGGCACTTGGTACCCTGGCCCGACCGGGATCTTCACCTGCGCGACATTCCCGCCGGTGGAGACGTCGATCAAGTCGACGCCGACCTCGCGCAGCCGCTTCGCCAACTCCACCGACTGTTTCACGTCCCAGCCCCCCTCGACCCAATCGGTCGCGGAGATGCGGGTGAAGAGCACCAGCGAATCAGGAATCACTCGACGCACGGCTTGCGCCACCTCAAGTGTCAATCGCATCCGATTCTCGAGTGAGCCGCCGTACTGATCTTTGCGCCGGTTGCTGAGTGGTGAGAGGAACTGGTGCAGCAGGTAGCCGTGCGCAGCATGAATTTCGAAGACCTTGAAGCCGGCAGTGAACGCACGCCGTGCTGCCGCCTCGAATCCCGCGATCACCGCCGCGATGCCATCGGCGTCCAGTGCCTGCACCGGCGGATAGCTGGGCGAGAAGGCGAGCGGTGATGGCCCCACCACCTGCCAGCCGCCGTGTTCGATCGGTATGGCATCGCGTTCGGTTGCCCACGGGCGCCATGTGCTCGCCTTGCGACCGGCGTGCGCGAGCTGGATGCCGGCGACGCTGCCCTGACTCTCGATGAAGCGCACGATCCGAGTGAGCATCTCGACGTGCTCATCCTTCCAGATGCCGAGGTCCTCCGGTGAGATCCTTCCCTCGGCGAGCACCGCGGTTGCTTCGGTCATGACCACCGCGGCACCGCCCACGGC
>JBBRBZ010000011.1:0-42972 GCA_038205305.1 Gemmatimonadales bacterium
CGGGCAGGAGACCTACGGCGAGGATCCCTTCCTTGCCGGTCGCCTGGCCGTGCAGTTCATCCGCGGCATGCAGGGCGACGACTCCACCTACCTCAAGACCTTCGCCACGTTGAAGCACTTCGCGGTGATCAGCGGCACTGAGCCCGAGCGTCTCATCTTCGATGCGGTGGTGAGCGCGCGCGACCTGCACGAGAGCTACCTGCCGCAGTTCGAAGCCGGCATCCGCGATGGTGGCGCCTGGTCGCTGATGTGCGCCTACAACCGGCTCGACGGAACGGCAGCCTGTGGCAGTGAACTGCTGCTCGACCAGATCCTGCGAGGCGAGTGGCACTTCCCGGGCTATGTGGTCTCCGATTGCGGGGCCATCAACGACATCTATCAGCGGCACAAGGTGGTGGCGACCGCGGCGGAGGCGGCCGCGCTCGCGGTTCGCACCGGAACGGATCTTGAGTGCGGCGGTGTCTACGATCATCTCGTCGAGGCGGTGGGGCAGGGGTTGATCTCCGAAGCGCAGATCGATTCGTCCGTCATCCGGCTCTTCACCGCTCGCTTTAAACTGGGGATGTTCGACTCACCCGACAACGTGCCGTACGCGCAGATTCCTTACACCGTGCTCGATCAGCCCAGCCACCGCGCGCTTGCGCGAACGGTGGCTCGCGAGTCCATCGTGCTGCTCAAGAACGTCGATCATGCCCTGCCGCTCAGCAAGTCGATCCGGCACCTCGCCGTGATCGGCCCCAATGCCGATCAACCCGCCATGCTGCTCGGCAACTACAATGGCTCGCCTTCGGACACCGTCACTCCGCTGCGGGGAATTCGCGAGGCGGTCTCGAGGAAGACCAAGGTGACCTACGCCCGTGGGGCGAACCTCGCGCCGGGAATGCTCGGCGCAGATTCACTCTCCGATGACTCGCTGCTCGCGATCGCGGTGGCCGCCGCGCGGAAGGCCGATGCCGTGGTGCTGGTGCTCGGCTTGACCAACCGACTCGAAGGCGAAGAGATGCGCGTGCAGGTCGACGGCTTTCGCGGCGGAGACCGGACCCGCATCGACCTGCCCGATCCCCAGGAACGGCTGCTCGAGGCGATCGTCGCGACGGGCAAGCCGGTGACGTTGGTGCTGCTCAATGGCAGCGCGTTGGCGATACCCTGGGCGCAGGAGCACGTGCCGGCCATCGTGGAAGGGTGGTATCCGGGGGAAGAGGGGGGGCATGCCATCGCCGATGCCCTGTTCGGAGACTACAGCCCATCGGGTCGGCTGCCGGTCACCTTCTACCGCAGCGTCGAGGACCTGCCGCCCTTTGCTGACTATCGCATGGCGGGGCATACCTACCGATTCTTCGATGGTCCACCGCTCTATCCGTTCGGTCACGGACTGAGCTACACCACCTTCGCCTACGACTCGCTTCGGGTATCGGCCGAGTCGTTTGCTGAAGGGGACACCATCCAGGTCACTGTGCAGATCACCAACACCGGCAGCGTGGCGGGTGACGAGGTGGTACAGCTCTATGTCCAGCACCTTGGCGAGGTCCCCGATCGCCCGCGCCAGGATTTGCGTGGCTACCAACGCCTGTCGCTGCAGCCGGGTGAGCGGCGAGAGGTGTCGCTCCGTGTGCCGGTGCACTCGCTCGCGTACTGGAACAGCGATATGCCGGGCTGGCAGGTCGAGCCGGAACGGCTGCGACTCGAGGTCGGTGCGTCATCGGCGGACATCCGGCTCGACCGTATCGTCAAGATCGTGCGGGCGCCGTGATCGGAGATGTCGGAGGGAGGCTCTACGCTACTCGGTCGTGTCCACCGAGACGTCGGCGGCGCCTTCGTCGTCATAAGTCACCCGCACGGTCCACGGACGGCAGCAGATCTCGCAGTCCTGGACGTACTCCTGTTCCTCACCACCATCGGGGTCGATGGTGATCTGGACCGCCTCACCACAGTAGGGACAGGTGACGTCGGCCTCGGTCTGGAACTCCGACGAGTCATCGTCGCGCGCCAGATCTTCGGTATCGTCATCGTATGACTCGCCATCGAGATCCTCACGTCCCATCCATCACTCCTTTACCCGTTCAGGGCGGCTTCCGAATCGGTCGCCCGAAGGCACTCGACTCCGGGATGACGTCCCGGCGACCACCGGGGCGGCCGCAGTATAGCGGAACCGCCCTTGACACGGCAGCCGTTCCTGCTGATTTCTCGGGGTTCTCGTCGTCTGGTCGCCGTATTTCACGATCCACGGAGGATTCCATGTCGGTCCGGTTGGGCGATATCGCCCCTGACTTCACTGCTGAAACCACCCAGGGTCCCATCTCCTTCCATGCCTGGAAGGGGGATTCCTGGGCGGTGCTCTTCTCGCATCCCAAGGACTTTACCCCGGTCTGTACCACCGAATTGGGTGAGGTGGCCCACCTCAAGCCGGAGTTCGACCGCCGCAACGTGAAAGTGATCGGCCTGAGCGTGGACCCAGTGGACTCGCATCTCCGATGGGAAAAGGACATCGCGACGGTGACGGGGAACGCGGTGGATTTTCCGATGATCGCCGATCCCGACCGGAAGGTGGCCACGCTCTATGACATGATCCATCCCAACGCCGACAGTACCCTGACGGTACGGTCGGTCTTCATCATCGGCCCCGACCACAGGGTCAAGCTCACCCTCACGTATCCGGCGAGCACGGGGCGCAATTTTCAGGAATTGCTGCGGTCGATCGACTCGCTGCAGCTGACGGCCAAACACGCCGTGGCGACGCCGGCCGACTGGAAGCCCGGCGAGGATGTCATCGTCGCCTCGTCACTCTCCGACGAGGACGCCCGGAAGCGCTTCCCCGACGGCTGGGTCGCCAAGACTTCCTACCTCCGGATGGTTCCGCAGCCCAAGGGGTGAGCGCTACGTTCGCGTCCTGGTGTTTTCGTACGTCATGCCGGTGCATTGAATGGTGGGCTGGATCGTCGGCTTGAACCGGTCCACCTGTTGGGTCGAGCCCTGCCCCGGCTCCATTCGGTCCGAGCAGGTCGAGGCCACATGGCGGCCGTCGAGGCAGGTGATCACGATATCGAAGCAGGCCCGCCCTTTCACCGTGCCGACGTTCAGGTAGCCGCACTGGACGGTGGAGGGGCCGGTGCCCCGGCAACCGGTGATATTGATCCGGGCGTCCGGGTTGTCACCACCCGGGCCTATTCCGAGTTTCTGCAACCCGCTCCACATCAGGAAGAGGCACGCCACCACGACTGCGGCGAGCACAGCAACCCGGGCGTTCTTGTTTTCCGGCAACCAGTCCTTCTTGGTGGGCGGAACGAAGTTCGGGACGAACCCCGGTGGCGGCGGAGGAGCGTAGCCACCCGGTGCGGCGCCACCACCGAACAGCGGCGCCAGCGTCGAGGCGCTCGCCGCGATCCATTCGCCGAAGCCTGGCCAGACCATCGTCTCAGCGCGCAGGGTCCCGGCGCGGATCATCGATTCCATGGCCTGCTGCGTCAGCGGGCCAACCGTGGCCCCCTGATTCAAGTAGTACCAGCTGTCCATCGCCTGCTCCTTGCTTCGGGGTGAGGAACGCGGGGGTGGTCACTCCGCTCGACAACTGGAGAGCGGCAAAGCGGCTGTGAACGGCTCAGGCGGCGCGGCCCCCGGCCACGTGTGGATCGCGGGTATCAACCCGGACAAAGGTACCTCGCTCGCCAACTCCCGGAAGGTGTTCGAGCTCTCGCCCCGGCGAATGAGCCCTGTGGTCCAGTTCCCTCGCCTTCAGGGTATCAGGTCCTCGCACCCCAAGGCATTGCACCGGGAGGGAACCATGTCGGATCCAGGCGGAGCGTTCTTCCATGACCTGATCGAAGGGGTCGTGATCTGGGAAGATGACGGGGATGTGCCCAATGATGTGGTCAAGGTCCCGGCCGAGGCGCAGCAGCTGGAGACCGCCCCGCCGCCGCATGACGCGCAGGAGGGGCACGAGATCGACCTGGCGCCCTCGGACCACCTGATCGCCGATGCGCACGTGGTCGAGGCCCACCACGACGCCGACTCCGCCGGGGACGCTACGGATCATGCCGCCGGAGCCGACCATGCGCACGGTGGTGACGAGGTGGCGTGACGCCAGGGGAGCAGCACGGCCCGGACTGCATATCTTTCTCAACATCCGCTAGTCCACCGCCGCGAGGAGATCCTGGTGCTCCAGCATGAGGCGTAGCCTTTCCCAGCGCCTGCTCCGGCTGGCCGTCCAGGTGTCGATCTTCCTGGCCTTGATGATCGGCGTACTCCTTCGAGTGCGTTCCGCGAACCCCGCCATCTGGGAGGTCCTGCTGCGGCCGGTGGTCGTCTTCGCCTTCGGCATGCTGCTGCTGAGTGGCAGGCGGTGGGCGCGTTGGCCATTCGCCGCGCTCGCCTCGGCCTACGCCTGGTGGTACTTCACCGCCGCAATGAGGGGCACGCTGCCCATGGAGTATCGCATTGGTACGGCGGCCGGGGCGCTGCTCGAGGTGGCCGCCGGCCTGGTCGTGCTGCTGGTGCCCGCCGTGCCGGATACCGCGCGACGGACATCAGCGCCGGACACATCTACGGCGCCTTGATAGCCTCCAGTCCGAGTCGCTCGGCCACGCGGTTGAACCCCTGGAGCTCGTTGCCGCGCACCCGGGCGAGTCGCTCGGTCTGCACCTTCAGTTCCGCCGTGAGATCCTTGAAAATCGGATAGGCGCTGGCGATCGGCCGTGCATCGGCGCTGGTCACGACGCCGAGCAGGGATGCCAGGCGATTGTTGAGCTTGATCGGGAAATTGAGCGGATCCTGGCCGCTCTGGTTGCGCACCTGATAGATCTCCTCCTCCACACCGCTCAGTGCCGACACCAGCGCATCGGCACTCGCCTTGAGGGACGCATCGCTGGACTTGGTCAGCCGGTCGGCAACCTGCGTCTTGAGTGCCCGGATTTCGATGACGGCGTCGTTGGCCTCGCTCACCTTGTCCCGCAGTTTGATCGCGAGATCGAGCTGCTCCTGCAGGTCGGCCTGGGTCACGTCCGGGTGGAGCGGGTGGCGCAGGATGGTGAGGGGCTGGGACTGTGTCTGGCCGTCAACCGTAAGCCGCACGGTGTAGCTGCCGGGGACGGCGGCGGGACCGCTGGTGCTGGCGCCCCACAGGATCATGCCGGGGAAGGTGGTCGCGCCGGGGTAGCGCAGATCCCAACTGATGGAGTTGAGTCCGGCTGCCATGGTGGCGCCCGCGCCGCTGCCCCCGCGTCCACCTCCAAACCCGCCTCCCCGTCCGCCGCGTCCTCCCCCAGCCGGAGCCGTCGTGCCGGTGAAGCTCCGGACAACGGTGCCCTTGTCGAGCACGTCAATGGTGAGGCTCTGCGCTGGCCGCTTGAGCCAGTACTCAATGCGCGCGCTCCCCGCACCACGAATCGTTGGCACGGGGGCGAAGAGGTGCGGCGCATCAGTCGTCGCGAGCGCCGGGGTGTACTCCCGCAGCGGTTGGATGTTGTCGAGGATGTAGAACGAACGTCCATGCGTGGCGATCGCGATCGAGTTGTCCTTGACGAGCAGGTCGGACACCGGCACGTCAGGGAGGTTCAGCGAGAGCGATTCCCAGTGGTCGCCATCATCGTAGGAGAGATAGACGCCGTGCTGCGTCCCGGCGTAGAGCAGCCCGGGTCGAATGGCGTCTTCACGCACCACGTGCACGTAGTCGTTGTCGGCGAGTCCCGTGACGATCTTCGTCCAGCTCTTGCCGTAGTCATGGGTGCGGAAGATGTACGGCGCCACATCGCCATTGAGCGGCCGTTTGACGGCGGCATAGGCGGTGCCCGCGTCCCACGCGCCGGCATCGATGATGCTCACGCGGCCGAACTCGGGCATCCCCTTCGGCGTGACATCGTTCCAACTCTTCCCGCCGTTCCGGGTCACGTGGATCATGCCATCGTCGGACCCGGCCCAGAGGACGTTCACGTCCTTCTTGGCTGGCGCCAGCGCGAAGACGACCGCGTAGACCTCGGGCCCGTTCATGTCATGGGTGATCGGACCGCCCGACATCCCCATGGTGCTGGGGTCGTGCCGCGTCAGATCGGGAGAGATCTTCTCCCAGCTCTGCCCGCCATTCGTCGTTTTCCAGACATGTTGCGAGGAGGCGTAGAGGACGTTCGGATCGACAGGCGAGAAGATGATCGGGTAGGTCCACTGCCACCGCTCGACCAGCGCACTTGAGGGCTCGCCCGAGAACATCCGCGGATAGGGACCGACTTCCCGCTCCTCGCCGGTGCGGCGATCGAGGCGGGTCAGGAAGGAGCCGTTGTTGCCGCCGGCATAGAAGACGTCCACATCTGTCGGGTCGGGCGCGATGTAGCCGGGCTCGGCGCCACCTGCACTGTAGCCGGTAGCAGCCGCACCGCCACGGCCCCCGCGCCCGCCACCTCCGCCCGTCGTCGGGACGCAGATGGTGCTGGCGTCCTGTTGGGCACCGCATACCTGATAGGGGACGTGGGCGGTCGCGACGATGTGGTAGAGCTGCGCCGTGGGATAGTCGCGCGAACTGAAGGCGTGGGCACCGAGAGCATCGTAGGTGACAGCACCGCCGCCATCACTGGCGTAGAGCAGATGCTTGGAATCATCGGGGTCGATCCACATATCGTGCGAGTCGCCACCGGCATAGTTGGTCATCGTCCTGCCGCCGTCGGTCGAGCGGAGCGTCCCGACGTTCTGAACGTAGACGAGCTCCTTGTCGTGCGGATCCGCCGTGACATGGGTGTAGTAGAAGGCGCGCTGCCGGATGTTGCGTCCGCTGTTCACCAGCGACCAGGTGGCGCCGGCATCATCGGAGCGGAACAAGCCGCCATTGTCATTCTCCACTTCGGCGTAGACACGGTTGGGATCAGCGCCGGAAACCGATACGCCAATCTTGCCGATCGATCCCTGCGGCATCCCCGGATTGCGGGTGATCTCGGTCCAGCTCTCGCCACCATCGGTCGACTTGAAGAGCCCGCTGCCCGGGCCACCACTCGACATCGACGATTCTGTGCGCCACGCCTCCCAGAGGGCGGCGTACATCACCCGGGGATTGCTGTGGTCGATCGAGATGTCGATCGCCGCGGTGCGATCGTCGCGGAACAACACCCGCCGCCAGCTCTTGCCGCCATCGGTGCTCTTGTAGACACCCCGTTCATCGTTGGGCTTGCCGTACATCCCGAAAGCGGCCACAAAGACGATGTTGGGATTGGTGGGGTCGATCCGGATCTTCGAGATGGTCTGCTGATCGCCACCCCAGACGTGGGTCCAGCTCTTTCCTGCATCCGTGGAGCGATAGACCCCATCGCCTGCCATGATGTTGCCGCGGATACAGGACTCGCCCATGCCGATGTAGACCACATCCGGATTCGATTCCGACACCGCCAGGGCGCCGACCGACGCACTGTGGATCTGGCCGTCGGTCACCGGTGCCCAAGTCGTCCCGCTGTCGGTGGTCTTCCAGAGCCCACCGCCGGTGGCACCGAAATAGCCTTCCTTGGGCCGCCCACGCACGCCGCTCACGCTGAGCGAACGGCCGCCGCGGAGCGGGCCGAGATTGCGCCAGGAGAGTCCCTTGATGATTGTGCTGTCGATCGACAGCGGGCTCCCGGGCCGCGGCGTGACGGACGATTCATGGACCGCGGACGAATGCGGGGCGGCAATCAGGGCGGCAAGCGCCCAGAACAGCGGGCGGCGAAGCGGACTCAGCATGGCGATCTCCTTGGGGAGCTGAAGAGTGTAAGCCGCCCTGTGGGGGAGTGGAACCCCGGCACTCCTGCTCGCATATTCAGGCGGTCCCCGATGCCATCCTGCGCACCCGCTTCTCCCCGCCCCGGAGCAATGTTCATGCGATCGACCGCCCGGCAGCTTCTCGGCGTCACCCTGCTCGGCCTGGTGGCCGCGGTCATCGGGCTGGGACGTCGTGCGGATGGAGTGGCCATCTCCCATGTCGGGGCGGTCACCAGTCGTGCGGCGGCGGCCTTCGACCGTTCCCCGAGCCTGACCGAGATGCGCCTCAAGGTGGGTGCGCTCGATCGGCCCGAGTGCGACGGAGGCAATGGTGGCTGCGGCATCTCCCCCAAGGAGGGAGAGGAGGGTGAGGGCGCGCTCGACGCGCCGATGCCCTCGCATCTGGCTGCCGGGCGAAGCGTGGAGCAGCGCGCGCAGGGTACCCGCCCGCCCGCAGCAATTTTGGCGTCGTTCGACGGGCTGGGCTTCGGGTTCTCCGGTCCGCAGGGAACTCGCCGCTTCAACAATCCGTCAGACAACTCCCTCGCCGTGGGGCGCGATCAGATCGTGCAGATCGTCAATGGCGGGATGGCGGTCTTCACCAAGCAGGGCCGGCAGTATGACACCACGGGAAGGGTGCTGTACGGCCCGGTGTCGGCCAACGCGATCTTCACTGGCTTTGGCGGACCGTGCGAGGCTCGCAACAGCGGGGATGCCGTCGTGCGTTACGACCAGCTTGCCGACCGCTGGCTGTATGTTTTGCCGATTTTCCAGCGTGACACCACCGCGGCAGAGGAGTTCCAGTCCCCCAGTCGACCGGGCCAAGCGGGGCAGCCCGGACCACCGGGGCCAAGTGGCTTGATCGATCGCCCTGCGCCCGCGGCTGTGCAGGCAGGGGCGCCACAGGGTGGGGGAGGGGGGCGCGGTGCGCAGGGGCCGCGGGCGGTGGGTCCCTACGCCATGTGCTATGCGGTGAGCGTTGGCGAGGATCCACTCGGGCCGTACTACCGCTACCAATTCGTCCGGTCGCTCTTTCCAGACTATCCGCGACCGGCAATCTGGCCCGACGGTTACTACGTCCCAAGCAGCACCGGCGACAACGTGATCCAGAAGCATGCCTGCGTGGCCGATCGGGCGAAGATGCTGCGCGGGCTCCCCGCGACCGAACAGTGCGTCGTGGTCGACGGCGTGAATTTTCTCAACAACGCCGACATCGACGGCCACGCGCTGCCGCCGCTCGGCGCGCCGAATATCGTGATGGCGGCCGGTGGGGCGCAGCTGCTTGGTCATCTCGAGGACGACGGCATCTATGCCTGGAAGTTCCACGTCGATTGGGTCGATCCGTCACGGACCGGGCTAAGCGGGCCAGTCAAGATTCCCGTGGCACCCTACCACTATCTCTGCGATGGTCAGTTGACCCGGTGCGTGCCGCAGCCCGGCGATTCCACCCGTCTCGACGCGCAGGGCGACAAACTGATGCAGCGCCTGGTCTATCGCAATATCGGTGGCCACCAGAGCATTCTGGCACTCCACTCGATCAACACCAGCGCGGGCGGCGGCGGGGTGCGCTGGTACGAATTCCGGCTCGATGGGCATGGTGACCCGGCACTGTTCCAGCAGGGGACCTACGCGCCGGACTCGTTGTATCGGTGGATGGGAAGCATCGGCATGGACCGGAAAGGCAATATCGGCGTTGGCTATTCCTTCGGCGGGCTGCCGCACTACCCTGGCCAACGCTTCGCCGGACGCCTCGCCGGTGATCCTCCAGGGCTCCTGACCCTTCATGAAACGGTGCTCGTCGAAGGTGAGGCCGCCCAGGCCCGCGCCAATCGTTGGGAGGATTACACCACCACGGCGATGGATCCGGTGGATGATTGCACCTTCTGGTATGTGGGTGACTACATCCGCGCCGGGCAGACCAGTTACAGCTCGCGTATTGGCGGCTTCCGGCTGCCCGGTTGCCTGAAGCGGCATTGATGCTATCGAGATCCGTTTCGCGCCAGATTGCGACCGACCTCCAACGCGGACACCCCCCAGTCCGTAGTGTGAGCAGTCGCGCCTGCGGAAGGCTGACATCCGCCGACGCGATCCCACAGAACTCTACGCAGAGGGTGTGACCATGCGTCCACGAATGATTGGTTTGACCGTCACCATCGGGCTTGCACTCGCGCTGCCCTTGAGTGCCCAGGGCGGTGGCGGAGGAGGAGGGGGTGGTGGCGGCTTCGGCGGCGGCGGCGGGATGAACTCGGGGCCGAATCTCCCGGTCCAGGAAGACATCACCGGCCCGGTCAGCTTCGACTCGCTGAAAACGATTCTCACGCTTACTCCAGAGCAACTCACCGCGCTCGAGGATATGCGTCGAGCCCACATCGCCAACACCGAGCCGCTGCGCGATTCGCTGGCGCACGCGGCCGCCGGCAACGGCTACGCACGAGCCACCAATCCCGCCCTCGACAAGTTCGTCAATGCCGAGCCGGACAAGCTCAACAAGATGTACGACAAGTTGCTGAGCCGGGTGCGCAAGGAAGACAACGACTTCTATAACAAGTACGTGAAACGGAAGCTGGACAAGGATCAGTGGAAGGCGTTCTCGCGCTGGCGGGACGGCTACTAGGTCGCTCCCGCCCCATCCGGTCGTGCCGTGAGGCTGGCGCGTTGATCCGCGCGCCAGCACATTTGGGAGAATCCTCCATCTCACCTGACCGGCACGAGGCCTCCCATGGATCGCGATTCGGTAGAACGGCGCGAGTTCCTCAAACGCTCCGCGGCAGCACTCGGGGCGGTCGGTGCCGCGGCGGTCCCCGTCGCGGGCCTCGCCCGGACCGGCCCGGAGCCAACGCCGGCTGAAATCACACCGTCCAGCCGCGCCACCCGTGAATACAACGGCCGCTACAGTGGCCCCCAACTCAACCGAGTGGCCTTCCCGCTGGGAGGGCTCGGCGCCGGGATGATCTCGCTGGAGGGGACCGGTGCGCTTACCGAAGTCTCCATCCGCAACCATGCCGATGTCTTCAATGAGCCAGGGATCTTCGCCGCGGTCAGCGTGGCGGGTACCGACACCGTCGCGCGGGTGCTCGAGGGGCCGGTCCCAGGGTGGAAGATCTTTGGTGCGAGGGGCGCCGCCCAGGGGAGTGGCGGCACGCTCGGGCTGCCGCGGTTCGCCGAGGCCACCTTCGATGCCCGTTTCCCCTTCGGGACCGTGTCGTTGCACGACCCAGCGCTTCCCTTGGCGGTGGAGATCACCGGATGGAGTCCGTTCACGCCGGGTGATGCGGATAGTTCGAGTCTGCCGGTCCTCGGCCTCGAGTATCGCTTCACCAACACCTCCCGTCGTCGCCTGAGCGCGGTCTTCTCCTTCAACACCCGCAACTTTCTCCCGCTCGACGGACGCGATCGACGGGGCGTTCGCGCCGCGCACAATGGCTTCACGCTCTGGTCCGGGCCCGCTCCGGACGTGAGCGAACCCTGGCGGGAGGCGGCGCTGACGGTCTCGGTGGATGATCCCGGCGTCAAGGTGAATCACGCCTGGTTTCGTGGTGGCTGGTACGATCCGCTCACCATCGCCTGGCGGGACGTCGAGGTCGGCGCCGCCTTCGAGCGGCCGCCGATCACAGAGGGGGAGCCCTCGCCCGGGGCGACGCTCTTCGTGCCGTTCGACCTTGCTCCGGGGGCGAGCCGGACGATGACGGTGCGCCTCGCCTGGTACGTGGGCCATACCAATCTGCGCGAGGGCGCCGATCCGCCCGGGACACCTGCTCCAACGGCCGAGGAGAAATATCATCGCCCCTGGTACTCCGGTCGTTTCCCGGATGTCGATGCCGTGTCGGTCTTCTGGAGTGACCAGTATCAGGGGCTGCGGCAGCGGAGCAAACAATTTGCCGACTGTTTCTTCGATACCACGCTCCCGCCGGAGGTCATCGAGGCGGTCGCCGCGAATCTCGCGATCCTCAAGTCGCCGACCGTCCTCAGGCAAGCCGACGGCCGGATGTGGGCCTACGAGGGGAACGCCGACTCCAACGGCTGCTGTGGCGGATCGTGCACCCATGTCTGGAACTATGCGCAGGCGATGCCGCATCTCTTCGCTGACCTGGAGCGCACGCTGCGCGAGACCGAATTTGGCCCGTCGCAGGATGCTCGTGGCCATCAACAATTTCGCTCCGCGCTCCCGATTCGCCCTCTGGTGCACAATTTCCATGCTGCCTCCGATGGCCAGCTCGGCGGCATCATGAAGGTCTACCGGGACTGGCGCATCAGTGGCGACACAGCCTGGCTTCGCGGCCTCTGGCCCAAGGTGCGCGCCAGCCTCGACTACGGCATCGCCACCTGGGATCCCGACCGGAAGGGATGGGTGGAGGAGCCGCATCACAACACCTACGACATCGAGTTCTGGGGCCCGGACGGCATGGTGACGTCGTTCTACCTGGGGGCGCTGCAGGCGGCCGTGGCGATGGGGAAGGCGCTCGGTGATGACGTCTTCGGCTATGCCACGCTGCTCGAGGCGGGAACGGCGCGCGCCAACCGTGACCTCTTCAATGGCGAGTACTTCTTCCAGAAGGTCGAGTGGAAGACACTCAAGGCGAGCAATGCCGACGCAGGAGCGGATGTCTACGGACTGAAGTCCTACTCCCCGGAGGCTCGCGCGCTGTTCGACAAGGAGGGGCCAAAGTATCAGTACGGCGAGGGGTGCCTCTCCGATGGTGTGCTTGGCGCGTGGATGGCGCTGGTCTGTGGCGTCGGGCAGGTGCTCGATCCAGCCAAGGTGGTCAGTCACTTGGTGGCGGTGCATCGCTACAATCTCAAACGGGATTTGTCGGCGCATGCCAATCCCCAGCGCCCGAGCTTCGCGGTTGGTGACGAAGGGGGGCTGCTGCTCTGCAGCTGGCCCCGTGGCGGCGCACTGTCACTCCCGTTTCCCTATTCCGATGAAGTGTGGACCGGAATCGAGTACCAGGTGGCTTCGCACCTGATCCTGATGGGGAAAGTCGCTGAGGGACTGGAGATCGTCCGCGTCTGTCGCGACCGCTATGATGGCCGGGTGAGGAATCCTTTTGATGAGTACGAGTGCGGTCACTGGTACGCCCGGGCGCTCTCCTCCTACGCGCTGCTGGAGAGCCTCGCTGGCGCGCGGTACGACGCGGTGGATCGCGTCCTGCATCTCACGCCGCGGGTCAACGGCGATTTCCGCGCCTTCCTTTCCACGGCGACAGGATACGGCACCGTCGGCTTGCGCAATGGGAAACCGTTCCTTGATGTGAAAGCCGGCACCATCGCGGTGCGCGAGATCAAGTTCGCGACCGGTTGAGCGGTTGCGTGCCATCGCGATGGGTCGGCTTCGGCCGACCTGGGCGGAAGGCCTCCACGCGCTCAAGCGTGATGGTCCATGGCGCCACTCCAGCGATCCCTTCTCCCAGCAGCCGCTCGAGCAGGTCCGGGGCCGCCTCGGCCCGGAGGTTCACCGTCAAGCGGGCGGAGCGAACCGGGCCTGTCATCTGGACCCCCGGTGCGGGGCGAAAATCACTCCCCACCAGGTTGATGGCGGCGATGGTGGCATCGTCCTGCAGCGTCATTTTGAGGTGCGCCACAGGCACCTCCCATTCCTGGAGTAGCTGTCGCAGGACTTCGGCCAGGTGGCGGAGCAGTTCGTTCCCGTCACTCGGCTCCCCAGTACTGACAACGGCCGCGCTGGCGTTGAGCCAGCCGAGCCTGGCTTCGCCGTCAGCGTAGACATCGTAGTCCACCGACATCGGCGGGCGTGTCTGCCGCTCGTGAAAGGTGACGCGCCGGAACCAGTTGGCGGTTCCGGCGCCGGTCTGCGACGAGGCAACGAGCACCTCCGCGGCCGGAAACTCGTGCGTCAGGGCCTGTCGGAGCTCGGCGATGACGGGCTCGCCGAACAGCTCGGACTTGGTGATCAGGATGACATCGGCCTCCTCGAGCTGCTTGCGGTAGATGTACTGGACCGCGTCCGAGAAATGTTCGCCGGACTCGAGACCGAGCGCCCGTCGCCCGCGAACCGGGTCGATCAGAACGCTCAAGGGCGCGAGGGTGCATTCATCGCCAAGCAGGCGGCGCATTGGCGAGAGGACCGTGGCCGCCAGGTCGGTGCAGCTGCCCACCGCTTCGGCCACAATCACATCGGGTGGGAGAAAACCGCGCCGACGCGTGGCGCCGACCAACTCGTCGAACCGGCAGCAGAAGCAGCCACCGGGGATCTCCTCGGTGGTGAGCCCGCAGGCACGGAGCAGGTGGGTATCGACCAGGTCACTGCCCTGATCGTTGGTGATGAAGGTTGCCCGGAGCCCTTGGTCGGGCAGCCAGCGTGCCAGCGCCATCATCGCCGAGGTCTTGCCGGCGCCAAGAAATCCGCCGAGGAGAATCAGGTGTGGTCGAGTCTGGGCCATGCTCCACCGGCTTGGGTTGGTCTTCCCGCTGTGGTTGGCGTACAATATGGGGTGCCTTCAGGACTTCTGTTGCCGTGCTGCCCTCTCCTGCCAGCGTGATGCCCATGAAGCAGACCCCGACGGACTCCCATCCCGGCTGCATTCTGGTAGCCAGCGGCGATTCTCGCCTCTCGGCCAACCAGGTCTGCTGGCCTGCCCAGGCAGCGCTCGAAGCCGCGGTGACTCGGTGCCTCGCGGACCTTGGCGCTGGCGTGACACGAGGTCATCCGATCGACAAGGGGAAGGGACATGGCTTCATCGATGGACAGGCTCGTGGCATCGAGATCTTCCGCCGGATCGATCCCGACGCGCCATTGATCGTGGCGGAGGCTGTTTGGCAGTACTCCAGCCACGTCCTGCCCGGCCTGACGCGCCATCGCGGTCCCATTCTGACTCTGGCGAACTGGAGCGGACAATGGCCCGGACTCGTCGGGCTGCTCAACCTCAATGGCTCGCTCACCAAGGCGGGCGTCCGCTACAGCTCGATCTGGAGCAAGGACTTCACTGATTCGTTCGCGCGAGACGCCATCGCGGAGTGGCTGCGCACCGGCACCATCACGCACGACACGTCGCACGCGCGACCTTTCACCGACGACACCTTCGGGCACGCGTTCACCGCCGATCGGGAACGGGGTGCCGCGCTTGGTGCCGCGCTCGTGCGCGATCAGGGACTGATCGGCGTGTTTGACGAGGGATGCATGGGGATGTACAACGCGATCATCCCGGACCACCTGCTCCATGCGACGGGGCTGTTCAAGGAGCGGTTGAGTCAGAGTGCTCTGGTGGTGGCGATGCAGCAGGTGCCGGATGCCGCGGCTCGGGCGCACTACGATTGGTTGCTGGGCAGAGGAATGCAGTTCGTGCTTGGGCAGGATGAGGCGTCGGAGCTCACCGAACGTCAGGTGCTCGAGGGTCTGAAGATGTACGATGCGACCGTGCGTCTGGCGCATGATTTCGGCTGCAGTGCCATTGGGATCCAATACCAGCAGGGGCTCAAGGACGTCTGTGTCGCGTCGGATCTGGCGGAGGGACTGCTGAACAATCCGGACCGGCCGCCAGTCGCGGGTGCGGATGGCCAACCTCTGCTCGACGGCAGGGCAGTCACCCACTTCAACGAAGTTGATGAGTGTGCCGGCGTGGACGGACTGATCACCGATCGCGTCTGGCGCGATTTGGGGATCGATCCCTCCAACACGCTGCACGACGTGCGCTGGGGCGCCCCCGTAAAGGAACGGGGAGTCGATGAGTTCGTCTGGCTGTTCGAGATCTCCGGCGCGGCACCCGCCTCGCACTTCATCGGGGGCTACGCCGGCGCGAGCGGCGAGCGGCAACCGCCGATGTACTTCCCCCGCGGCGGATCGACGCTCAAGGGGGTGAGTCGGCCGGGAGAGATTGTCTGGAGTCGAATCTACGTCGAGCGCGACGCGCTGCACATGGACATTGGCCGCGGCGGCGTGGTGCGACTGTCCGATGAGGAAACCCACGACCGGTGGCAGTCCACGACGCCACAATGGCCGATCATGCATGCGGTGCTGTACGGCGTCTCCCGAGACCAGCTCATGGCCAAGCATCAGGCAAACCATGTGCAGGTGGCCTACGCCGACACCCCCGAACAGGCGATGCGGGCGCTGGTGCGGAAGGCTTCGATGGCGCGCGCGATGGGCATCACCGTGAACCTCTGTGGCAATCCGGAGGATTCGCTCGAGCACCATCAGCCGCGGGAGTACCGGGATTAGCACGCCGCCGTCACAGGGGCAGGGAAGCGCGTGGTCGGGTCCCATCGCCCGACACGCGGGGCAGCTCGGCCTGGGACTGGTCGTGCTGCTGGCAATCGCCTTCTCGCCGGTCCGGCAAGGGCATCTCATTTTCCTCGACCTGGGAAATCTCTCTGACATCCTCCGCCAGGTGTCCGAGAAAGGGATTCTCGCGGTGGGAATGACCGCGGTGGTGATTGCCGGGGGGATTGATCTTTCGGTGGGATCGGTGCTGGCGTTCAGCGCCACACTCGCCGCAATGCTCTGGATGCGAAGTGGGGCAGGTCTGTTCGTGAGCCTGCTGGTCGTCGTGCTCGCCGGGTCGCTCTGGGGACTGGTCAATGGCCTGGTGATCGCTCGCTGGCGCCTGCCAGCCTTCATCGCCACTCTGGCCACCATGAGTGCGGCACGGGGGGCCGCGCGGTACCTCAGCGGCGGGACGGCCATTCCGCTGGGCTTCGGCCCTGGCGGCGCGCCGGAATCGGTGCATGTGCTCGCCGGCCCGCTGCTGCCCTACGTCCCGGCACCGGCCGTGGTGCTGCTGCTGTCGGCCCTGGGAATGCACCTCTATCTCGCGAGGACGCGGGGTGGACGTTATCTCTACGCCATCGGGGGCAATGAGCAGGCCGCGCATCTCTCCGGGATCAGGGTGTCCCTCCACAAGGCCGGCGTGTACGTGCTGTGCGGCGCTCTGGCGGGGCTCGCCGGGCTGGTGCACGCGGCGCAGCTGGAGCAGGGGAACCCCAACGACGGCATCGCTTACGAACTCGATGCGATCGCGGCTGTGGTGATCGGTGGGACCGCGCTGAGCGGTGGCACGGGCACGGTGGGCGGGACCCTCGTGGGAATCCTCACGATCGGAGTCATCAACAACAGCCTGGGGCTCAACAACGTCGATGCGAACCTCCAACTCATTCTCAAGGGCGTCATCATCCTGCTCGCGGTCTGGTTGCAACGCCGTCGTCGTGGGTAGGTCGGCACGATGGCTCGTCGGCCTGCTGTTCCTCGCGAGTGCGTGCCACAAGGCAGAGGCGGGCAAGCACCTGATCGGCTTCTCCCAGGCGAATCTGGCGGAGCCCTGGCGGAAGGCAATGAACGCCGACATCGCCGAACGCGCCAAGGACTTTCCGGATCTTGAAATTGTCTATGCCGATGCCGCACAGGACAATGCCAAGCAGGTGGCCGATGTGGAGAGCTTCCTGCGACAGAAGATCGAGCTCCTCATTATCTCTCCCAACGAAGCGAAACCATTGACGCCGATCGTCGAGCGTGCGTTCGAGCAGAAGATCCCGGTCGTCGTGCTCGACCGGGAAATCGAGGGCGACAGCTACACCACCTTCATCGGCGCGAACAATCGAGAGATCGGCCGGGCGGCCGGCGAGTATGCCGCGCAGATTCTCGGCGGCAAGGGGAATGTCGTGGAGATCCGGGGCCTTCCCGGCTCCACGCCGGCACGAGACCGAAGCGAGGGCTTCCGGGAAGCGATCGCGAAGTTTCCGGGGATCACCATCGTGCACGACCCCGTGGCGAACTGGCTGCGCGAGGAGGCGATGTCCCAGATGGAGTCCGCGCTCTCCGCGCATGACAAGATCGACCTGGTCTACGGGCACAACGACCCGATGGCGATCGGCGCCTATCTCGCGGCCAAGGCGAAGGGCCGGGATGGGGAGATGAAGTTCATCGGGATCGACGGACTCCCGGGCCTCGACGGCGGCAGGCAGGCGGTGGCGGACGGCAAGCTCGCCGCCACCTTCGTCTATCCGACTGGCGGCAAGGAGGCGGTGGAAATCGCCGAGAAGATTCTGCACGGTGAGCAGGCGCCGCACCGGATCACCCTGCCCACCGAGCGCATCACCAAGCCGTAGCACTCACCCTGGACGACGAGGATCGCCATGTCGAGAAGACTGTTCGTGAAGTCACTGGTGGGCGGTGCAGGGCTGGCAGGGCTGTCGGCCCTGGCCGAACCGGTGGCTGCCCAGACGCCAGCTGCCGCCGGAGCGACCGAATGGCTGCCACCCTACGCCCGCGCCCAGCAGTATCGATCCCGGAAGCAGTCGAGCCACGACGTGACCGGAGGGAACGGCGATTCATGGGGTATCAAGGCGGGAGCGACCAAGGAGATCTTCTCCGCCACTGGCGCCGGGATCGTCTCCCACATCTGGTTCACCATCTCCGCCGGCAGCGCGCTCCACCTCAAGGAGCTGGTGCTGCGCGCGTACTGGGATGGCCAGGAGAAGCCCAGCATCGAGGTGCCGATCGGCGACTTCTTCGGACTCAACCTCGGCGACTACGTCCTCTACGAGAGCGAGTATCTGGCCTGCTCCCCGGGGCAGTCACTCAACTGCTACTTCGCCATGCCGTATCGTCGGGGGGCCCGCTTCACCGTCACCAACGAGGGAACCCGTGATGTGGGAGCGTTCTACTCCAACATCGACTATCTCGAGGCGGACAGCCTCCCGGCCGACGCACTCTACTTCCACGCCCAGTATCGGCAGGCTGCCCCGAACACGGCGCAACAGCTGGTGGACGGGAAGAACGTCGACGGCGCCACCAACTACGTCTACTGCGAAACACGCGGCCGCGGGCACCTCATGGGGGTGACGCTTGGCGTCGTGCAGAATGCCGAGGGATGGTGGGGCGAGGGTGATGACATGATCTTCGTCGACGATCCGGGCAAGCCCGTCATCATCGGCACCGGATCCGAGGACTACTTCCTTGGCAGCTGGAACTTCGGCGGGCGGCAGGGCGCGCACCCGTTCTCCTACCACCAGTACGGCGCGCCGCTCATCCAGAGTCCCGAGCGGACCGGCGGGCGGTACTGCCTCTACCGGTTCCATGGCGACAATCCGGTAACCTTCAGCCGTTCCCTCAAGCACACCATGGAGCACGGGCACGCCAACAATCGCGCCGACAACTTCTATTCGTGCGGCTACTGGTATCAGGATCAGCCCTACACCGATTTTCCGGCGCTGCCGCCCGTGGCACTGCGGCTCCCCACGGTGAACCGGGGCTGACGCGACCGCGGGTCAATTGCCGCGGCCAGGCTTGACCGCCTTGAGGCCGGTGTCGGCCATCTCCTCCCGGATCCTTGCCGCCTTCTCCGGCTCGCGCAACGAGTCGTAGAGAGCGGCGAGGTCTTTCCGTGCCGACTGCAGCCAACTGACGCTCGGAGCGGTCTGGCTTTTCAGCGTCTCGTAGCCGGTCCGCGTCTCGACCTCCGCCTCCCGTGCGCGACCCTCGCGCAGCAGGGTTCGCCCGAGCTTGATATGAGCGACCGCGGTGTTCATGTGCTGTGCGCCCTGTGCCGCCGTGTACCGGGCAATCACGTCTCGGAACATCGCTTCCGCCGTGGCGTACTGCTGCTGCTCGAGGTAAACCGAGGCGAGGTTCGCCCGGGCCAGCGCGATCAGGTAGTGCGAGTCGTCGTAGACCTGGTGGTAGATCGATTCCATCCGCTGGAAGTCGGCCGCCGCGGAGTCGAGCTGGCCCGCCTGAAGTGCCGCCACGCCCAGGTCGTTGAGCGCTGAGGCCACTCGGGGGTGCACCGGGCCGTTGACGCGCTCCTGGATCGCGAGCGATTGCCGCAGGATGCCCACGGCCTCGCCATAGTGCCCCTGGTAGTTCAGCGCACGCCCGACCAGCGTCATCGCCGAGGCTGTCTCGTAGTGATCGGGGCCGTACCACCGCAGGTCGATCGCGAGCGCCTCGCGATCGAAGCGTTCCGCCTCGCGGTAGTTCCCCCGCTGGAACTGGATTGCACCCAGATTGATGAGGACGTCGGCGACGGAGGGATGATGGTCGCCGTGGAGCGTGCGATTCATCCCCAGGATTTCACGGTTGAGGGAATCGGACAGGTCGTACGCGCCGGTCATGAAGTGGGTGTTGGCGAGTTCCTCGATCGCCTCGGCCAATTCCGGCGTGGGATGGCCCGACGCGCGCAATCGCTCCAGGCGCACGGCCTCCCTCAGGAGCAGAATGGCCGTCGCATACTCGCCGCGTTCCTCGAGCGCCCGACCCAGCGCGAGATTGGCGAGCGCCAACGCCGGATGATCGGGAGGCAACGACCGCGCCTCGATGGCCATGCCCTGCCTGATCGTCACCTCGGCTGCCTGGTACTCGGCCTGGTCGATCTGAATCAATCCGAGGGCCACCAGCGCCTGGCCGACATCGGGGTGGTCCGGGCCGAACACGGTGCGTCGCGTCGCGAGCCCTAGCTGAACCAGGGAATCCGCTCGGTCGAATTGTCCCAGCTTCTGGTAGATGCCGCCCAGCGTCAGGTAGAGATCGGCCTGCACGGCGGGGTCGGTCGAGAGTGAGCGTGCCTCTTGGACACCGCGCGCAAGCAGGGTGGTCACCCTCAGGGAGTCTGCGGGGCCGGCACTGGCATCGCCACCTTGGAAGAGATTCAGCATGAAGGCTTCGACACGGCTGGTGCGCGCAGCCTCATGTTCGGCAGCAATCCGCGCCCGGGTCAGCCGAACGCCGTCGAAGGCGACGAGTCCGATCACCGTGATGGCGACCAGGGCCGTCGCGACCACGGCGCGTGTGTTGCGGCGGACGAACTTCGACAGCCGATAGCCCAGCGAATCCGCGCGCGCTTCCAGCGGCTCGCTGGCGAGGAAATGATCGATGTCCCGCATCAGGGCATCCACCGTCGAGTATCGCCGGGCAGGATCCTTCTGCATCGCTGTCAGGCAGATCACGTCGAGATCGGTCCATGCGTACACGGGGACATCGCGGAGGTGCGGCGGGAGCGGGGCCAGTTTGCGGGCAACCGTGGAGGGTTTGTCGGCATCCACCGTGAGGATCAAGGTGTCGGCTTCCGACGGCGTCTTGCGCGCGAGATCGAAGGGCAGGGTGCCGAGCAGCAGCTCGTAGAGCACCACGCCGAGTGCATAGACATCGGTGTGCACGCCGAGCCCTTCGCCGCGCAACTGTTCCGGCGCTGCATACGCCGGCGTCATGAGCCGGAGGCCGCTCCTGGTGTGGTCGACGGGGCTCTCCACGCCCTCGATCTGCTTGGCGATCCCGAAATCGAGCAGCTTGATGCGGCCTTCCTCGGTCACCATGATATTCGAAGGCTTGAGGTCCCGGTGGATGATGGCGTGTCGGTGGGCATGCTGCACTGCCTCGCAGACCTCGCGAAAGAGCCGGAATCGCTCCGCAATCGATGCGTTATGGGTGCGACAGTATTCCGTGAGGGAGAGTCCCTTCACGTATTCCATCACGAACCAGGGCGTGCCGTCAGGAAGCGTGTCGGCGTCGAGCAAGCGAGCGATCGCGGGATGATTCAGCTGCGCCAGGGTGCGTTGCTCGCTGGCGAAGCGTTCACGACGAGCTGGCGAAATCCAGGCGTCCCGCAGGAGCTTGATGGCGGCGACACTCCCGAGGTCGGCTCGTTCTCCGAGGTAGACCACACCCATGCCGCCCTCGCCCAGCACCTCCGAGATGTGGTAGGGGCCAAAGGCGTGGGTTGGCAGTTCGCTGGAGTGCCCGATCATGGCGTGCGCGACGTGGGCCACGTCGCGATCGAGCAGTGAGTCGCCGGCGGCGTCGGCCTGCAGCAGCGCGGCAACCTGTTCACGTAGGTCGGCGTCGCCACCGCAGGCGGCCTCGAGCGCGGGCTGCTGTTCGTCGCCCGGCAAGTCCGCCATCTGGTGAAAGAGCCGCTGTACCTCTTCCCATCGGCGACTGTCCATGGCGCGGTATTCCCCCGAGCGGTTGGTGCTACGCGATCAACGCGCCTGGCGCAATTCCACGGCGAGCCACGCCTTCGCTGCCCGCCAGTCTCGCAGCACCGTAGCTTCGGAAACGGCGAGGAGTTCCGCGGTCTCCTGCACCTCAAGGCCCCCAAAGAAGCGACTTTCCACCATCGTGGCCTGCCGCGGGTTGATCCGCGCCAGTGCGTCGAGGGCCGCGTCAAGCGCCAGCAGCTCTTCCGCACTGGTCACGGCCGGGGTATCGAGCGCATCATCGAAGGTCACCAGGCGGGCGCCGCCACCGCGCTTGTCCGCCCGCCGTCGCCGCGCCGCCTCGATCAGCACTTGTCGCATGGCGCGAGCCGCAATGCGCTTGAAGTGGAGCCGTGACGTGACCCGCAGCGGAGGTGAGCTGGCCAGCTTGAGCCACGCCTCGTTGACCAGCCCGGTCGGACTGAGCGTGGCATCGGGGTCATCGCGACGGACCGAGGAGGCCAGACGCCGAAGCTCCTGGTAGGTGGCCGTGAACAGGGCGTCCAATGTCTCACGGTCCACCGATCCGAGTCCGAATTCGGCGTCGGTGAATCCGTGTGACGATGGTGAGTCCTGAGACGGCATAACGGTTTTCCCGGGGAGAATTCGCAAGGGCGGCGTGGGGGGTGCGAGTACCGGTGTCCGGGACGCGGGCCCACCCGAGGCACCAGTCGGGGAAGCCTATCCAGTCCCCGGGTGCGCCCGCAACCGGCCGGCTCTGATCACGAGCAACCGGAATTCCGGTATATTGGGCCGGATCGACCCTGCCTCCTCTCTGGAGTCCTCAATGCCCAATCTGATTCCGACGTTGATTTTCGGAATCGTACTGGGGATGCGCCATGCGACCGACGCAGACCACGTGGTCGCCGTCACGACCATCGTGACACGCCAGAGCCGGCTCCGCGACGCCCTGCGGATTGGTGCCCTCTGGGGCCTTGGGCACACCTTCACCATCTTTCTTGTTGGCGGCGCGATCATCCTGCTGCAGGTGATCATTCCGCCTCGCTTGGGACTCGCGATGGAGTTCGTGGTTGCGTTGATGCTGATCGGCCTCGGCGGCTATAACCTGTTCGGGGGAAGTCGTCTCGATGCCGGGGGGATGGCGGTCGCCCGCCCGCTGCTGGTCGGTGTCGTGCATGGCCTGGCCGGCTCCGCGGCGGTGGCCCTGCTGGTGCTCGCGACGATTCCTTCGAGCGGCTGGGCCTTTGTCTACCTGCTGCTCTTCGGCGGCGGCACCATTCTGGGGATGATGGCCATCACGGCGGCGATGGTCGCGCCCATGGCGGCAGCCATTTCGCGGTTCGCCCGAGTCAACCGTGCGCTCCAGCTCGCGTCGGGGACGCTGAGTGTGGCCTTCGGCCTTTTTCTCGCGGTCCACATCGGCATCGTGGATGGACTTTTTACCGCCACCCCAATCTGGGCACCGCGCTAGCGCACCCTCTCCCGTCGTGTCTCGCAATTCTGTACCTTCCGAGGTTGTACCGCTCCCCATTTTATCCCGTCAAGCAGGAGTTCTTCATGCGACCGGCACTTCACGCCTCGCTCATGCTCGGGCTGGTGATGACCCTCACGGCGAATCACCTCGACGCGCAGGGCGCCCCCGGCGGCGGACGATTGATCACCCCCGCCGACATGAAGGCGTGGCATTCCATTCGTCAGTCCGCCATTTCCGGCGACGGCAAGTGGTTTGCCTATGTCATCGCACCGGCGGAGGGCGATGCCACGGTGGTCTACCGTGGCACGGATCGGGGGGCACAGGAGAACCGTGTCGCCGTTGGCAATGGTGGTGGCTCGATCGCCATCTCGGGCGATTCTCGGTGGCTGGGCTTCATTGTCGCACCGCCGAAACCTCCGACCGGTGGCGATCGAGGGGCTCGGGGCGCTGCCGGTGCCGCAGGAAGTGGACGGGGCGGTGCGCCAGACAGCACGGCGCGCGCGGCGGCTACCAAGTTCGTTCTGGTGAATCTCCAGACCGGAGCGCGTCAGGAGTTCGATCGGATCCGGCGCTTCTCCTTCAATACCGATACCGCGACCTGGGTCGTGATGCAGGGCTCGCCTGATGCCGCTGCTGCTGCATCCGGGGGCGCTGCGGCTCCGGGCGGAGGGGCCGGTGGTGGTCGGGGCGGTGCGCCGGGCGGAGGAGGCGGTGCAGGAGGGAGCGCGGATGTGCTGCTCCACAACCTTGCCTCCGGTGAGACGTTCAACATGGGAAAGGTCGACAGCTACAGCTTCAATGATGACGGCGATTGGCTGGCCTACACCATGTCCACCAACGATCGGGTCGGCAACGGCATCCAGTTGCGGAACATGAAGACCGGCAGCGCGCGTTCCCTCGAGAATGCGCCGGTGCTCTACTCCCAGCTCGCGTGGGTGGACAGCTCCGAGGCGCTCAGCGTGATGCGTGGTCATATCGACTCGATCGCCAGGGACACGGTCTTTTCCGTCGAGCTCTTCAGCAACTTCGGCCCTGACGGCCCGATGAAGAAGCTGCTCTTCGATCCCGCCGGTCGGCACGATTTCCCGGCCGGGTGGAAGCTTGCCTCCGACCGTGCGCCGCGATGGGCGGACGACATGTCGGCGGTCTTCGTGGGAATCCGTGAAGGGACCAAGCCGTTGCCGCGAGGAGTCGCTCCCACCGGGCGGGACGGCTCGGCGATCGCTGCCGGGGCTCCGGGTGCCGGGGGCACCGGGGCCATCCCCCCGGGTGGACGAGGCGGCGCCACAGCGCCGCCCACCACGGACTCGCTGCCGTCGCTCATTCTCTGGCACTTCAAGGACACCCGGCTGCAGTCGCAGCAGATCGTGCAGGAGGCGGCCGATCGCGCCTTCAACTACCTCGCGGAGTATCGTCCGGCCGAGGATCGCTTCCTGCAACTTGCTGATGACAGCATCCGGAGCGTGACGGTCACCAGCAGCGATCACTATGCCTACGGCGTGGATGTTCGCAATTACGAAGAACGCGCGAGTTACACTGGGCGCAACTTTCAGGACGTGTACAGCATTGACTTGAAGAGTGGCGTCCACACCCTGCTCCAGCGGAAGAAGCCGACCGGGCCAATGCTTTCCTCGCCGGAGGGTCGTCGGGTGCTCTATTGGGGCAAGGACGCCAACTACTGGGTCCTCGACCTGGTTACTGGCGACAGCATGAACATCACCACGGGAGTGCCGACCACCTTCGTGAATGTCGATGACGATCACAACAATCTCTATCCACCGCCGGAGCAGCCGCGTGGCTGGACCAGTGACGGCTCGTCGGTCATCCTCTACGACAACTGGGACTTGTGGAAGGTGCCCGCCACCAAAGGCGGTGGGACCGCGGTGAACCTCACCGGTGACGGCAAGCGCACTCAGGTGCACTACCAGACCTTGTACAGCTTCGAGGCGGCACCGGGCGGCGGTGGTCGGGGCGGCCGGGGCGGGCGAGGAGGCGCGGCGTCAGGCATCGACCTCAGTCAGCCGCTCTACCTCGGCACCTACGGGGAGTGGACCAAGAAGGAAGGTATTGCGCGAGTCGATCCAGGGCAGCTGGGTGCGAAGTCGCTCTTTGTGGCCGATGCGAAACTGAGTGTCACCAAGGCTCGCGATGCCGACAAGTATTTCTATACGCGACAGACCTTCACCGACTACCCCAACTGGTTCGCCTTCAATCCGGGATTCCATGACGGCTACCAGCTGACCGACGTCAACCCGCAACAGAAGGAACTCGCCTGGTCGAGCGGCACCCGCCTCATCAACTACACCTCCGCCAAGGGGGACAAACTCCAGGGCGCGCTCTACCTCCCAGCCAACTACCAGCCAGGCAAGCAGTACCCCATGCTGGTGACCATCTACGAGAAGCGATCCCAGGGCAAGAACGTCTTCGTCTCGCCCAGCGAGACACGTGCGCCGGATCCGACCCTGTACACCGATCGCGGCTACATCGTGTTCGATCCGGACATCGTCTACAAGGTGAATGATCCGGGCATGTCGGCGGTCTGGTGCCTCATCCCCGCCGTGAAGGCGGCCATCGCCACCGGCATGGTCGACGCCAAGCATGTCGGCCTGTGGGGCCATTCGTGGGGCGGGTACCAGACGGCGTTCATGGTGACGCAGACCGACATCTTCGCCGCCGCGGTGGCGGGGGCCCCACTGACCAACATGGTGAGCATGTATGCCTCGATCTACTGGAACAGCGGCAGTTCCGACGCCGCGATCTTCGAGTCGAGCCAGGGGCGATTCAAGGGCAATTTCATCGACAACTATGAAGCCTACATCCGGAACTCGCCGGTCTTCCATGCCGACAAGGTGCACACGCCGCTGATGATTCTGCAGAACGACAAGGATGGCGCCGTCGATTTCAATCAGGGTGTCACCTATTACAACACCCTCCGGCAGCTCGGCAAGGAAGTGGTCTTCCTCGAGTATGTCGGCGAGAATCACGGTCTCGCTCGACCGGTGAATCAGCGGGACTATGCCACCCGGATGGCGGAATATTTCGACCACTACCTCAAGGGAGCGCCGGCGCCAGACTGGCTCAAGGACGGCATTCCCCGGCTGAAGATGGTGGACCACCTGATGAGTCGTCGCGACACCACGTCGGCCACCACTGCATCCGGCGCGAGCGGGGGTGGCCGCAATCGGTGAACGTTCAAGTCAGCGGCGCCGAAACGGTATGGAGGGCATCGCGACATGACCGTGTCCTCCACGCTGGTCTGGTTCCGCCTCGATCTCCGGCTTGATGATCAGCCGGCCCTCCATGCCGCTGTCGCGCGTGGCGGGCCGGTGGTGCCGGTGTACATCTGGGATCCTGATGCCGAGGGGGAGTGGGCTCCCGGGGCAGCGAATCGCTGGTGGACGCATCAGGCACTGCAACGCCTAGAGTCCCAGCTGCGAGATGCAGGCTCGCGCCTGGTGGTGCGGCAAGGGGAGTCGCTCACCGTGCTGCGCGAGCTTATCGCCGAGACCGGCGCGTCGGCGGTGTTCTGGAATCGCTGCTATCAGCCGGCCATCATCGCCCGCGATGCTGACATCAAGGCGACCCTGCGCGACTCGGGACTCGAAGTACACTCCTTCAACGGCGGCTTGCTGTTCGAGCCGTGGACCATCCGCACCCGGACTGGCACGCCCTATCGGGTTTTCACGCCCTTCTCGCGAGCCTGCCTCGCCGCGCCATCGCCCGGCTCGGCCATCGCGCCAGTCGAACGCATCCCGGAGCTCTCCATCTGGCCCGAGTCGGTCGCCCTCGAGGATCTCGAACTGGAGCCCACCATCCGCTGGGACGCCGGCCTGAAGGCGACCTGGGACTCGCAGATCACCCGCAGTAATCCGGTGGAGAACGGCGTTCACCCGGAGATGCTGGCGGGCTACCGCACCGATCGCGATCGTCCCGCCCTCCCTGCCACATCGCGACTGAGTCCCTTCCTGCAAATTGGCGCGGTGAGTGTCCGGCGGCTCTGGTCGGAGGTGAACGGAATGGTGCACGGTCATCCCGATCCAGCGGTGCGACTGGGAGGGGAGGGCTTCCAGCGACAGCTGCTGTGGCGGGAGTTTGCGTATCACCTGCTCTATCACGCCCCCGAGACCGTCAACGCACCTCTCCGGCCAGAGTTCGCTCGCTTCCCGTGGGTGCGCGACGCCGATGCCCTCTGCGCCTGGCAGCAGGGGCGGACCGGTTTTCCGCTCGTTGACGCCGGCATGCGCCAACTCTGGCGCACCGGGTGGATGCACAATCGGGTGAGGATGCTGGTGGGGTCGTTCCTGGTGAAGGACCTGCGGATCAACTGGCAGGAGGGTGCGCGTTGGTTCTGGCAGACGCTCATCGATGCCGATCTCGCGAACAACACCATGGGATGGCAATGGATTGCCGGGTGCGGTGCCGATGCGTCGCCCTACTTTCGGATCTTCAATCCCACGACGCAGGGCGAACGGTTCGATCCCGATGGCGCCTACGTTCGCCAGTGGGTCCCCGAACTAGTCGGCCTTCCCAGCACATGGATTCACCGCCCATCGGAAGCGCCCGAGGAGGTCCTTGCCAACGCCGGGGTTCGCCTCGGCATCAGCTACCCTCTACCCATGGTCGATCATGCGGTCGCGCGAGAGGCCGCACTCGCGGCACTGGCCACGATCAAGCGCTGACCGCAGTGCCCTCGCGCCCGTGGGGTCCGGCGTTCTATCTTCCGGGGTCCCCAAACCATAAGCAGGGTTATCCGATGCCATTCTCACGCCGCCTCAGCGTTGCACTCCTCGTGCTCCTCCTGCCCATTGCCGCGCATGCCCAGAAGAAGGCGCTGACGCAGTCGGATTGGGATCGCTGGCGATCGATCCAGACGCCGACCCTTTCGAACGACGGCAAGTGGGTGGGCTACCGCCTCGTTCCGCAGGTCGGCGACGGGGAGTTCGTGGTGCGGTCCACGTCATCGGCCACCGAGTACCGAGTGCCGATCGGCTTCGTGGGGCGGCCGAACAACAATCCCACCGGAGCAAAGGGCGCGGGGGCGGGGAGTGCCCCCGCGCCAGCCGCGCCAGCCATTCCGGGCCCGACCGCCGGGACGGTGACGGGCGGGCCCTTCAGCGCCGATGGCAAGTGGGCGTTCATCCTGACGCAGCCCACGCGTGAGGAAACCGAACACTCAGCAGCGGCGGCGCGCGCAGCCAAGGCGGCCAGTGGTGGTCGTGGCGCCGCGGCGACTCCCGACACCTCGCTCAAGACCGCCCTGGTGATGATTTCGTTGACCGATGGTTCCCGCAGCACGATTGAGAACGTGCAATCGGTGCGTCTGCCCAAGGACAATTCACAGTGGCTGATCTACACCGTGCGCAGCGACTCGGCCAAAGGCGCCGCCGACTCAACCGGTCGTGGCGGCGCGGCGGGTGCTGGTGGCCGTGGGGCAGGAGGTCGTGGCGGAGCCGGTGGCCGCGGTGGGTCGGCCCCGGCCGGACCGCGCCGGACCTATGGCACCAACATCGTTCTGCGGAACCTGGTTTCCGGCGCCGAGGAGAAGCTGTCGGATATCGGCACCTATACCTTCGATGACAGCGCCAAGGTGCTCGCGTTCACGGTGCAGGCCCACGATTCGACCAAGGACGGCCTCTTCATTCGCAACATGGCGACTGGGGCGGTGCAGACCGTGCTGAGCGGCCCGGGAAATTATCGCAGTTTCACCTTCGACCGGAAGCAGCAGCAGTTCACCTTCACCTCCGATCGGGACGAGTGGACCAAGCCGGATGCACGATCGGCCGTCTACTACGGGACGCTCAAGGATGGCGTGCCCCAGCAGATCCTGACGACCGCGATGCTTCCCGACAGCATGCACATCGCGGACAACGCCTCGGCGACCTTCAATCGCAGCGGCACGATCCTCACACTTTCCGTCTCACCACCACCCGCCGACACCATTCCCGCCGATTCGCTGGCCGGCAGGGCGAAGTTCGACCTCTGGAGCTGGAAGGATCCGCAGCTGCAGCCGCAGCAGTTGCTCGCGGTCGCGCGCGAGCGCAACCCGAGTTTCCAGGCCGTGTACAACATCGCGACCCGAAAGGTCGTGCGGACCACTTCCGATTCCTTCCCCTCGTTGCAACTCAGCGATGATGGCAAGTACGGACTCGCCTCCACTAGCGTGCCCTACCAGATCCAGTCGATGTGGGGGGACGGCGGCAGCGATGTCTACACGGTCAATCCGTGGACTGGCGCTAGGAAGCTGATTCGCGAGAAGATCTCCAGCTCGGCCCAACTGTCGGTGGACGGCAAGTACATCGCCTTCTTCGACCAGGGCCACTGGTACACCTACAACAACCTCACCGGCAAGACGGTGGACGTCACCGGCAATCTGGCCGATGTCCACTTTGACCAGGAAACATGGAGCACCCCCGACACTCCCGCGCCATGGGGACTCGCCGGCTGGACCAAGAACGATCGTTCCATGCTGGTGTATGATCGCTTCGATGTCTGGGAGCTCGATCCCAACGGGGTACGGGCTGCCGTTGTGGTCACTGATTCGGTTGGGCGGCGGGAGAGTCTCGCCTTCCGCCTGATTGACCCCATGCAGGATCGCACCGAGGATCGCTTCATCGATCCTGCCAAGCCCCTCTACTTCCGGGCCTTCAGCGAGACGACGAAGGGGAGCGGTTTCTACCGTGATCGCCTGGATGCCAGGTCCGCCCCGGAGAAGATCGTCTTCGGCGACCTCAACTACGGCACGCCGACCAAGGCGCGCAACGCCGATGAGTTCGTGTTCACCAAGAGCACCTTCGTCGACTTTCCCAATTTGTGGGTCGGCAAGGATTTCGTGAACGTGACGCAGGTGACCGACGCCAACCCGTGGCAGAAGGAGTACAACTGGGGCACCGCGGAGCTGGTGACCTGGGCGAGTGCCGACGGCATCCCGCTGCAGGGGATTCTCTACAAGCCGGAGAATTTCGACCCGAGCAAGAAGTACCCGATGATTTCCTACTTCTACGAGGATCTCTCGGATGGGTTGTACGGCTACAACGCCCCTACGGGCCGCAACGTGATCAACCCGACGCACTACGTCTCCAACGGCTACCTCGTCTTCGAGCCGGATATCTACTACCAGACCGGCTATCCCGGGCCGAGCGCGGTGAAGTCGATCGTGCCGGGTGTGCAGATGCTGTTGCAGCGCGGCTACGTCGATCCCAAGGGGCTGGGCCTGCAGGGCCAGTCGTGGGGCGGCTACCAGGCGGCCTATTTGATCACCCAGACCAACCTCTTCTCGGCCGCGATGGCCGGGGCCCCCGTGGCCAACATGACCAGTGCCTACGGCGGCATTCGTTGGGGCAGCGGCTTGGCGCGTTCGTTCCAGTACGAGAAGACCCAGAGTCGCCTGGGGAAGACCATCTGGGACGGGCAGCAGTACTATCTCGAGAACTCGCCGCTCTTCTGGCTCGATCGGGTGACGACGCCACTGTTCATCATGAGCAATGATGCCGATGGCTCGGTGCCCTGGTATCAAGGCATCGAACTCTTCGTCGGCATGCGCCGTCTGGGGAAAGAGGTTTACCTCATCGATTACAATGGCGATGATCACAATCCCACCAGCCGGGCGAACCAGAAGGACATCGCCATGCGGATGCAGCAGTTCTTCGACACCAAGTTGAAGGGGGCGCCGGCGCCAGATTGGATGGTCCACGGCATTCCCGCCAAGGACAAGGGTCGCGACCAGTTCCACTGGGACCCCAAGGCCGTCCCGCCGGTGGCGCCGCCAGCGTCGGCCGGTGGCAGCGGCGGTGGTGGCGGGCAGCAGCGGTAGCACATGCCGCCACGGGGAAGGGCAGGAGGATTCGCCTGCTCCTCTTGCCCTCACCCCCCTCCTGCCGCAATTTTGCCCCCGCGAACGGTACTGGACAGGTGTCCGAGTGGTTGAAGGAACCGGTCTCGAAAACCGGCATACCGGCAACGGTATCGAGGGTTCGAATCCCTCCCTGTCCGTTCGAATCCCCGGGGGCGCGCCGAAAGGCGCGCCCTTATCTTTTCCGCATGCCTGAGCTCCCCCTCGCTGTCGCGCTGCGCGATCTCCACAAGACCTATCCCGGTCCACCGCCTGTCGTCGCCCTCGACGGCATCTCGCTCGACGTCCCGGTGGGCATGATCTTCGGCCTGCTCGGTCCGAACGGGGCCGGCAAGACCACCACCATCGGGGTCTGCACCACCAAGGTGGTCGCGACCTCGGGGAGCGTGAGGGTGGCGGGTCTCGATGTGGCCAGGGAGAGCGTCGCCGTCCGGCGCAAGATCGGAGTGGCGAGTCAGGCGATCACGCTCGACCGCTCCTGCACCATCTTCGAGAACATCTACTACCACTGTCGCTACTTCGGGCTGAGCGCCGGTGATTCCCGGCAGCGGGCCGAAGAACTGTTGGAGCGCTTCAGAGTGGCTGACCGGCGCGACGCCATGCCGAGCCAGCTGTCGGGTGGCTTGGCGCAGCGCGTGCAGTTGGCCCGCGCCATCGCGCATCGTCCCGAGGTGCTCTTCCTCGATGAACCGACGGCCGGACTCGATCCGCAGAGCCGTCTCGCTCTCTGGGATGTCGTCGGCACGTTGCGGGGCGAAGGGATTACCGTGGTACTGACCACGCATTACATGGAGGAGGCCGATCACCTCTGCGAGCGGGTCGCGATTGTCGATCACGGCAAGATCCTCGCGGTCGACACTCCCGAGGCGCTGAAGCGGGCGGCGGGTGGTACCGCCGTGGTGAACGTCTCGCTGGGCGGGAATCGTGCCGCGGTGCGCGAAGAGTTGGCAGGCGTGGCCGGCATCCGGGAGATTCAGGAGACGGCCGATGGGCTTCGCATCCAGGTGGATGGCACGCAGGTGCCCGATGTGGTGAGTCTCGTCGCGCGGCACCACCTGACGGACCTGAAGGTCACTGAACCCTCGCTCGAAACCGTCTTCATCCGCCTGACAGGTCGGGACCTCCGTGAATAGTCAGAACACTTCTGTCGTCGCCTCCGTGCTCGGACTCTGGGCGCGGGATCTCCGCGTACTCCGCCGCGAGTGGGTACCGACTTTCCTGCGTACGGTGATGAACCCACTGCTGACGGTCTTCGTCTTCACCTATGTACTTCCCCGAAGTGGCCAGCCGATGCCGACGGCTGCAGGCTCGATGACCTTCGCGACTGTCCTGGTGCCAGGGCTTGTGGCGGTGGCGATGGTGTTCACCGGCATCGCGGCGGTGGCGCTACCGCTCAGCATCGAGCTGGGGGCGACCCGGGAGATCGAGGATCGGGTGCTCGCGCCGATCCCGCCGGCCACCGTGCCACTCGCCAAGGTGGCCTTCGGGGCATTCCAGGGCATGCTCGCGGGTGCGGTGATCTTCCCGATCATCACCCTGCTGCCGGCAACGGACGTCCATGTGCGGGTGGCGAGCTGGGGAATGCTGATCGTGATGCTGGTGCTCGCGAGCTGGACGGCGGCCTCGCTGGGTCTCTTTCTCGGCACGGTCGTCCGTCCGCAGCATATTGGACTGATGTTCGCCGTGGTGCTCACGCCGATCATGTTCCTGGGCTGTGTCTACTATCCTTGGGCCGCTCTGAAGGCGATTCCGTGGCTGAAGGTCGCTGTGCTCGTCAACCCGCTCGTTTACATGAGCGAAGGGTTGCGCATCGCCCTCACGCCGGACGTACCGCACATGACCCCGCTGGCCAGTGCCGGGATGCTGCTGATCCTCGCGGTACTCCTCACCGCCCTCGGCGTCCGCTCCTTCCGTCGCCGCGTGGTGAGCTGACCGCTCGACGGACGCGGCCCTCCGACCGATACTAACTTCGAATCCACCCAGCGGAGTCCTCGTGCGCTCTTGGTGCCGTGTCGCCCTTGTCGCCGTCCTGCTCCTTGGCTGTACGCCTGACGCCCCGTTGGTGTCCCCACCCCCACCCCCGCCGCCGCCGGCGCCCAGCAACCGCTGGTCAGACCCACTGACCTGGAGCCCGGCGGGCGCCCCTGTGGTGAACAGTGATGTGACGATTCCGCTGGGGAAGCGCATCGTGCTTGATGTTTCGCCACCGGCGCTGAATCGCCTGACCATCGATGGTTCCCTGACCGTGGATCCCGACTCGAGCATCGACCTCACCGCGCATGAAGTGTTTGTCAACGGGGCATTCACCGTCGGGACGGCCGCCACACCGTACCTGAAGCGCTTCCTCCTCACGCTCACAGGAGCCGATTCGGGCACCACCTCGGGCAGGGTGGGTACCAAGGTGCTGGCCGTCTTTCCCGGGGCGACGCTCGAACTGCATGGTGAGCCCCGCCTCGGCTGGACGCGGCTGACCGCCAGCGCTGGGGCGGGGAGCGCCTCGCTCAGCCTCGCAGATCCGGTGAGCTGGCGCCCCGGGGATCGGATCGTCATCGCCTCGACCGACTTCGACCCCGCGCGGGCCGAAGAGGCGACAGTGGCCACTGCCTCCGCCGGGGCTGTCACCCTCACCAGCGCATTGCGGAACAGCCACTGGGGAATCCTCCAGACGATCGCGGGACGGGTCGTGGACGAACGGGCAGAGGTGGCGCTGCTGACCCGCAACATCACCATTCAGGGCGACTCGCAATCGACGAGTGGTTTCGGCGGGCATGTGATCGTGCTGGCCGGGGGCGTCGCCCACCTGGATGGCATCGAAGTCACCCGTATGGGACAGAGCGGCAAGGTGGGCCGCTACCCGATCCACTGGCATCTCGCCGGTGACGTGACCGGGCAGTACATCCGCAACGCCAGCATCTGGAAGACGAACAATCGCTGCCTCACCATCCATGGCACCGATGACCTGCTGGCCGAGGGGAATGTCTGTTACGACCATCTCGGCCACGGCTACTTCCTCGAGGACGGCGCGGAGAGCGGCAACACCTTGGTGCACAATCTCGGCCTCAGCGCGAGGGTCCCGGCACTCGCCGTCCGGATTCTGCCATCCGATGCAAAGCCGGCGACCTACTGGATCACCAATCCCGCCAACAGTTTCCGCGACAATGCGGCGGCTGGGTCGGTCGGTTTCGGCTTCTGGTTCGCACTGCCGGCGTCGCCCACCGGGCTCTCCGCCGGTGCGCCGGACCTCCCCCGGCTCACGCCGCTCGGCGAGTTCCGGCACAATGTTGCCCACAGTAACAGGTCCCCGGGGCTTCAGGTTGATGACGGCCCCAAGGCCGACCTCACCACCGAGACCACCAACTACACGCCGCGGGTCGGCGCGATGGCCAACGGCACACCCGTCGTCGCGATGTTTCAGGACTTCACCGGCTGGAAGAACTCGGGGCGAGCCGTCTGGCTGCGCGGCGCGGCGCTGCGCCTCGACGGGGCGATGCTCGCCGACAACATGATCGGCGCCACATTCGCGGCCTCCGATACCTGGCTGCAGAACTCGCTGGTGGTGGGCGAGAGTGCCAATACCGGTGCATCACCCAACCCCACCTTTCCGATTCGTGGATTCGAGTTCTACGACGGGACCGTCGGAACCACGAGTGTGACCTTCGCCAATTTCGTCGGGACCGGGCTTCGAGCGGCGAGCGCGCTTGGCTACAACCGATCGAACGGTTTTCCAATTTCGCAGCAGAACATGGCCACACTGGTTCAGCTGGTGAACGCGAACGGCGCCTACCTCGAGAATCCTGCGGCGAACAAGGATGGCGACAAGGCGGCGCTGTTTGTCGATGCGGATGGCAGTATCACGGGTCGAGTGGGCGCCACGGTGGTGGCCAACACGCCGTTTCTGGTCACCACGGCCTGTGTCTCTCATGTCGCCTGGAATGCCTGGGAATGTCCCTACCGATATGACGGCCTGGTGATTCAGAGCGACATCGGCGAGGCGGTCGCACCGCTGACCATCCAGCGCGATGATGGCGTGTCGGTCAGTCTGGTCGGGGTCCCGGGCAATCCGCAAACCTCGCAGATGTCCGTCATGATCGAGCGCCGATATGACATCACCTGGACGGGGGCGTCGCCAACTCGTCCTCGGGTGACCCTGCAGCGCGCGCTGGTGGGAGACGGGATCACGGTCTCGTTACCGTTCCCGACGACCTCCTTCAATGTGGTTCGCGACGCCCAGTCGGGAACGCCACTGGGCTCAGTCGCCTCACTGGCGCTGCTCGCGGCATCGTCCGGCGACAAATACTTTTGGGATGCACCCACTGGGCGTGTCTACGCCAAGCTGCTGGTCCGCACCGGCAGGACCAGCACGAGCGTGCAGGTCATCGGGAAATAGTTCACACACGGCGCCTACATGGCCAGCAGCAGGACGAAGCTGCTAGCCATGGGGCACGTCCTGCATTCATTTTCCGGCCGCGCCGCACGCGCGCAGCGCGGTCTGCACGCACTACGGATGAATCGAGATCAGCGCCAGGAAGGCCCTGTTCTTCACCGTGGGGTCACCCGCCGTGACGTTCGCATTGAGGTTTTGCATGCCGAGGTCATAGCGACCGGTGAGCGTGATCTTGCCGGACGTCACCCCGGCGCCGAACACCGCACCGTAATCAAATCCTTTCACATCCCCGCTCGACTTGCAGTCCGCGTCAGCCAGGCCTGAGACTGACGTGGTGCAGCTCAGCAGCTTCGAGTACTGGCCGCCGGCCATCAGGAAGAACCTCGGCCCCGACCCGCTGGTCAGGTTGTACCTGAGCAGCACCGGTACCTCGAGATAGTTGACCTTCTCCGACCCGGTGAAACCGCCGCCTGAGGCGTTGGCACCCTTCTGGACGTACAACGCCTCGGCGTTGAGCGACAGGCTTCCCGATGACATGACTCCCAGCGAGAGGCCGGCCGCAAAACCCGACTTCGACGACCAGGTCAGCCCCGCCACGGCGGGTTGGTACGAGACGCTGGACCCGACATACCCGCCGACAATCCCGATGCTGGTCTGCGCACTGAGCGGCGCGATCGCGGCGATCCCTCCGAGCGAAAGCGCGACTGCAATCTTGCGTATCATAGATACTCCTGAGTTGAAGTGACCGACGGCAACATCCGGTGGCGGGGCGCCACGAATGGAGCTTAGTGCCGCGCGACCGGTGCTGCGTCGAAGCGTCGGACGAAATCCACTACGATCCTGGCCGATGTCACCAAAAACGCAGGCATCAGCTTGTCCGCGCTGTCGCTGGGACGGTGGTAGTCGGGATGGTCTTCTTCCCCGAAATAGACGAAGGGAATCCCCTTGGCATTGAAGGCGCCTTGATCGGATTGGTCGGTCCAGTCATAGCCTCGACCACCGGTATCGTGGCCCACCTTGAGGATCACCTCCCGAGGAGCGCAACGGATCGATTCTTCGACTAGTGGCCGGAGTTGGGGATACTTGGTCGGTCCCGCGGCGTAGAGTTCATTGTGGATGTTCCGCCCGAGCATGTCCATGTTGGCGTCGAGCAAGATCTTGTCGAGCGACACGGGCGCCGCATCGACCCACGCCTTGCTGCCCTGGTCGCCCGACTCCTCGCCGTCAAACAGGGCGAAGATGATGGTGTGCGCGGGCTTAGCCTTCATGAAGTACTTCGCGGCAGCAAGCAGCGCGACGGTGCCCGAAGCGTTGTCGTCGGCGCCGTTGTTGATGGAGTCACCTTTGACCGGTGAACCGACACCGATGTGATCGAAGTGGGCCGACACCACGATATACTGCTCCGGCCGCGTGCTGCCCTTGATCATCCCGATCACGTTCGCGCCCCGCAACGAGTCATTCCCGGCACGGCGAGGTGCATTCGCCCATTTCTGGATGCGCACCCCGTTGAGCGGACTCAGGCCGAGCGCATCAAACCTGGCGGCCAGGAAATCTCGCGCCTTGGCGTTCTCAGGAGTTCCGATCTTCCGTCCGCGCATGGAGTCGTCGGCGAGCCGAAAAACATCGCGCATGATCTGGACCGAATCGAGCGCCGGCAGGGCAGGGCAGCCCGGTAGAGTCGCCTTGATGGTCGATTGCGCTGAAGCCGACACCACCAGCAAAGTTGAGAGCGCAGCGAGGAGTCGAACAGATCTAGTCATGGCATCGGTCGCGAGAGACGAGAGACGAGAGACGAGAGACGAGAGAGTCCCAATGTACTCCCCAAGTATGGTGGCGGCCTCCCCGCTTGTCACCTTTCTCGTCTCTCGTCTCTCGGTGCAGTTAGAGCAGCTTCGAGATCACGTAAATGACCAACCCTGCCATCCCGCCGACGAGCGTGCCGTTGAGGCGGATGAATTGAAGATCCCGCCCCACGGCGAGTTCGATCCGGCGGGCGGCCACCTCGGGATCCCAGTCGCGCACCGTGGCGGCGATCAGTTCGGCGACCTCGTGACGATGCTGTTCGAGCAGGGTAGTGATGGTATCGACGATGAAGGTGTCCACCTCGCGACGCAGGCTCTCGCTCGAGGTAAGCGATTCGGCGAGCGCCGAGAGGGCGGTCTCCAGCGGTTCGAGCGAGGTGTTGTCGGGATCGTCGCGGTAGCGCTCGGCCGCCCGACGCGCCCGGCCCCACACCGACGTCACCAGTTCCTCCACCATCGGGTGCCCGAGCAGGTCCCGCTTGAGGCGTTCCGCCCGCACGTTCAAATCGGGGGACGTCTTGAGGCGCTGGATGAAGTCCTGCACGATCTGCTCGAAGCGGGCGCGCATTGGGTGGGTGCGGTCGGCGGCGAGTTCTCGCAAGAAATGCTGCAACCCGCCCACCATCTTGTCGGCGATGGCGTCGCGCACACCGAGCGGGAGCCAGCGAGGACTCTCGGCGCGCACCTTGGTCCGGATGGCGTCACGACTCTCCAGCAATTCGCCGCCGATGAGTTTGGTGGCTTCATCGAGCAGTTCCTGCGGCCGACCTTCGGCGGCAGCGACCGAGAGAATGTCCCCGATCAGCGGCGCGAACTGGACCGCCTCGAGTCGCGAGACCGCACTGCGCTGGACGAACTCGCGGACCTCTGCTTCGGGCAGCGCCGAGACGGCGCGCGAAAGCCCGCCCGCGAGCTGCCGGGCGAGATGGCGCTGATGGTCAGGGTCCTGGAGCCAGCTGGCCATCCGTTCTGTGGGCCGGATGCCGCTCAGCCGCGCCTCGAGCACGGCCCGGGAAAGGAAGTGATTCTGGACAAAGTTGCCGAGGATCCTGCCGACCCGGTCCTTCTGGGTCTGCATGATGGCGGTGTGCGGAATGGGAAGGCCCAGTGGGCGGCGGAATAGTGCGGTCACGGCGAACCAGTCCGCCAGTCCGCCCACCAACGACGCCTCAGCGGTTGCCCGGATGTAGCCCAGCCACGGGTGGGCGGCCTCGAACATTCTGGCGACCACGAAGATGGCCAACGCCAGCACCAAAAAGCCGGTGGCTACCAGCTTCATCTTTTGGAGGGCGACGGCCCTCGCTGCCTCGTCCTGGGGCGAGAGGCTCGAGGGGGGCATGGCTCGAACCTCGGGTACGGATGCGATCAAGTCGGGGTCCCCTCGTCGGTCGGAGGCCTCACATCGGGCTGCCATGAAAGTAACTTGGCCCTTTCATGCTGCGCTGGAGAAGCATCCTCGGGCCGATTACCATTCGCCGGCGCAGAGCCTTGGACAGGTGCTCGAGTGGTTGAAGAGGAACGCCTGGAACGCGTTTAGGCGGTGTAAGCCGTCTCGAGGGTTCGAATCCCTCCCTGTCCGTACCATGCCGTATTCGCCCTCCCCATTCAGGAAAGGGGCGAGGCTTGGCCCCCACGACCACGAACAACCTCGAGACCGTCCGGGGCGAGCACAGCGTCCCTGACTATGGTGGTACGGACTGGTTGCCGGGCCCCTCGCCCTCACAACCTTCAGGCACCCCTGCGCGTATAGGGGGTGCTCGGGACTCGTCCCGGCCTTCCTCACACAGCGAGTTTTTGTCCATGCGACGTCTCCACGTCAGCGCCTGCCTAGTGGCGCTTCTCGCCGGCACCGCCAGCCTCCTCTCCGCCCAGTCCACTGCGCCACTCGATTCCGCCACGCTGGCGGCCTTTCGCTGGCGCAACATCGGTCCTGCGAACACGATGGGGCGGGTGAGCGATGTGGTCGGGATCCCTTCGCCATCGCGGACCTTCTTCGTCGCCGCAGCGGGAGGCGGTATCTGGAAGACCACCAACGGTGGCGTGACCTTCCGCCCGGTGTTCGACAACCAGAAGGTCGTGGCGATGGGGATGCTGGCGATCGCCCCGAGCGACACCATGCAGGTCTGGGCCGGCACTGGGGAGCCGAACTCGCGCAACACCATTGCGCCTGGCGGCGGCATCTACAAGTCCACCGACGGCGGCATCACCTGGAACCTGATGGGGCTCGAGAAGACCCAGGTCATCGGTCGCATCGTGGTGCACCCGACCAATCCGAACATTGTCTGGGTCGCCGCGCTTGGCGCCCCGTGGAACCCTTCCGCCGATCGCGGTCTCTACAAGACCACCGACGGCGGCAAGAGCTGGCGCCTGGTGAAGTTCATCAGCAACAAGGCCGGCTTCGTCGATATCGCGATCGATCCGACCAACCCCGACATTCTCTTCGCGGCCAGCTATGAACGGCAGCGCGGACCCTACTTCCTGCAGAGCGGCGGGCCAGGAAGCGCCCTCTGGAAGAGCATCGACGGCGGCGAGAGCTGGACCGAGGTGAAGGGCGGGGGTTTCCCCGAGACGATGAAGGGCCGCATCGGTCTGGCGATCGCGCCGAGCGATTATCGCATCATGTACGCGATGGTAGAGGCTGATACCACACCCAATGCCAAGGGAAAGCCTAGTGTCGGCAAGGCACAGGAGAGTCTGTCCGGTCTCTACCGGTCGGCCGATGCCGGCAAGACCTGGACGCGCACCAGTACGGCCAACACCCGTCCATTCTACTACTCGCAGGTACGCGTCGATCCGAAGAACCCTGATCGGGTGTACTGGTCGTCCACGCCGGTCATGGTGTCGAACGACGGTGGCAAGACCACCGGTACCACCACCAATAGCGTGCACGTCGATCACCACGCGATGTGGATCGACCCCAATGATGGCAACCGGATCATTGTCGGTGATGACGGCGGCGTCTCCGAAAGCTTCGACAAGGGCGGCAACTGGCTGGTGCTCAATTCGTTGGCCATCAGTCAACTCTATGCCGTCTCGTTCGACTACGCCTTTCCGTACAACGTCTGCGGCGGCCTGCAGGACAACGGCACTTGGTGCGGCCCGAGCCGTCGCAAGAGCGGCCCGATCAGCAACGCCATGTGGTACACCATCGCCGGCGGCGACGGCTTCTGGACCGCGCAGGACCCGAACGATCCGCACATTGCCTATGGGGAGTCGCAGGGCGGCAGCATGTCGCGGGTAAATGTCGCGACCGGCGAGAATACCAATCTCTCCAAGCCGAACGCCCGGACGCACATGGCCGAGATGCAGGATTCCATCGCGGTGATCGAACTCGACGCAACCCGGGCGGCGAGCGCCGCGGGCAAGAAGCGTATGACGGAACTGAAGGCGATGATCGCGGCAGACTCCTCGGCGTTTGCGCTGCGCTGGAATTGGGAGACGCCGTTCATCCTCTCGCCCCACAATCCCTCGATCTTCTATGCTGGCAGTAACCGGGTCATGAAGTCGGTGAAGCGCGGCGACGAGATGTTCCCCATCTCGCCCGACCTCAGCTACAACGACACCATGAAGACGCGAGTCAGCCTGCGCACCACCGGCGGCATCACCAACGACGCCACCGGCGCGGAGACCTATGGCACGGTGGTGGCTCTCGCGGAGTCCTACGTTCGACCGGGCTTGCTCTACGCCGGCACCGACGACGGCCGGGTCTGGCTCACGCGCAACGATGGAGCCAATTGGGAGGAACTGACCAAGCGCTTCCCCTTCGCCGACACGTCGCATGTCTATGTGTCGCGGATCGAGCCGTCCTATGCCGACACCAACACCTTCTACGTCACCTTCGACAATCATCGCAACGGTGACTACACGCCATATGTCTTTGTCACCAATGATTACGGCAAGTCGTTCCACTCGATCGTGAACAACCTGCCGACCGGCGGCGTCGATTACGTGCACGTGATCCGCGAGGATCCGGCAAACCCCGACGTGCTCTATCTCGGCAGCGACGTCGGCGCCTACATCTCGTTCAATCGTGGCGGATCATGGCAGCGCTTCATGTCGGGGCTGCCGACGGTCGCCGTGTACGACCTGAAGATTCATCCGCGCGACCGCGAGCTCATCGCGGCCACCCACGGCCGCTCGATCTGGATCGTTGATGTTTCTGCCATCTCGCAGCTGCCGCATGCCACCGCGGCCGCGGGGCTGACGGTCTTCAAGCCGAAGACAGCGTTCCAGTACGGTGAACAGATCTTCGAGGGGCAGTCGACGGGGCAGGGCGTCTTCTTCAAGGGACAGAGCGCCCCCTACGGAGCGCAGATCGAATACCTGGTCACTGGCGGTGGCACCGGTCAGGCCAGCATCCTGATCCAGGACGCCATGGGCGACACCGTGCAGACGCTGACTGGTCCTGCCACCAACGGGCTTCAGCGGGTGAACTGGACCTTCAACAAGCGCCCGACGGCCGCGGCGTCCACGCCGCCGTCACCGTCACAGATCCGGGACAGCATCGTCGCGGCCAAGCGCGTGCAGACGGTGTTCGATTCACTCAAGAAGGCGGGCACTGACACGGCGGCACTGGCCCGGGTCCGCGCGCTCATCGCGCAACAGGCGGCGGGTGGTGCTCGGGGTGGCGCCCGTGGTGGCGCCGCCTTCGGTGGCGGCGGCCGTGGCCGTGGCAACACCGACGTCTGGGTCGAACGGCCGGGTGAGCAGTTCGGCGCGGGTGGTGGACGTGGGGCGGGCGGTGGTGGGCGGGGAGCTCGTGGCGGTGGCGGTTTGGCTGCCCTGGCCGGAGCTGATTCCACCCTCGCGGAGACCATCAGTACGCTCATTCAGGTGCCGGGCGGCGGCCGTGGTGGCCGCGGCGGAGGCTTCGGCGGTGGTCGTGGCGGTACTGCCGAGACCGGTGACTACCTCGTAACGGTGAAGGTCGGGGACCAGATCGCCAAGACGCTGCTCCGGGTCGAGAGGGTAAACGGCTTCGGTGGCGATGATTCCGGCTTTGGTGGTGAGGAGCAGGACACCGAGGGCGGGAGTGGACTCGACGACATCTGGGACTCGCATACCCTGTCCCTGAAATCAACAGACAAGGCGGCCTCGACGATGACGCTCCATGCCGTGCTCGCCCACCTCACGTCGTCACGCCATGTCGCGACCCAAGCAGTACGATCGCGCCTATTTTGATCGATGGTACCGTGATCGGCGGCACGCGATAGCCTCCGGCGGTGAACTCCACCGCCAGGTTGCCTTCGCTGTCGCCGTCACGGAACACCTCCTCGCCCGCCCGATCCAGTCCGTGCTGGATGCCGGCGCGGGCGAAGGCCGCTGGTACCCACACTTGCGGAAGTTGCGTCCCCAGGTGCGGTACATCGGATTCGACTGCAGTGAGTGGGCAGTCAAGCGCTGGGGCCGCCGCCGCAACCTCCACCTCGGCTCGCTGGAGCAGCTCGATCAGTTCGACCTCGACGGTCCATTCGATCTCGTCATCGCGGCCGATGTGCTGCACTACTTGACCACACCAATGCTTCGGAAGTCGCTTGCCGCCATGGTGCCTCTGGTTGGTGGCGTGGCCTACCTGCCGACCTTCACGGTGGAGGACGCCATCGAGGGCGACATGGCAGGGTTCCAGCGGCGTCGCGCGAGCAGCTATCGCCGGCATTTCCAGGCCGCCGGATTGTACCCGCTGGGCATGCATGCCTGGACAACCGCTGGCCACCACGCGACCCTCTCCCGTCTGGAGTGCCCCGAATGACCCGTGCAGAGCGCTATCCGCTTCTGCTCCTCGCCATCGGCGTTGTTGCGCTGACCGGCTCGGCCATCGGCGCCTATTCCGAGTCCACTTGGCTCATGGAGGTCTTCCCGATCTTCATCGTGC